>DATAJH010000106.1:0-129075 GCA_036262215.1 Steroidobacteraceae bacterium
GCATCGCCGATCAGCGCCTCGCTGTCGCCGTAGGCAGCGGCGGTGTCGATCACCGATCCGCCAAGCTGGTGCATGCGGCCGATTTCCGCCCGAATGCTGTCGCTCTCGGAAGCCCGGAATGAGTCGGTGCCAAGTCCGATCGCGGGAATCTTCTCTCCGCTGCTAGGTATGGTCTTCATGATCAGGGGCGCGGTGCCGACCGACTCGCCACTGTGGGCAAGGCGGGGGTGACCGACACCCAGACACGCGAGCAAACCTGCGCACAGGGCCTCGCGTCGCGACACTGGGGCTAGAAGTGGTGTGTCCATGGCGGCAGCTCCCGACAGCGTGGCGTCCCCAAGGGGATTCGAACCCCTGTTACCGCCGTGAAAGGGCGATGTCCTGGGCCTCTAGACGATGGGGACAGTCAAACGGACCGCGTGATCGTGGTGGAGCTAGGCGGGATCGAACCGCCGACCTCTTGCATGCCATGCAAGCGCTCTCCCAGCTGAGCTATAGCCCCACTGAAGGGCCGCGACGGTACGCAAGCCCATGATCCTTGTCAACAACGGCACCCATGAGGCGATCAGCGAGCGGTCTGCGCCCAGCGCACCGCATGCTCGATACGCCGGCAACATGTCTCCTTTCCCAGCAACGCGACAGTGATGTCGATTGGCGGCGAGACCGCACCACCCGACACCGCCACGCGCAGCGGCTGCGCAACTTTACCCAGACCGACTCCGTAGCGCTGCGCGACGGCGTTGATCACCTCATGGACCGAACCGGCATTCCAGTCGCTCAAAGCCTCGAAGCCCTGTTGCACTGCCTGCAACATCGGCACCGCATCGGGCGTGAGATTTTTTCGGGCGGCTTTGTCATCGTAGGCTTCTATGTCGCAGAAGAAGAACAGGCTGTTGTCGGCCATTTCGTTGAAGGTCGTGGCGCGCTCGCGCTGCGCGTTCGCAACCCCTTCCAGCAGCCTGTCGTCATCCACCACAACCCCGAGCGCGGCCAGGCGCGGGCGCAAGCCAGCCGCCAGCGCTCCTACGGGCGCACGCATGATGTGCTGCTGGTTGAGCCACAGCAGTTTTTCCGGATCAAATGCCGCGGCGGCTTTATTGACATCCTTGATGTCGAAGTTGGCGATCATCTCCTCGCGGGTGAAGACCTCCTGATCGCCGTGCGACCAGCCCAGGCGCACCAGGTAGTTGAGCAGCGCATCGGGCAGATAGCCGTCTTGCTGGTACTGCAGCACACTGACCGCGCCATGGCGCTTGGAGAGCTTGGCCCCGTCCGCACCCAGGATCATCGGCACGTGAGCGTACACCGGTGGCGTTGCGCCCAGCGCGCGCAGCATGTTGATCTGGCGTGGCGTGTTGTTCAGATGGTCGTCGCCGCGGATCACGTGGCTCACGCCCATGTCCATATCGTCCACCACCACGCAGAAGTTGTAGGTCGGATTGCCATCCGAGCGCTCGATGATCAGGTCGTCGAGCTCGGAATTCTGAAACACCACGCGGCCGTGAACCTGGTCGTCGACGATCACTTCACCACCGAGTGGGTTCTTGAAACGAATCGCCGGCGCCATCCCGGCACGCGGCTCAACCCGCTCGCGGCAGCGACCGTCGTAGCGCGGTTTTTGCCTGGCCTGGAGCTGCTGCTGCCGCATCGCCTCGAGTTCCTCCCTGGTGCAATAGCAGCGGTAGGCCGCGCCGCGTTCGAGCAGCTGCGCGATGACCGCGCGGTAGCGCTGGTAGCGCTGCGACTGGAAATAAGGCCCCTCGTCGGCAGCAAGATCCAGCCACCGCATGCCGTCCAGAATCACGCGCACGGCCTCCTCGGTGGAGCGCTCGCGATCGGTGTCTTCGATGCGCAGAATGAACCTGCCGCCCTGATGGCGCGCATACAGCCAGGAGAACAGCGCCGTGCGCACTCCGCCAATGTGCAGCAGGCCGGTGGGACTCGGGGCAAAGCGGGTGACAACGGTCATTGCGTGGTCTCGCGGCGGGGGCCGCGCATGGTAGCGGCGCGGCAATTGATTCGCCACGGGGCGCCGCTTAAACTCTCGGCCGCTTTGCGACACGGGCGGTTAGCTCAGCGGTAGAGCACTGCTTTCACACGGCAGGGGTCACTGGTTCGATCCCAGTACCGCCCACCACAGAAGAATCAAATAATTGTTCAACGTCAGTAAGTTGGAAGACGGCAAATCGACCGGAGTGCGCTGCGCCTCGGCGGCCGATGAGATGGCAGCGATCCTAACCGGACTTCGTTATTTACCTCGGAACATGCGCAAAAATGCTAACGTTCCCGAAGGTATGGCGTAGCTTTCGCCACCACTTTCTGGGAATCGAACTCCGTGCCACCACGCAAACAACGCGCACGCTCCATCGTCCTCTGGGTACTCGTCGTGCTATGCGCTGTGCTGTTCGCCATCGGCTGGACGCTTCGCGCCTATGCACGCTTCAGCGACCAGCTATCGACTCTGGGCACGATGACGCTTGGCGATTCGCGCGGTGATGCCCGATATAAATTGGGAGTTCCGCCCGTGGTGTACGGCAGCGATGCGCCCGGAGAGGCGGGTATGCGCGCCTACTACACGGACCCCGAGAAGGATCCGCAGAAGGATCCCGCCAATGCCCTGCCAGCAGGCACGGACATCAATAGCTATCGCACCTGGTCGTATCAATTGGGCAGCAGCCTCGGGCCTCATCTTGACTTGACGTTCGACCCGCGCACGGGGCATATCTCCAAGATCGCCTGCGTCGATCAATCCAATCCGCCGACATCGTACTGCGGGCGGTTTCTGGGTTTGGCGGTCGATGATCCGGAACCCCGGATCATCGCGCAGTTGGGCAGCCCGACGCGGCAGTTGATTGATGACACGACAGGTGTGAAGACCATGGAATACGCCGATGTCGGTGTCGTGTTCCTGCTGGCACGCCAGCGCGTCTTTGGTATGTCGGCATTCGGCACCGGACTGCGCAAGCAGCCGCCGCTTGACCGGTTTTTGATCTGGTATACGGCCGACCTGAAAGCCGCGCTCAGGTCCTGACAAACAGGTCATTTGCCGGCAGTCTCAGCCGCGCAGCAGAGCGGCCATTTGCGGAACCGGGATGCACGCCAGCTCCCTGGGTTCGACCTTGTACAGACCACCCCCATACACGCGGCCGCAGGCGGTGATCACTCGCGGGCCAATCCGGCTCAACAGCTGCCATACCAGCCGGGCGCGCTCGACGTCGCTCCCGATAAACCGCTCCAGCGCCTGGCGCGGATAGAGCATCAGGTAGGTGTTGGCGGCAATGGCATTCGAACGGTTGAATATGAAGCGCTGCACGCGGCCGTCGCGCCGCCTGCGTGCGATATAGGTGCACAGGAAAAACGTCGGCGCGCGAATTTCCTGCGAATACCACGGCACGCGCCTGCTGCACAGGTACCCCTTGGCGACCTGTGCCTTGCCGGTCTCAAGATAGCGCCAGAGATCCGGGTGCTGCAGGCGAATCTGCTTTTCGGGCAAGCGACAGTCGAGAATCCATAGCGGCCGCGCCAACTGCGGATACCCGGCCGCATCCGCCTGCACCTCGTCCAGCTCCACGTGTCGCGGGCCCGGAAGAATGGGACGCAGGCATTGGCGCGGAATTCCACGTTCCTGCGCCTGTCTGTCGGTCATGATGAAAAACCGGTTGGCACCTGTGGCAATACCGCGCTGTACGCGAAAATAGTGCCCCAGGGTGGGCGAGCCGGGCTCACCGGCAGGCGCTGGCGCGGCCGGAAACCCGGTCCACTTCGCTGCTGCTTCGAGCCGGAATGTCGACACCATGCCGCGTGTCTTCGGCCGGCTCAAGGTACCGCCGAAACTGAACTCCACCTGGTGTCCACGGCTCGGCCGCTCATTTCGAAACCACAGCACCGACGAGGACACCAGCGCGTCGTCGAATTGACGTTCCGTGGGGTCGAAGCGATGGATGCGCAATAGCGTAACCTGGCGCAGCAGGTAGGTCTTGAGCTGCCTGCCATAGTTCACGTCCATGAATTCGCTTGGAATCAGCCATCCGGCGAGTGCGCCGCGGCTCATCCAGGCATGCGCCAGCAGCACGAAGTGCGCATACAGGCCCGCCTGACCGTTCAGTTGCACACCGGTAGCGTGCATCGATCGCATCTGCAGCCGCGCCTTCACCGGGCGCTGCAGATGGTGGTGGCGTACATACGGAGGGTTACAGATCACCAGGTCGTAGCGTTCGGCTTCCGCTGGCGGCGGCGAAGCCGCAGTGAAGTCCTCGGGACGCAATTGCAGCGGCGTACCCTGCCACAACGCGTCGCAGGGTCGCGCGTAGTGCGGATCGATCTCGAAACCGGTGGCGGCAGTTATCAAAGCGGCCGGCCACTCGCGCAGCAGTGCCGAGTAGAACGAGCCGGTGCCGATGGCCGGATCCAGAAATCGCACCGGCCTGCTTCCCAGCACCTGGTGCGCGTGGCGCAGCAGTTCCCCGGCCAGCGGCCCGGGCGTCGCGAACTGCCCGAGGCGGTTACGATCGGCGTGCGTGCGCGCCTCATCCTGGGTTCTTTGAAGCGCCACTCGCTGCGCTTCGATAGCAACCAGACTGTGCGTCAACTGCCCTACCCCAGCGGCTCGACACGCACCGCGGTACCGTATGCCAGCACTTCGCTGATGCCAGCACCAATCTCGGTCGCGTCATAGCGCACGCCGATGACGGCGTTGGCGCCCATTTCGCGCGCGTGCCTGAGCATCAGTTGATACGCATCATCGCGTGCACGTTCGCAAAGTTGTGTGTAGAGCGTGATGTTGCCGCCGAACAGGGTCTGCAGCGCCGCGCCGATCGAACCTACGATGCTGCGCGAGCGCACGATGATGCCGCGCACGATGCCAAAATTCTGCACCACGCGCTGGCCCGGCAGGTCGAATGCGGTCGTGACCTTGTCGCTGAAGATCGCCATGCTTGCACCCCGAACGTTGCATCAAGACTGCCGCGCTGCGCGTCGGCGGTCAATTGAACTGGTGTTTCGCACCGCACCTCGACAAGCCGCACGGACCGATGGACCATAGGCACTCGACCACATGAGGAGGCCCAAAGGTGACCTATAGCAAACTAATCCCGCCTGCTGCCCTCGCGGCGTGCCTGATCAGCGCCTGTGCGGCTGCTCCGCATGCTCACGGCAATACCTCCAGCGCCGCCGCCCAGGCCCAGGCCCAGGCCCAGGCCGCGGCCCTGAATCCGGATTCGGCCAAGGCGGCGACGGCGATTGCCGTCAAACAGGTGATCGCCACCGAGCAGGCGTTCGCCAAGACCATGGCCGACCGCGACTTCAAGGCTTTTGTGACGTTCCTGTCGCCCGATGCGGTGTTCTTCAGCGGCACTTCCGTAAAACACGGCCCGGCGGAGGTTGCCGTGCAGTGGCGGCCATACTACGACGGCCGCAAAGCGCCGTTCTCGTGGGCGCCCGATCACGTCGAAGTCCTGGCCTCGGGCAAGCTCGCGCTGAGCACCGGGCCGGTATATGAGGACGGCAAGATCGTCGGTCGTTTCAACTCGATCTGGCGACTTGAAGCCGACAATAACTGGCGCATCGTGTTCGACAAGGGCGAGGCGGTGTGCAGCACCAAGCTTTGAGCCGTATCGTTCATGCGCTGCGACCCAGACGGCGCCGTACCGCATCACTCAATGCATGCAGTTCGTCGATATGCAGAGCGATGCCGCAGCCGACGAACACCACTACACCCACCGCCACGGTCAACAGCAGCGATCCTAGTTTGCTGATGAACCCCTGCGTCGCCCAGTCAGCCAGCAGCCAGTGCTGTGACACCCAGCATATCGCCGCCAGTGCGGCCGAAGCCATCGCCACCTTGACCAACATCGCCAGCATGCGCCGCGTCTCGAGTCGCTTGAGTTGCTGACGCATGAGCCCATAGAGCACCAGAAAATTCAGACTCGCAACGCAGCCGGTCGAGAACGCGAGCCCGCGGTGCCCCCATCCGAGGCCGAAGGTGAAGATCCAGTTGAACAGCAGATTCAGGGCCACTGCCATGAAGCTCACCAGCATCGGCGTTTTGCGCCGGTCCAGCGCGTAGAACGCATTGACCAGGATTTTCAGCGCCGCGTAGCCGCACAGCCCTATGGCATAGAAGCGCAGCGCACCGGCAGCCTCCGCCGTCTGGTACGCATTGAATCTGCCGTGCTGGTAGAGCACCGAGATGATCGGCTCCGCCAGCATCATGAGGCCAACCGCGGACGGGACCGTCAACAGAAACGCCAGTCGCATGGCGCGCGAGAGTTCGGCCCGGAACGCCGGCATGTCATCGGCGACAGCAAGGCGCGACAGCAACGGCAGTGTTACCGTGCCGAGCGCAACGCCGAACAGGCCCAGCGGCAGCTGCATCAGGCGAAACGCGATCGATAGCCAGAATATCCGTCCGTCGCCCAGGGTCGAGGCGAATATCGAATTGATCATCACGTTGAACTGTGTGGTTCCGGCCGCAATGACCGATGGACCCATGAGCGCCAGGATGGCGTTGACGCCGGCATCGCGCCAGGCGAAATCAGCATGGAAGTGGTAGCCGAGCCGGCGTAGCCGCGGCAGCTGCACCCCCAGCTGCAGCGCGCCACCGATCAGGGTGCCGATCGCAAGTCCAATGAGCGCGCGCGGACCGAAATGCGGATCGAGCCAGGCTCCGAGCAGCACTCCGCCGGCGATGGAGCCGATATTGAAGAAACTCGAGGCCATGGCCGGCATGCCGAACACGTTCTTGGAGTTGAGCATGCCCATGACGAGCGCCGCGAGCGACACCATCAGGATGAACGGGAACATGATTCGCGTCAGCGTGACGGTCAGCGCCGCCTTGTCGACGTCGAAACCCGGTACCAGCGCGGCGACCAATTGGGGTGAGAATACGATTCCGATCACGCAGAGGGCGCTCAAAACGATCGTGGTCAGCGTCGCCACCTTGTCGGCAAGTCGCCATGCCGCCGCATCGCCACCGCGCGCTATGGTCTTGCTGAACGTGGTGACGAAGGCCGTCGACAGCGCACCCTCGGCGAACAAGTCGCGCAGTATATTGGGGATGCGGAACGCGGCCGTGAAGGCGTCCATGGCGGCGCCGCCGCCGAACAGGGCCGCGCAGATCTGCTCGCGCGCCAGGCCGAGCAGCCGGCTGCACATCACAGCCACACCGATGATTCCCGCCGCCCTGGTATTGAGGCGCTCGGTGCGCCGCTCCACATCGATCGCCGGGCTGTTGGGCGCATCGGCGGGCGGCGGCTTCGGTCCGGATGCGCTCATTCAGGTTTACACGGCCAGACGAGCCCGGATCAGGACGCTCACCAGCAGCATCGAAGCCGCGGCAGCGCGCATGCCGTCGACGGCGACCATACCGAGCGCCGCTCCGTTGGTGAACGGCGACTGACCGGCAGGCCACGGCCGCAGCAGCAACCAGGCGACGACCATCAGTGACGGCAGCAGATAGGCGCCGATCCATGCCAGGCGCTCTGGCCGTGCAATGCGGCGTACCGGCGGCTCGAGCGGTGCCGGCGCATGGCGCAGCCATAGGATCAGCGCGGCGGCAACCACTGCCAGACCGATCAGGCTGCTGCCGTACTGCAACCAGCGATACAGGTGCAATGGATGACCGGACATTTCCGGGCCATAGTCCGTCAACAGCGGAAACATACGCACGCCGCGGGCATCTTCGTGCGTGAATGCATCCCAGATCAGATGCGTACCTGCGCCCAGCAGCAGCGCTACGGCCGCGTACAGCCAGGCACCGGGTTGCCTGATCGACGCCGGCGGCGGCGCTGCGCGCAGCCGCACATAAGCCCGTTCCGGCACCACTTCGATCACCGCGGGTCTGATCAGCAGCAGCGTAAGCCAATAGATCGCCAGCCCTACCGGCAGGCAGAACGTCACCAAAGCCTCAAGACTGTGGCTCTGCCAGCGCGAAACGGATCCGGGCGCCAGCATGCCAAAATCCGGCACCATGCTGCCGATGACGGCCGCCGAAAATACGTTGGCGCGGGTAAATAGCCGGTAGCCCGGCAACACTGCGGCGATGTGCGATACGGTGAACGGCATCGCGCCTTAACCACTCCAATCGCGCACGAACGCGGCCCGCTCAGGAGTGCGCGGCGGCGAGCTGTCCTGCACGGGTATCGAGCCCACATAGACGAAACCCAGGCAACGCTCCTGCGCATCGAACGCAAGCGCTGCGGCAACCTCGGGATCGTAGGCGTTGCCTCCGGTCAGCCATATCGCGCCATAGCCCTGGGCGTGGAATGCGTTCAGCAGGTTCATGACCGCGGCGCCGGTCGCCAGCAGCTGTTCCACTTCGGGCACCTTATGGTCCTGGCGCAGGCGCGCTCCCACGGCGAGTACCAGCGGCGCGCTCAGCGGCATGTCTCGGGCCTTGTCGAGCTTTCCCGGCGGTGTGGCCGGTTCGCGCTGCTGCAGGCGCCGTACAAACAGCTCCGACAGGCGCGCGCGCGCGGCGCCGCGAATCAGCACCAGTCGCAACGGCTTCAGGGCGCCATGATCCGGGGCGCGTAACGCGGCATCGATTGCGATATCGATCTGCGCCTGCGACGGTCCGGGCTCGCGCAACTGCAGTGCCGGCACCGAACGACGCGACAGCAACATCTCGATGCTGTTGGACGCCTCACGCAGCATCGAGCAACCGCAATATCTCGGCGGTCTTGTCCTGCATCAGCGACGCGTCAGCGCGCGATTCCACATTCAGGCGCACCAGCGGCTCGGTGTTGGAGCCGCGCAGATTGAAGCGCCAGCGCTCGAATTCCATCGACAGGCCGTCGGTGTAGTCGATCGACTTGGCACGCGCCTGGTAATTGTGCTGAACGCGCGCGAGTACCGCCTTGGTGTCGCCGATGCGCTCGCTGATATGGCGATTGATCTCGCCGCTGGCCGGATACAGCCGCTGGCGTTCGCCCACCAGTTCCGACAGGGTTTTACCGGACTCGCTCATGACCGCCAGCACCAGTAACCAGGGAATCATGCCGCTGTCGCAATAGGCAAAGTCGCGGAAGTAATGATGCGCACTCATCTCACCGCCGTAGACCGCGTCGACTTCGCGCATTTTCTGTTTGATGAATGCATGGCCGGACTTGCACAGCACCGGCTGACCGCCGCATTGCTGCACGATCTCGATCGTATTCCAGGTAAGACGCGGGTCGTGAACGATGCGCGCGCCGCGGTGACGGCGCAGAAAAGCTTCGGCGAGCAGACCGACCAGATAATAGCCTTCGATGAATCCGCCATGCTCGTCGAAAAAGAAGCAGCGGTCATAGTCCCCGTCCCAGGCGAGGCCGACGTCGGCCTTGGAACGGCGAATCGCCTCAACCGTGCTGGCCCGGTTCTCCTCCAGCATCGGGTTGGGCACGCCATTCGGAAACGAGCCGTCGGGCTGGTGATTGATCTTGACGAAGTCAAACGGCAAACGCGGCTCGAGCTGATCGATGATCAGTCCGGCACCACCGTTGCCGGCGTTGACCACCACCTTCAGGGGCTTGAGCGTGTCCGCAGTGACGTAGCCCAGCAGGTGCTGCAGATATTTGCCGCTGGTATCGAGTGCGCTGACCACACCCGATCGGGCGGCGTTGCCCGGCAAGCTGGCGCCTTCGATCAGCGCCTGCATGTCGGCCAGTCCGGTATCGGAGCTGATCGGCCGGCTCTGCTCGCGCACGAATTTCATGCCGTTGTAATCCGGCGGATTGTGACTCGCGGTCACCATGATGCCGCCGTCGAGTTCTTCGGCGAAGGTTGCGAAATACACGCCCTCGGTTCCGCACAGCCCGATGTCGGCCACGTCGACGCCCGAATCCGTCAGGCCGCGCGCCAGCGAATCGCGCAATTGCGCGCTCGACTCGCGGATATCGCGCCCGACCGCGACCATCTTCGGTTTGACGAAGGCCGCGTACGACTGGCCGATCTGGTATGCCAGGGTGTCGTTAAGCTCATCCGGAATGCGGCCCCGAACGTCGTAGGCCTTGAAACAACGCAACTTGCCCATTCGCTTCCCTTTGGACCCTAGTGTGCAAAACCAGCGATATTAATCGCTTGAGGCGGGTATTGAGTACTAAGGGGATTTTTTTATTTTATAAAATCCACTTAGTACTCAATACCCGCCCCCTGCGTTGACACCGCTAGGTATTTGTACCCTGGCGTCCATAGCGATCTTCGAAGCGCACGATATCGTCCTCGCCGAAATAGCTGCCCGACTGCACCTCGATGATTTGCAGCGGAATACGCCCCGGATTCTCGATGCGATGGCGCACGCCGATGGGAATGTAGGTGGACTGATTCTCCTCGAGCATGAAGGTCTCCTCGCCGCGCGTGATGCTGGCGGTACCGGAGACCACGACCCAATGTTCGGCGCGGTGATGGTGCATCTGCAGCGACAGCGCACCACCGGGATTTACGATCAGACGCTTCACCTGAAAACGCTCGCCGACATCGATGCTGTCGTAACTGCCCCAGGGGCGGAACACTTCGCGATGCAGCGCATGCTCGTAGCGGCCGTAGGCTTTGAGCCGCGCGACCAGCTTCTTGACGTCCTGGGCCCGCTCCTTGGGTGCCACCAGCACGGCATCCTTGGTCTCTACCACCACATGATCGCGCAGTCCCACCGTCGCCACCAGGCGGCTGGATGAGTAGACGTAACTGTCGTGGGTATCCTCGACCATGACGTCGCCAAACAGAGCGTTTCCCTGCGCATCCTGCTTGCAGGCCGCGTGCAGCGAGGTCCAGTTGCCGACGTCGCTCCAGCCGGCATCGAGCGGTACCACCACCGCATCGGAGGTCTTCTCCATGACCGCGTAATCGATCGATTCGCTGCGACATTCACGGAATGCAGCGGGGTCGATGCGCGTGAAATCCAGATCACGTAGCGCGCCGGCAAAGCTGTTGGCGCACGCCGCGGCGATGTCGGGCGCGAATTTTTCGAGCTCCTCCAGATAGCGGCGGGCTCGAAACAGGAACATACCGCTGTTCCAGTAATAATCACCCGATGCCAGGAATGCCTGTGCGCGTGACACATCCGGCTTTTCCACGAACTCGGCAATGCGATAGCTGCCACCTACCAGGCCGCCGCGCCGGATGTAGCCGTATCCAGTCTCGGGATTGGTCGGGACGATGCCGAACGTCACCAGCGAACCGTTGCGCGCCGCCGCGCTCGCGACCTCGATGGCGCGATGAAATGCCGAGACATCGGGGATCACATGGTCCGCCGGCAACACCAGCAGCAGCGGGTCACTCTCCTCGCCGGCCAATGTCGCGTGTGCCGCCAGTGCGATCGCAGGCGCGGTATTACGCCCCGCCGGCTCGAGCACGATCGCGCGCGGCTTACAGTCGATTGAGCGCAGCTGTTCGGCGACCAGGAAGCGGTGCGCCTCATTGCACACCACCATGGGCGCAGCTACCTCCAGTCCCGCCAGCCGCCGTACCGTGTCCTGCAGCATGGTGTTAGTGCCGAGCAGCGGCAGCAGTTGCTTAGGATGCAGCTCCCGTGACAGCGGCCACAGCCGCGTGCCGGCGCCGCCGGAGAGAATCACCGGTACCAGCATGACTTACAGACGCTCCATGGTCAGGTCGGCGACACGTGGCTCGGCGTGCGGCACTCGGCCGCGACCGATCGCAAAATATTCGAAGCCCAGGCGCTGCATCAGCGCCGGGTCATATAGATTTCTGCCATCGAAGATCAGCGGCCGGACCAGCAGGGATTTGAGCCGGTCATAATCCGGACTGCGAAACTCCTTCCATTCGGTTGCAATCAACAGCGCCTCCGCACCCTGCGCAGCCTCGTAAGCATCCTTGCAGAATATCAGACTGTCCGCATGCTGGGCGTTCGCGTACAGCCGCCGCGCCTCGCGGCTCGCCACCGGATCATAGGCGCGCACGCTGGCGCCTGCGGCCAGCAGCGCATCGATGACGATCCGGCTCGGCGCCTCACGCATGTCATCGGTATTGGGCTTGAAGGCCAGGCCCCACAGCGCAAATGTGCGCCCACCGAGGCGGTCCTTGAAATGCGATCGCAGCTTTTGCACCAGCAGTGTTTTCTGCCGCTCATTCACGCTTTCAACGGCGCGCAGCAACGTGGCATCGTGACCGACGTGATGCGCCGAGCGGATCAGCGCCTTGACGTCTTTGGGAAAGCACGAGCCGCCGTAACCGATCCCGGGATAAATGAAACTGTAGCCGATGCGCGGATCCGAACCGATGCCGATGCGCACCTTCTCTATGTCGGCACCGACGCGCTCGGCCACCGCGGCCAACTCGTTCATGAAACTGATCTTGGTGGCGAGCATGGCGTTGGCGGCGTACTTGGTGAGTTCGGCGGAGCGTATGTCCATGACCACCAGCCGATCGTGGTTGCGCGTAAACGGCTCGTACAGCGCGCGGATCAGCTCGGTGGTGCGCGGATTGTCAGTGCCGACCACGATCCGATCCGGCCGCATGAAGTCATCGATCGCGGCTCCTTCCTTGAGGAATTCCGGGTTTGATACCACATCGAATTCGATCGCCAGCCCGCGCGCAGCCAGCCCCGCCTGCACTTGCAGGCGCACCTGATCGGCGGTGCCGACCGGAACGGTGGATTTGGTGACCAGGATGGCATAGCGCGGCAGGTGCGCGCCGATAGCCTGCGCTACTTTCAGCACATGACTTAAGTCGGCGGAGCCGTCCTCATCGGCGGGCGTACCGACGCAGATGAGCTGAAACAGTCCATGCTCCACCCCGCGCGCAGTGTCGGCGGTGAATTCGAGACGGCCGGCGTCGCGATTGCGGTGCATCAATGCGTCCAGCCCCGGCTCGTGAATGGGCACCTCGCCGCTATTGAGGCGCTCGACCCGGGCGGCATCGATATCCACACACACCACGTGGTTACCGGCCTCTGCCAGGCAGGCACCGGAGACCAGCCCTACGTAGCCGGAGCCAAAGATGGTGACTTTCATTAGTAACGGCTTGAAATAACAGCAAATCGGAGCCTAGCGGAAGCGCGCGGACAAGGCAAAGCGCAGCCCCCTGACGCGGCGTTCATAACCGGTTTGTTACCAGCTTGGAACCGACCCGGATACCTTAAACTTCATACGATGCATGCTTGCGGGAGCATGCATGTCGATCAACTTCGAGCAGATTACCAAGCATTACAACGCTGCGCCGGTCGTCAACGACGTTTCATTGCAGATCGAGGCCGGCGAGTTCTTCGTGCTGCTGGGCCCCAGCGGCAGCGGCAAGAGTACCTTGCTGCGCATCGCGGCCGGGCTGACCGATGTCGATCACGGTCGCATCTCCTTTCATGGCCGCGACGTAACCAACATCCGCGCCCGCGAGCGCGGCGTAGGCCTGGTATTCCAGCACTACGCGCTGTTTCGTCATATGACGGTCGGCCAGAATGTCGAATTCGCACTGCGGGTGCGCGGTGTGCGGCGTCGCGATCGAGCGCGCCGGCGCGACGAACTGCTGCAGCTGGTCGCGCTCGAAGGCTATGCCAGCCGCCTGCCGGGACAGCTGTCCGGCGGCCAGCAACAGCGCGTAGCGGTCGCCCGGGCGCTGGCGCACGAGCCGCAGGTGCTGCTGCTGGATGAGCCGTTCGGCGCGCTCGACGCCAAGATCCGGGTGGAACTGCGCGAGACCATTCGACAGGTGCAGCGTCGCCTGGGCATGACCACGATCCTGGTCACGCACGACCAGGAAGAGGCATTCGCGCTGGCCGATCGCATCGGCATCATGAACAATGGCCGGCTGCTCGAGACCGGGCGCGCGGAGACGCTGTATCGCCGTCCGGCCACGCGCTTCGTCGCCACCTTCCTCGGCGCCGCTAACCTGTTTCTGGGCGAGCGCGGCTCGGAAGGCCTGCGCCTGGGCAACCGTTTCCTGGCCGTGGGCGACAGCCTGAAGGCGGCCGGCATGGGCAATGAAGTGGTCACGATCGTACGCCCCGAGGACGTCGAGGTCGCCGAGGATGAAGATCGGCTGCGCAGCAGCGCGTTGAGCCTCGGGCACGTGCTGTCGGTGGATTTCGGCGGTGTATTCGAACGCCTGCGGGTACAGCTGCCGCGCGAATCCGGGGTCATATCGGCGGTCGGCCGTGAGCATCCGGCACACGCGGCCGATGGCAGCCACACGGCGCCGCAGGTGGTGATCGATGTGACACGCACCAATGGCGAACAGGCGCAGCTACCGCTGACGCCGGGCAAACGCGTCGCACTCGCCATCCGCCGCTTCCACGTACTGCCGACACCGATCTCAAGCTTCCGCATTCTGACCAGCGACGCCTCGACCGCGGCAGCGCTGCGTCAGGCGCCGCTGCTGCGCCAGCTGGTCCAGAGCATGCAGGCCCCGGTGCTGGAGGCGCAGGACAAGGGCGAGCGCGATGGCACGCAAACCGGCGTGGCAGTAATTGCCGGCGGCGGCGAACATGCGATCGACGAAATCGTCGCCGCAGCCTCACAGGGAAGGCGACAGATGTTGTGCATCCCGCCGCACCTGGCGCTGCCGCGGCGCATGCTGATTCAGTGCAACAGCGATGCTGCGCGCTCGGCCACCCTGGGCCTGGTCGCCAGCGTCATGCGCCATCTGCACGCCGAGGCAACCTTTGTCAGCGTACAGAGCCCGACCGCGCCTCGATCGGAAGTCACCAGCTCGTTCCGCCGTCTGCTCGACGCGCGTGCCGAGCTGCAGGAAACCCACGGCCTGGATATCCGCACCGACGTGCAGATCGGCGACCTCAACGGCTGGGTGGCGCATCTGGCCGCGTCGTCCGAGCCGGTACTGGTGGTGCTCGGCCTCGACGGTTCACCGCACGAGCTCGAGCAGACACTGCGCAGCGATTTCCAGCCGCTGTTCAACGCCGGCGGCAGCTGTGCCGTGCTGCTGTCCTGCACCGGACAGCCACGGGTGGATGCCGAGAGCCGCTCCAGCGGCATCGACTCGCTGTTCGACAGCAAGGCGTTCGATTTACTGCAGGAATCGCCCAGTTGAATGTGTCCATCACACGCCGCGCGGCCGCGCCGCGCGCGGCCGCGGTGTGCGGTGCGCTCATCTGCGGCACGCTGCTGGTCGCCTGTTCCAAACCGGCAGGCGTCGGCAGCGCCGCGCCGGTCACGCTGCTGAATGTTTCATACGACCCGACGCGCGAGCTGTACGAGGCGGTGAACAAGGCATTTGCCGCCGAGTGGCTCGCGAGCGCCGGCGAACAGGTCACCATCCACCAGAGCCACGGCGGTTCCGGCAAGCAGGCCCGCGCCATCATCGACGGGCTCGATGCCGACGTCGCCACGCTTGGCCTGGCCTACGACATCATCGAGCTGAACAGGAAGGCGCAGCTGATCCCGGCCGACTGGGCTGCGCGCCTGCCGTACAACAGCGCGCCCTATACCTCGACCATCGTGTTCCTGGTGCGCAAGGGCAATCCGAAGAACATCCGCGACTGGGACGATCTGATCCGCCCCGGCGTGCAGGTCATCACGCCCAACCCGAAGAGCTCGGGCGGGGCACGCTGGAATTATCTGGCCGCCTGGGCGTGGGCGCTCAAGCAGCCCGGCGGCGATGCCGCCCGCGCCGAGGATTTCGTCCGCAAGCTGTACCACAACGTGCCGGTGCTGGATTCCGGCGCGCGTGGCGCCACGGTGACGTTCGTGGACCGCGGCATCGGCGATGTGCTGCTCGCCTGGGAGAACGA
The DNA here is from genome assembly GCA_036262215.1 of Steroidobacteraceae bacterium. Taxonomy (GTDB): domain Bacteria; phylum Pseudomonadota; class Gammaproteobacteria; order Steroidobacterales; family Steroidobacteraceae; genus FEN-1191. Next base: position 15,677 of record DATAJH010000106.1, read on the forward strand.
GGCGATGCTGGCGAAGCAGCAGCTCGGCCCCGACAAGCTCGACATCGTGCTGCCGTCGGTGAGCATTCTGGCCGAACCGCCGGTTACCGTGGTGGATAAGGTCGTGGATCGGCGCGGCACGCGCAAAGTGGCCGAGGCCTACCTGAAGTTTCTCTACAGCAGCCAGGGCCAGGACATCATCGCGCGCAACTTCTACCGGCCGCGCGATCCGGACATCGCGCGCAAGTACGCCGGCCAGTTTCCAAGCCTCAAGCTGGTGACCATCGACGATACGTTCGGCGGCTGGGAGCAGGCCCAGGCCACGCATTTCGACGATGGCGGCACCTTCGACCAGATCTACGCTCAGTAACGCCATGCACGGCGCCGCCCTCACCCTGCCACAGCCTACCGACGGCGCCGCCAGCCGCCGCTCCCGGCGCAGCTTTCGCGTGCTGCCGGGGTTTGGCCTGACGATGGGATGCACGCTGCTGTACGTGTCGCTGATCGTGCTGATTCCGCTGTCGGCCGCGTTTCTGCGCTCGGCGGAGCTCGGACCTGCGAGATTCTGGCATGTGGTGACCACACCGCGCGTGCTGGCATCGCTGCGCCTGAGCTTCGGCGCCGCGCTGCTGGCCGCGGCACTCAACGCCGTGTTCGGTTTCATCATCGCCTGGGCTTTGACGCGCCAGCGCTTTCCGGGGCGCCGACTGTTCGATGCCATCATCGATCTGCCGTTCGCGCTGCCGACGGCGGTCGCGGGCATCGCCCTGACGGCGCTGTATGCGCCCAACGGCTGGATCGGCCAGCTGCTGCTGCCGCTCGGTATCCGCGTCGCCTATACGCCGCTGGGCATCGTCGTGGCGCTGGCCTTTGTCAGCCTGCCGTTCGTGGTGCGAACGCTGCAGCCGGTGCTGGGCGATCTGGATCGCGAAGTCGAACGCGCCGCAGAGACCCTCGGTGCCTCGAGATTCCAGAGCTTCATCTGGGTGGTGCTGCCGTCGATCTGGCCGACGCTGCTGACCGGTGTGGCGCTCGGCTTTTCCCGCGCCGTGGGTGAATACGGCTCGGTGATTTTCATCGCCGGCAATATCCCCATGGTGTCGGAGATCGCACCGCTAATGATCATGACCAAGCTGGAGCAGTATCAGTACGCCGAGGCCACCGCGATCGCCGTCGTCATGCTGCTGGCCTCGTTCGCGCTGATGTTCGGCATCAATGGCCTGCAGCTCTGGGCGCAGCGGCGGCGGCTGACGCGATGATCCGCCGACAGCAGATACCGGAGGAACTTGGCCGCTATGTGGTGCTGGCCGTGGCGCTGCTGTACCTGGTGGGGCTGGTGGCACTGCCGCTGGTGGTGGTGTTCGTCGAAGCCTTCGCCAAGGGCATCGGCAGCTATATCCAGGCGCTGCTCGATCCTTATGCGCTCGCGGCGATGCGCCTGACGTTGCTCACGGCGGCAATCGTCGTGCCGCTGAACGTGGTGTTCGGTATCGCCGCCGCCTGGGCGATCGCCAAGTTCGAATTTCGCGGCAAGAACGTGCTCGTCACCGTCATCGACCTGCCGTTTGCCGTCTCGCCGGTGATCGCCGGCCTGATTTACGTGCTGATGTTCGGCGCTCAGGGCTGGTTCGGCCCGTGGCTCATGGCGCACGGCATTCGCATCATATTCGCCGTGCCCGGCATCGTACTTGCCACGACATTCGTAACCCTGCCGTTCGTGGCGCGCGAGCTGATCCCACTGATGCAGACCCAGGGCAATGACGAGGAGGTGACGGCGCTGTCGCTCGGCGCCAGCGGCTGGCAGACCTTCCGCCTGGTTACCCTGCCCAATATCCGCTGGGGTCTGCTCTACGGAGTACTGCTGTGCAATGCGCGCGCGATGGGAGAATTCGGCGCGGTCTCGGTGGTCTCGGGTCACATCCGCGGTCAGACCAACACCCTGCCGCTGCATATCGAGATCCTGCACAGCGATTATAACTACGTGGGTGCCTTCGCCTCGGCCTCGATCCTGGCGCTGCTGGCGCTGGTCACGCTCGTGGCCAAGACGCTGCTCGAGCGCCGTCACCCGGAGCTGCGCGCCGGGGTGGCCACTCACGCCTGACTCCGGGCCTTTAGGATGCGCCATTGGCCGCCGCGCGCGCCGCTCTGGTCAGTGCGCGGCGCGAGGATTAGGCTTCCCTGCCCATCACAGACACTCATAGCGCCCTGAACACCGATAAATCAAATTCCCAGGCGCAAGTCGGGCTGGCCTCCTGGCTTGGCGGCGGCAGCGTGTTCATCGTGCTGCTGGCGGTCGCCGCCATCGCCATCACCTGCGCGATTCTGCTCAACCGGCTGGTGCAGCAGCAGGCGCTGGTGCGCGCCCAGCTGGCGGTCGCCAGCGCGCGTGAGCTGCTGCGACGCGCCGGCGAGGACGCGCTCAGCGACGCGCGCGTGCTGGCCGAGCGCCCGACGCTGCAACGCCTGATCGACAACGAGCAAAATAGCGGCCTGGAGCCGTTCTTGCGCCGCTTCAGCGAGACCACGCAGACCGACGTGACGGCGCTGATGCGCGGCGATACCGCGCTGGCCCAGTCCGGCCCGGCGATGGACTGGCCGGAAATCGCCACCGCGCTGCAGGAACAAGGTGAGCGCTTTGTCATCGCCCCGAAGGACGGCGGCCCACTGATCTGGGGAGCAGCGGCAACGGTGCCTGGCACCGGCGTGCGGGCGGTCACGCTCAAGCTTACGGACGAGAAACTGCTGCAAAAACTCGGGCTCCAGGTCGGGGCGCAGCTGCGCGCGGTGAACTTCGCCGGCTATCACGCCCCGCCGGACGACGATATGACGACGTTGCACACCCGCGCGCTGGCCAATCCCGGCGGCGCGGCCGCAGGCAGGCTTGCCGGCGGCAAGCAGTATGCCGCCACCATCGTGCTGGCGGCGCAGACCGGCGAGGTTGTGGGACTGCTCGATGCGCGCCTTAGCGGCGCCGAATTCGCGGCCGCGACTCACAGCTTCGACTGGATACTCGGCACCACGGCGATCATCGTCGCGGCCATCGCCGGCCTGCTCGGTGTGCTCTACGGGCGCTGGCTGGCGCGGCCGGTCGTGGCGCTGCGCGAGCTGGCCGAGCGCATCGGCCGCGGCGACTTCTCCGTGGCGCTGCCGGCGGTAGCGCCGCTGGAAGTCGGCGCCCTGGCGCGCTCGATGAACGAGATGCGGCGCAACCTGGTGGAAGTGACCGACACGCTGCGACGGCGGGAGGCCGAAGCACAGACCGTGCTCAACGGCGTGATCGAGGGCGTGTATGCGGTCGATCACGAGCGGCGCATTCGTTACGCCAATGCCCAGGTGGCACGACTGCTGGGGCTGCCGGCCGGGGAGATTGTCGGCCAGTTCTGCGGTGACGTATTGCAGCCGCAGCGGGTCAACGGCGAGCGCCCCTGCGAGAGGCACTGCCCGATCCTCGCCGCTCGCGCCACGCCCCAGAGCAGCGCGCGCGAGATCCTGTGCCTGCGCGATGGCAGCACCCGCTCGGCCATCGTACTGAGTGCGCCGCCGGTGCAGGGCATCCAGGTGCAGATCCTGCGCGACGAGACCGATCTGGAGGCCGCGCGCCGCGCCCGCGACAGCGTGCTTGGCAATATTTCGCACGAATTTCGCACGCCGCTCGCGGCCCTGCTGGCCTCGATCGAGCTGCTGCGCGACGGCCTGAATGACATGCGGCCCGAGGCTCAGCGCGAGCTGCTGGCCAACGTCGAACGCGGGGTACTGCGCCTGATGCGCTTGATCGATAATCTGCTCGAGAGCGTGCGCATCGAGGCCGGGCAGCTCTCCATCCGCCAGCAACCGGTCGACCTGTCGGAGGTGATCGCCGATGCGCGCGATCTGATCGCACCGCTGCTGCGGCAGCGCCAGTTGACGATCGAGCTGGACGATTCAGGGCTAGGCGGTATGGTGCGCGGCGATGCGCAACGACTCGGACAGGTGTTCGTGAACCTGATCGCCAATGCCGCCAAGTTCGCCCCCGAGGGCAGCATCATCCGCATCGGCGGCTGCAGCCGCGGCGCGCAGACCGAAGTGTGGGTGGAAGATGAAGGTCCCGGCGTGCAGGAAGGCAGTAGCGGCGCGATCTTCGAGCGCTTCCAGCGCGGCGCCGGGACCGAACCGGATGCACCGGGACTGGGACTTGGGCTGTGGATCGTCAAGTCCATCATCGAGCGTCACGGCGGCAGCGTGCGCATGGAGCGCACGCACGAGCGCCGCACACGCTTCATATTGACGCTGCCGCGGCAGCCGGAGAGTGATGCTTGAAACTGCTGGTAGTCGATGACGATGCCGATATGCTGGCGGTAGTGGGCTTCGCCTTGCGCCAGGCCGGCTTTCCCGTCGTGAGCGCCAACAGCTACGGCACCGCGCTCAGCACCTTTCGCACCGAGCTGCCGGACCTGGCGATACTCGATATCAATCTGCCGGGCGGCTCGGGCTTCGATCTGTGCGGCGTGTTACGCAGGGAAAGCACCGCGCCGATCATGATGCTCACCGCACGCGGCGAGGAGGCTGATCTGGTGCGTGCGCTCGAGCTTGGCGCGGACGATTACCTGACCAAGCCGTTCAGCCCGCGCACGCTCGTGGCGCGCGTCAAGGCACTGCTGCGACGTACCGGTCACGACAGCGGTGGTCAAACCCAGGCCGGCGAGCTGTCGCTCGATCCGGATCTTCTGACGCTGCGCATCGCCGATCGCGAGATCAAGGTGACGCCGCTCGAATCGCGGCTGCTGCAGTTGCTGCTGGCCAATGCCGGACAGGTGGTGCACACCGACCGACTGCTGGTGCACGTCTGGGGTCATCGCGGTGGCGGCGATCGCCAGCTGCTCAAGCAGCTGATCCATCGGCTGCGACAGAAGATCGGCGATGATCCGGAACAGCCGCGCTGGCTCAGCACCATCCCCAGCGTCGGCTACAAGCTGCACCTGACGAAAAAAAATGTTCCCTGAGATCGACTGAGATTCGCCGTCGTCGCAGCGCCGGTTCGCGCTCGCAGCGGCACCAGAAAATTCTTGCAAACCATGGTAATTGCCGTCACAGTCATCGCAATAACGACGACCGGAACGCAGGCGAAAGCCCCACGGGACCAGGGAGGGAGAGCGCGCCAGGGACGGCGAGTTTTCGATCCTCCCAAAGGGCAATGCGTGAATGAAGATCTACGGCGCCGACAATAAAGAGATGATGAATATCACGTCGCTGGAGCGCGAGGGCACCGATCTCGTAGTGAAGGGCAAACTGTTCGGCGCGATGCCGTTGACCGCGAAATTGCGGCCGGAGGACGCGCGCGCTGCGCTCAGGCTGCTCGACTTTCGCACCGCATTATTCCTGCTGACGCTGTTGTTCCGGCGCAGGCGCAGCTGAGCACGAGGCCCAGCCAGCATCAGCCATAGCGGCATCCCCGGGCTGCCGCCCCGGTTTCATTCCTTCGCGCCTGTCTCAGGCAGCTTCTGCGCCACGTCCCAGTGCTCGACGATCTTGCCGTCCACCAGCCGGTAGATGTCGACCATTGCCACGCCGCGGGACTCCCCGGGCTTCTGGTCCCAGAACACCTGGACGGCCACCAGATCACCCTGGGCTACCGTGCGCTCCACCACTTTACGCGATGCGGGGTACTCGCTCGTGAGCAGATGGATCAGGACTTTGATCGCCGCCTCTCGATCGTCCGGCAGCATGGCACTGTGCTGCCTGAATTCCGCGCCGACGTAACGATCGAAGCCGTCCCTGACCCGGTGCTTGTTGAACACCGTCTCCTCGAATGCCAGCACCGTATGGGTGTTGGTCCTGGTCACCTCGGCGTCGATCAAAAGCCCGGAGGTTGCGCAACCGGTCGTGATCGCCGCTGCACCGACCATGAACGCTGCCAGCACTGTGCGCGTGATCATGGTGTGGAATCTCCGGGCATTTGATTACGGAATCAGTACGGTCGAGCCAATGGTGCGGCGACTCTCCAGATCGCGCTGCGCCTGCGCCGCCGCCGCGAGCGGGTAGCGCTGGCCAATATGCACGCGGATGGCCTTGCGCCTGATGAGACCGAACAGCTCGCGCGCGCCAGCCCGCGGGGCCTCGGGTGCGGCCAGGTAATCGGCGGCACGCGCGCGGGTGAAATACAGCGATCCGCGCCTGGCGAGCTCCAGCGGCGAGAACGGCGGCGCAGCGCCCGAAGCGTTGCCGAAGCTCACCATCATGCCGCGCGGCCGCAAACTGTCGAGCGATGCGAACAGCGTATCCTTCCCGACACCATCGTAAACCACGTCGACGCCACGCCCGCGGTTGAGCTTACGCACCCTGGCGGCCAACTGCTCGTAGCCCACGAGCACCTGGTTGCAACCACTGCGCCTGGCGAGCCTTGCTTTGTCGTCGGTGCTGGCCACCCCGATCACTTTTGCACCCAGCGTGCGCGCCCACTGACTGAGGATCAGGCCGACGCCGCCAGCTGCGGCCGGAATCAGCAGCACGTCGCCGCGCTTGACCTTGCAGGTCTGACGCAGCAGAAACCAGCTCGTCAGTCCCTTGACCAGAACCGCCGCGGCCTGCTCATCGCTGACGCCGGCGGGAGTCTTCAGCAGTACGTCGGCCGGCAGTACCCGCTGCTCGGCGTAGGCGCCGGGCGTGCGGAAATTGTAGACCACGCGGTCGCCCGGCTTGATGCCGCGCACCTTGCGACCCACGGCCTCGACCACGCCGGCGGCTTCGGAGCCGATGCCGGAGGGCAGCGGGTGCGGGTACAACCCGGTGCGCAGATACACGTCCGCGAAGTTGACGCCGATTGCCGTGTGGCGCACCAGCGCTTCATCCGCGCCGGGTTGGCCTACTTCGACCTGCTCCCACTTGAGAACCTCGGGCCCGCCGCGCTCGCTCAGTCGTATCGCCCTGGCCATCGGTGATCTCCTCATTCACCAGGCGGTCGCGCCAGGCGGTGAGAACCGCAACTTTGCCCTGAAGGCGCCTGGATAGCATCGCCTCACGCCGCCTTGGTTATTGCCGGCGCGCGCCGCCTTCACGATCGGCGCCGTGTGGCTGTCTGTGGTCGATCCGGAACAGCAGCGCGAGCTGCGCCTGACAGCGGGCAGACTATCATACCGGTGCCGCGCGCTTAAACACGAGGCAGTGGCACGGTGGGGCGTCCGGCCCGAGGCCGCGCGCCACATGAACGTCGACCCGTCGCTGATCCGCCATTATTTTCGCGATCGCTCAACGCTGCTACTGGCTGCGGTGGCGAGGCTGAGCGCCGAATTATCGCGCCTCGTCATCGGCAGCGACTTCGATGAGCAAATAATGCTCGAATCCGGCCCGAAATTTGCAAGCCTTACAGCAACTCGGGAGCGCAGGGCCGCGCGACAGCCGGGGCACGAGCCATTACCATTGAGGCCGGCTTCCGCGCGCACCCGAACTCGTGTCGGCACCGTCCTACAAATTGCTACAACAGACTGATGCCACTGGCAGTGTCAGTTGCGGACCCCGAGCAGATTCGGCAACTCCGCTTGCGTGGCACGTGGTGTGCTCATTACCGTACAAGGGCCCGCAGCGGGTAGGTGCAATTCGACGGTTATCCCTCCCTGTCGAGCCGTCAAACTACTTGTTCTGCGTTATTGGGCGCACCGTGGCCACTCCCAGACGGTGCGCCTATTTTTATTGCGCAAGCCCGCTCGTGGCAATGTGGCGCCGCCATAGGCCACGCGGCCTGGCATGTGCGCCGCAGGGCCGGAACTTCAGACTGCCCGATTGACCCTGCGCCCGCTGCGCGTGGAGGACTTCGAGCCGTCGGCGGCCATCATGGCGGACACGGAGGCGGCGCGCTTCATTGCCGGTCCGCAGGTGCGCACCGGCGCCTGGCATCTGCAGGGCTTCTCAATATTTTCCGTCATCGAGCGAGCCACCGGCCGCTGAGTCGGCAGACTGGGCCCGTGGCACCCGGAGCGCTGGCCAGCTCCGGAGATCGGCTGGGCCATCATCCGTCCGTGCTGGGGCCGCGGTTACGCCACCGAAGGGGCTGTCGGCGCGATGGACTGGGCGGTCGAGGCGCGGGGCTGGACCGGGCCGGGGCAGCTGCCGGCGCCGTTCCAATCCACGCGCGTCAACTTCTGGGCACAGACGCAAGCCCAGTGGAGCGCACACCGGGCGCAATGGCAACTACGCGTGCACCCCTAAGCACATTGTCATTCCGGCGCCGTTGGCTGATCGGCCGCAAACGGTGGTGTCGCACCGTACTGGCGATACATCGGGGCAAAGTCGGTGTTGTAGCAGGCCGCGAATAACTGCTCGAAACTATCGAGTACAAAATAGGTGCGCTGAAAATCATCAATGCGATAGTCGGTGCGCATGACGCGCACCAGGTCGAAGTCCAGGCGCTGCGGCTCCGGACTCTCCACGCTGTAGACCGTCTCGCCTTTGGACGAGAGGATGCCGGCGCCGTAGACGCGCAGCCCGGAGCCGGTGCGAATCAGGCCAAATTCGACCATGTACCAGTACAGCCGCGCGAGCATGCGCAGGCCGCCCGGCGTGGCCATCGCCTTGGGTCCAGCCTCACCGTAGGCCTGCATGAAGCGCGCGAAGATCGGGTTGGTCAGCAGCGGCACGTGGCCGAAGAAATCGTGAAACACATCCGGTTCCACCAGATAGTCGAGTTCCTCGCGACTGCGGATCCAGACCGTGACGGGAAATCTCAGGTGCGCCAGATGATCGAAGAACGTGTGTTCAGGTATCAGTCCCGGCACTGCCACGATGCGCCAGCCGGTGGTGGTCTGCAGCACTAGATTGGCGTCCTCGAAACGCGGAATCTGCGACGCCGAGGCGCCCAGCGCGCGCACCCCGGCCATAACCTCGGGTGCCGCATAGCGTTCAATCAGGTCGATCTGACGGCGATAGAGCGTCGCCCAGATGGCGTGCTCATGCTGCGAGTAGCGCTCCCAATCCTGAGCCACGGTGTAATCCTCGGCCGCGCATGAATAATCGCCGCGCAAACCCCGAGGCTGATTTACCGGCGCCGACGGCGGCTGGACCATGCGCACTCCTGAGGAATCGATGGGGCATTTTAACCCCGGCGGCATCGGTCGAGCGAAAAGCGGCTCAACTGCGCCGGCGCTATTCAAACAGCGCCGCAATGCCGGCAACGGTGGGTGACCTGACCACCCCTTTTTCGGTGATCAGCGCAGTAACCAGCTCAGCCGGTGTCACGTCGAAGGCCGGATTGCGCACCGCGACATCGGCCGGAGCCCAGCGCTGATCAGCGAAGCCGCGCACCTCAGCGGCATTGCGTTCTTCGATCGGGATGTCCCTGCCGCTCGCCACCTGACGATCTATGGTCGATAGCGGCGCGGCAACGTAGAACGGAATGCCGTGCCGCTGCGCCAGCACCGCGACCATATAGGTCCCGATCTTGTTGGCGAAGTCGCCGTTGGCGGCGATCCGGTCGGCTCCGACGATGACCGCATCCACCGCACCCTGCTGCATCATATGCCCGGCCATATTGTCGGTGATCAAAGTCACCGGAATCTTCTCCTGTTGCAGCTCCCATACGGTCAGGCGTGCACCCTGGAGGAAGGGTCGTGTCTCGTCGACGATCACCGAAATGCTCTTCCCCGCGGCCACCGCCGAGCGGATCACCCCGAGCGCGGTGCCATGTCCCGCAGTAGCCAGCGCGCCGGCATTGCAATGTGTCAGTACCTGGGCCGTGGGCGGCAGCAGCGCGGCGCCATAAGCACCCATGGCGCGGTTGGCCGACACATCCTCGGCCAGTATGTCATGCGCCTCCTGCAGCAGCCTCGCGGCGATATCCGGCGGCGCCTGCCCCTGCGCGCTCGCCAGCGCAGCCTGCATGCGCTGCAGGGCCCAGAACAGGTTGACCGCGGTCGGGCGGCTTTGTGCGAGCAGCTCCAATGCCACGCTCATGCCGAGTGCGAAGTCGGTGTTGGACATCTGCCGCAGGCGCCGCGCTTCGAGCGCGACGCCATAGGCGGCGGCGCAGCCGATGGCGGGCGCGCCACGCACTACCATGTTGCGGATGGCAGCGGCCACCCCCGCCGCCGAATCGTAGGCCAGCATATCGAAACGTGCCGGCAGCACGCGTTGATCAATCATCTCGATCCGGCCGCTGGTGTCGTCCCAGCGCAGCGTCCGCACGGCCAGCGTGGCGCCGAGGTCGGTCATTCAATCGCTCCCGGATGTCGATCGACGACGCAGCACGCGGCCGGCAACGGCATCGAGAATCTTGACGACGTTGGGATCGCGCGCTTCCGGCGCGGTGATCAGAGCGTATTCCAGCGCCCGCTGACACCCATGCGGGCACGCCGATGCCGGTGCCTGTACAACCCTGGGCACTGCGGATTTCAGCAATGCGCGCGCTTTGCCGGCATTGGCCTGCACCGTTTTGACGATCATATCAACCGTGACCGCATCGTGATCAGGGTGCCAGCAGTCGTAATCGGTGACCATGGCGATGGTGGCATAGCACAGCTCCGCTTCGCGCGCGAGTTTGGCCTCCGGCATGTTGGTCATGCCGATGACATCGCAGCGCCAGGCGCGGTACAGCTCGGATTCGGCAACACTTGAAAATTGCGGCCCTTCCATCACCAGGTAAGTGCCGCCTCGCACATAACTGATCTGCAGGTTTCGGGCGGCGGCTTCGATGGCGTCACCCAGTCGGGCGCACACCGGATGCGCCATCGATACATGCGCGACCAGCCCGGTGCCAAAGAAGCTCTTGTCGCGCGCGAACGTACGGTCGATGAACTGATCGACGATGACGAACATGCCGGGCGGCAGCTCCGCCCTGAGCGCACCGACCGCGCTGACCGAAATGATCTGCGTCGCGCCGGCGCGTTTGAGGGCGTCGATGTTGGCGCGGTAATTGATCGCCGAGGGCGGTATCCGGTGACCGCGGCCGTGGCGCGGCAGAAACGCCAGCGCCTGGCCATCGAGTTCACCCAGCAGCAGTTCATCCGATGGCGCACCATAGGGCGAATCGACCTTCACCCAACGGGTGTTGGTCAGTCCGTCGATGTTGTAGACGCCGCTGCCCCCGATCATCGCCAGCATGTTCGTTCCCCAGCGGTTAAATCACGCGCTCGTTGCCGCCGTCGACCGGCAGTTGCGCGCCCGTGGTCTTGTCGAACAGCGAGCCGCACATCTCCGCCGCCAGTTCGGCTACGTCACGGCTGCAGATTTCGACTTTCAGCACATTGTTGGTCTTGTACCCGGCGATCGACAGACCGTAATGCCGGGCACGTTCCGCCAGCACTTCATCCGACCAGATGCCGGTGTCGAATACCGCATTGGGATGCAACGTGTTGACGCGGATGCCGTCGGCACCCCATTCCAGTGCCACCACGCGCGCCAGCTGCGTCAATGCCGCCTTGGACGCGGAATAGGCCGCCGCACCGGGTCCTGGCGCCGGCACGTTCTTCGAGCCGATGACTACCACGCGGCCGCCGCGCAGTGCGAGCCTGAGCAGCGGGTAAGTCTCGCGCAGCAGCGCCAGATTGGCGTCAAGATTGACCCGCATCACTCGCCGCCAGTCCTCATCCGCCAGCGCCGCGACGTGCTTGCCGCCGGGAAAGATGCCGGCGTTGAGCACCAGCAGGTCCAGCCCGCCGAATGCGCGCACGCCGCGATCCAGCGCCCGCGATATGTCATCGGCGGCGGTGACATCGCAGATCTGTCCGAGCACGTCCGGCCGCTGAAACACGGCGGCGACCTCGGGGTTGATATCGAGCGCGATCACCGCCGCGCCGCGTGCCAGCAGCGACTCGACACAGGCCTTGCCGATACCCGATGCGGCGCCGGTGACCAGGGCTACCTCGCCGGCGAATGCCGGTGGCGCACCGGTCTTCTTCAGCTTCGCCTGTTCCAGGTCCCAGTATTCGACGTCGAAGATGTCCTGCTCCGGCAAAGCACGATAGCCGCCGAGCGCGCTCGCCGCCAGAATCACATCGATGGTGTGCGAATAGATATCGCGCACGATGTCCGCTTCCCCGACACTGCGACCGACACAGCCCAGCCCGAACCCGCCATCGAGCACCACGCGCGGCGCCGGATCGAGCATCACCTTGGGTTGTCTGGCGCGCGCGGCCTGTCGTGCGAAATAGTCGCGGTAGGCTTGCGCATAGCTGCCGACATCGCGCTCCAGCATCGGCACGCGCTTGGTGCGTATCACGTGATCGGGCGTCGCCGGGCCCTGCTGTGAAATCTGTGCGATATCGCCGCGCCGAGCGAAGGCGAGAAATTTCGCATCGTCGTGGGTGGCAAAGATCACCGGGAAGCCGGCGCAGGCGGAGATGTCGTGGCGTAACCGCGCGATCTCCTGGCGGCCGGTGGCGGGCGCCGTTGCTGCCGCTGCTGGGGGCAGATGCCACGCGCGATTTTTTTCCAGATAGGCCTGCGCGCGGCCGACCAGCTCGATCATCCGCTGGTACGATTCCTGCGCGCTGCTGCCGAAGGAGAAGATGCCGTGATTGAGCAGCACCATGCCCAGCGTGCCCGCATGCGCCTGGCGCGGGAATTCCCGTGCGCACAGGCGGGCCAGGTCGAAGCCGGGCATCACATACGGAATCAGCACCACGTCGTCGCCGTAGATGTCGCGAATGCGCCGCGCACCGTCGGCGGTATTGGTGAGCGCGAGCAGCGCATCGGCATGCGTGTGATCGACGTACCGGTACGGCAGGATCGCATGCAGAATGGCCTCGACCGAGGGTGCCGGGGCGCCGGCGCGTACCAGCTGGGTCGCCAGTTCACTGACCATCTGCGGGTCGGATAAGGACTCGAGCCTCGCCAGTTTGAGCAAATGATCCAATCGTACCGGAGCAAAACCCGGTTCGCGGATGGTGGCCAGATCCCAGCCGCTGCCCTTGACGTAGAGAATATCCAGCGCTTCGCCCAGCACATTGACTTCGCGCAGCTTGACCGATGTGTTGCCGCCGCCGTGCAGTACCAGCGACGGATCGCGTCCCAGCAGTTGCGAGCTGTAGACACGCAGCGCCAGCTCACCGGAATAGCGCGCGGCATCGTCGCTGTTCCACAGTCCCATCACGTGTCACAATACCTTGTTTTCTCGATGAATTATGTGGGTCGGGTGGGGCTCGAACCCACGACCAACGCCTTAAAAGGGCGCTGCTCTACCGACTGAGCTACCGACCCGCTGGGCGCCGCGCAAACGGCCGCGCATAATATGCGAAAAGCCCCTATGCGGGCACGCTTGGGCCTACCTGGGCCGGCCTCACCGATACCCGGTCGGATCGGCGATGCCCGCCGCCTCGAAGCCTTGGCGCCGCAGCCGGCAGGAATCACAGCGGCCGCAGGCCCGACCCGCGGCATCTGCCTGGTAGCACGATACGGTCATGGCGTAATCAACTCCGAGCCTGACACCGCTTTGGATGATCTGCGCCTTGCTCATCGATATCAGCGGCGCATGTACCTTGAACTGCGTGCCTTCAACACCAGCCTTGGTGGCGAGCGAGGCCAGCGCCTCAAAGCCGCGGATGAACTCGGGGCGGCAGTCCGGGTAGCCGCAATAGTCGACAGCATTGACGCCGACCACCAGATCGCGCGCCTCGAGCACTTCGGCCCAGGCCAGCGCCAACGCCAGCAACATGGTATTTCTCGCCGGCACGTAGCTGACCGGGATGCCGCTGCCCGGCTGATCGGGCAGCGCAATGCTCCAGTCGGTCAATGCCGAGCCACCGATACCGGCCAGATCCACCTGCATCACGCGATGCTCGCACGCCGATAGTGCGCGTGCGACGCGCGCCGCCGCCGCGAGCTCGGACTGGTGGCGCTGACCGTAGGCGACCGTCAGAGCGTAGCAATCGAAGCCCTGCGCCCGCGCCCAGGCCAGCGCGGTACTCGAATCGAGGCCGCCGGAGAGCAGCACCACGGCGCGTGCGCCCGTGTCAGCGGCCCGGCTCATCGCCCCACAGGTGCTTGTGCAGCTGGATCTGGAAACGCACCGGCAGCCGGTCCGCCAGAATCCAGTCGGCGAGTTGCCGCGCCGGCAGCTGCTCGTGACTCGCGGAGAACAGCACCTGACAGCGCTGCGCCAGCTGCAGCGATGCCAGCTTGCTGCGGCTCCAGTCGTAGTCGGCGCGGTCGCACACCACGAACTTGATCTGCTCTTCAGGCCGCAGCAGCGCCAGTTGATCGTAGCGGTTGCGGTGCTCCTCGTGCGACCCCGGCGTCTTGACGTCCACCACGCGGATGACACGCGGGTCAACCGCATCGATCGCCATCGCGCCGCTGGTCTCGAGCGACACCCGGTAACCGGCCTCGGCCAGCGCGCTCAGCAGTGCCAGGCAGTTCGGCTGCGCCAGCGGCTCCCCACCGGTGACGCAGACGTAGCGCACCTGGAACTCACGCACCCGCTCGAGGATGGCGGCCAGCTGCCACCACTGACCGCCATGAAAGGCATAGGCGGTATCGCAGTACTGGCAGCGCAGCGGACAGCCGGTCAGGCGTATGAAGACCGTCGGGATTCCGACCGTGTCGGCCTCGCCCTGCAGCGAGTAGAAGATTTCCGTGAGCTTGAGCCGGACGCTCAATCCGCTCACCCTAATGCTCGTCGGGCGGGATGTTCTGCAGTCTGCTGGCCGCGAGCTTGGCCGCATCGGTGCCTGGGAAGCGCTGTACCACCTGCTTCAATGTCGCACGGGCATCGACCAGTTTCTTCTGGTCGATCTGCGTCAAACCGAGTTTCACCAACGCGTCGGCCACCTTGGGCGACTGCGGATATTGCTCGCCGACCGCGCGAAATGCGACGGCAGCATTGTCGTAGTCGTGGGTGACGTAATAGGCTTCGCCCAGCCAGTACTGTGCATTGCCGGCGAGCTGGCTCTGCGGATAGGCGCGCACGAAATCGCGAAAGCGGGTGATCGCGCCGGCGTAGTCGGTGGACTTCAGGGCATCGAATGCGCGCGCGTACGCGGCCTGATCGCCACCGCTGTCGGCACCGGTCGCGCCGCCGCCGCCACTGCCATCGCCTGACCCGAGCGCCCCGTTCTTCGCCCCCGCCTGCAGTGCCGACAGCCTGCGATCCAGGTCGGCATACAGGTCGCGCTGCTGCTTGCGCAGCATGTCATTGCTGTTTTGCAGCTCCTCCTGCTCGCCGCGCATCTGGCGCATCTGGGTTTCGAGCACATCGATGCGCTGCGACAGCTGCAGCAGTCCCTGATTGACGTGCTCGATACGTCCGAGTCGCTCATCGACGTCGTTGAGCTTGACCTGCGTGGGATCGGGCTGCGACGGCGTCGACTCGCAGGCGGCCAGCAGCAGCGTGGCAATCGCCAGCGGCAGCCACCGGGGTGGCAATCGTCGGGGAAGCGACCATCGAGTTGGCAGCGGTGACATCAGCGGCATGGTTAATTCAGATAGACGATGTCTACCCGTCGATTGCGCGCCCAGGCCTCTTCCGTGTGGCCGGTGACCGCCGGCCGCTCCTCGCCGTAGCTCACGGTCGTGATCTGCACTTCCGCTACCCCCTGCAGCGTCAGCGCCCGACGCACCGACTGCGCACGGCGCTCGCCGAGGCCGATGTTGTATTCGCGCGAGCCGCGCTCGTCGGTATTGCCTTCCAGCCGCACCCGGACCGACGGGTTCGAGGCCAGGTAGCGCGCATGGGCCGTGATCAGGCTGTTGTAATCCGACTTGACCTCGCTGCTGTCGAAGTCGAAATAAATGGTCCGATTCTGCAGCTGTGCTCCCGATGGGCCTGCCACGCCGGCCCCGGAGGCATCCCCGGCCGCGCCGAAGGCCTTGGAAGCGTCGGCTCCCGAAGTCTGCGACTGATCGGTGGGCACCGCGGCGTTGCTGCTGGTTGGCGTCGGGCGCGGCTTTTTGCTGCTGCAGCCGGCGACCAGCGAGACGCTGAGCACAGCGATCAGGATGAGAACGGTCTTGTTCATGTTGCTACTCCAATTGTCGCTGCCGGGTCGCGGCAGCCGCCTTATTACCATACTGCGCCGCAAGCTAACACCTGCGGCAGGCCCGCAAGGCGCCGCTAGCGCGGGAATGGTCCCCACACCGGTTCGCGCACCTCGCCCTGATCCGACTTAAGCCGCTGCGTGACCAGCCCGTCGACCGACACCGTCTGCAGTGTCCCGATCTCGCCGTCGCGCCCGGCGTAAATGATGGCCGCCCCATTGGGCGCAAAGCTTGGCGATTCATCCAGGCTGCCGTGCGAGAGCACGCTCACGGTACCGGAAGCCAGATCCTGCACCGCGATTCGGTAGTTGCCGCCATCGCGCGTCACGTAGGCGATTTTCTTGCCGTCCGGAGACACGCGCGGCCGCGCGTTGTAGGCCGAACCGAAGGTTATGCGCTCGACGCGCTTGGGCTGGGCAATATCTAGCTTGTAGATCTGCGGGCCGCCGGCGCGATCCGAGGTGAAATACAGGCTCTTGCCGTCCGCACTCCATGCCGGCTCGGTATCGACCGCCGGATCGTCCGTCAGCCGCGTCAGCCCCTGGGTGCTCAGATCGAGCAGCCAGACGTCCAGATTACCCCCGACGCCCGACAGCGTCAGCGCCAGATGCGTGCCATCGGGTGAATACGCCGGCGCGCCGTTGACGCCGACCCGGGCCGATACCAGCTGGCGCTCGCCGGTGTGTACCTTCTGCACGTACACGCCCGAGAGGCGGTTTTCGAACGATACGTAGGCCAGCCATTGCTCGTCAGGCGACCACGCCGGCGACATGATCGGCTGCAACGACTCGAGAATCACTTTCGGATTCTCGCCGTCGGCATCGGCAACGATGAGCTGGAAGTGTTGGCTGGGCGGCTGCCCGCGCACCGCCACGTAGGCGATTCGGGTGGCAAATGCGCCGCGCACGCCCAGGATCTTGCCGTAGATGAAATCGCTGACCAGGTGGGCGGCATTGCGCAGGCTGGCGCTGTTGGCAATGAATTTCTGGCTGGCGACGCGGCTTCCGGTCTGGATATTGATCAGATCGCATTCGACGTCGAGCTCACTGGCCGAGGCCGCGGTCACACGGCCGACGGCGACATAGTCATTGCCTGCCGCCTTCCAGTCGGCGGCCTGCACGTCGTTGGCGCTGGTCGGGGTGGTCAGCATGTCGCGTCGCTGCATGGCGCGAAAGCGTCCGCTGCTCTCCAGGTCGTGCTGGACCACGGCAGCGACGTCGAAAGCACCGTCCGCCGGCATCGCTCGTGCGAACGGTACGATCGCGATTGGGATCGGGTCGGTGACACCCTTGGTGATCAGAACCTGCAGATCCGCCCGCGCCGGTGCGACCGCGAGGCCCATGGCCGCGCCGATCAGCAGCGCGCAACCAACCAGGCGCTGCGGCCACTGCCGTGCCGGCGCCGCCATCCCTCGGGTCATTGCTCTATTCATCGGGCGCGAACGTAACATCGATGTTTGGATCAAACAATGCCGGATCCGAGGGGGCCGGCAGCGGGGAGGCCCGGTAGGCAGCGGTTTCTACCGACTGTCTTACAGCCTCATCGCCGTTACAGCCCGCCACCACGACGTGCGTGATCTCACCACCCGGAATCTGCGTGATATGCAGCAGGCACTTCACACCGGGCCGCGCGCTGGCCGGCCTGATCCACGCACGGTTGATGCGCGCCGTGATCAACGACAGATACTCGGCCTTGGCCGGGCTCGACTGCACGGCGTTGATATGCTCTTCGCTCGCCATCTGCGAGCGCAGGTCCGCCTCGCGCTGGGCACGCTCCTGCTCGGCCTTGCGCTGCTGGGCGAGCTGCTGCGCCTTGCGATCGGCCTCGGCCTTGGCAGCGGCGGCACGCTCCGCCTCAGCCTTGGCGGCAGCGGCACGTTCGGCCTCGGCTTTTTCGGCTGCCGCGCGCTCGGCCTGCTCGCGCTGACGCTGCTGCTCGGCCTGCTCCTCGGCGCTGCGCTTTTCCTGCGCGGCGCGCTGCTGTTCCTGTGCCTTTTGCCGCGCTGCCTCGTCCGCCCGCGCCTGCTGTGCGGCCTGCTCTTCCGCCGATGGCACCGGTGGCGGCGGATTTGCCGGCTCCGGGGGCGGATTCGCCGGCGGGCTTGGTGGCTGGGTCGCCGGCGGCGCGTTGCGCACTACGGTGGCTTCGATCGCCAGACTCGGCACTGTCGCCGTTGGCCGCCGGTACTGGAACCATCCCCACAACAGCACGCCGACGATCGCGGCATGGATCAGTATCGACAGTACGATCGACAGGACACGATCGCTCCGGCGTTCGGTCATGGCGGGGTCGGTGCCTTCGGCAGCGGATCGGTCTGGAAGCCGACCTTATGGGCACCGGCCTGCTGCAGAATGACCATGGCCTGCACTACGCGGCCATAATTTACCGCCTGATCGCCGTTGACCAGCACCGCACGCTCCGGCGCACGCCGCAGGGCGGCCGTGGCGCGCACCAGGGCGGTCTGATCGTCCACCGGCTGGCGCGGATTGGCACCCAGGTTAAGGTACAGCCGGCCGCTGGCATCGATCGACAGCACCAGCGGCGGTTCGTTCGCCTGCGTGGCGATCGGTTCGGCCTTGGCCTTCGGCAGGTCGACCTTGATGCCTTGTGTCAACAGCGGCGCGGTGATCATGAAAATAATCAGCAGCACCAGCATCACATCGATGTAGGGCACCACGTTGATGTCGCCCATCAATCTGCGCTTGCCTTTGGTGAGTGCCGGCATGTCAGCTCCTTGCCGCGCCCGGCGGCGCCGACGCTGCGCCCATGCCGGCCGCTGCCCCGGCCGGATTGCGGCCGGCATAGCGCTGCAGAATGGTGGACAGTTCCTCCATGAAGGCGTCGTAGCGCAGCTCCAGGCGGCTCGCCTGATCGGCGAAGCGGTTATAGGCCACGACCGCCGGGATAGCGGCAAACAAGCCGATTGCAGTGGTCACCAGCGCCTCGGAGATTCCCGGCGCGACCATCGCCAGCGTCGCCTGCTGCACGTTACCAAGCGAGCTGAACGCATTCATGATGCCCCAGACGGTGCCGAACAGGCCGACGTAGGGACTGGTCGAGCCCACCGTGGCGAGCGTCGCCAGACTGTGCTCGAGCCGCTCGATTTCCTTGAGCTGCGCGACGCGCATCGCGCGGCGCGCGCCTTCCAGCAGCATGTCGGCCGCCACGCCGCCCTGCGCCCGCAGCCGCGCGAATTCGCGGAAGCCGAACTCGAAGATGCTCTCCATGCCGGTAGCACTGCCGCGCGACTCGATGGCCCGATACAGCGAACTCAGATCACCGCCGGACCAGAAACTGTTCTCGAACCGATCCGCGTCGCGCTGCGCGCGCCGCACCACCAGGCTCTTGCGGAAGATGATCGCCCAGGACATCAGCGAGGCGGCGAGCAGAATGCCGATGACAATCTGCACCACCAGGCTGGCCTGTACGATCATGCTGAGAATCGACAACTCACCGCCCATCAGCTACTCCTTGGGTCGCCGCCGCGCTGCACGCTCATGCCGACAACTCTCTGACTATGACTGGCGGCAGGCGCCGCGGTTTCAGTGTGGCGGCGTCGAGGCAGGCAACGCGCACCGAGGCGCTGACCAGCAGATCCTCCTCGAGCGGATCGCGCCAGATGCGCTGCGCAAACACGATGCTCGCGCCGCCCTCCCATTGCGGCTCGCAGCTGATCGACAGCATATCGTCGAGCCGCGCCGGCCGACGGTACTGCGCTTCGAGTGCTACCACCGAGAACACCACCCCGGGATCGCGTGCCATCGCCAGCTGCGACACGCCGCGCGCGCGCAGCCACTCGCTGCGTGCACGCTCCAGAAATCGCAGATAATTCGCATAATAAACAATGCCTCCGGCGTCAGTGTCCTCCCAGTAGACGCGTGCCTGCCAGACGAAGGGTATCAAGCGCCCTCGCCGAACAGCGGCAGGTTGGCGGCCGCGCGCTCCGGCATCTTCAGCCCGAAATGCTGCCAGCTCAGGCGCGTGGCGATGCGGCCGCGTGCGGTGCGGGCGATGAAGCCCTGCTGGATCAGGAACGGTTCGATCACATCTTCGAGCGTGCCGCGCTCCTCGCCGATGGCCGCGGACAGGCTCTCGATGCCCACCGGCCCACCGTCGAATTTCTCCATGATGGTCAGCAGCAGCTTGCGATCCAGCGCGTCGAGCCCCTGCGGATCCACCTGCAGCAGATCCAGCGCCGCGTGCGCGGCCGGTTCATCGATATGCCCGTTCCCCTTCACCTGGGCGTAATCGCGCACCCGTCGCAGCAGGCGGTTGGCGATGCGCGGCGTACCGCGCGCGCGCTGCGCGATCCGCATCGCGCCGGCATCGTCGATCGGCACCTCGAGGATGCGGGCCGAACGCTGCACGATGCGCTCGATCTCCGGCACGGTGTAGAACTCGAGCCGCTGCACGATGCCGAAGCGGTCGCGCAGCGGCGATGTCAGAAGGCCGGCGCGTGTCGTGGCACCGACCAGCGTGAACGGCGGCAGGTTGAGCTTGATCGAACGCGCGCCTGGACCCTCGCCGATCATGATATCGAGCTGATAGTCCTCCATTGCCGGATACAGCACTTCCTCGACCACCGGGCTCAGCCGATGAATCTCATCGACGAACAGCACATCGCGCGGCTGCAGATTGGTCAGGATCGCCGCCAGGTCGCCGGGCCGTTCCAGCACCGGTCCGGCGGTCTGCCGCAGACTCACGCCCAGCTCGGCGGCGATGATGTGCGCCAGCGTGGTCTTGCCCAGTCCCGGCGGTCCGAAGATCAGCACGTGATCGAGCGCTTCGGCGCGCATGCGCGCCGCGTCGATGAAGATCGACAGTTGCGATTTGACCTGCTCCTGGCCGATGTAGTCGCTCAGGGCGCGCGGACGGATCGCCTGATCGATCGCCTCCTCCGCACCGCCCGGGGCCGCACTCACCAGCCGCTCGCCGTCCAGGGCGCTCATGAATGCACCGCGCCCTGCAGCGCCCGCCGGATCAATTCCTCGGTGCTCAGACTGGCGCTCGCGGCACCGACCCCTTTGAGCAGCCGCGTGGCCTCCACCGGCTTGTAGCCCAGCGACACCAGCGCACCATAAGCCTCGGCTTCCGCGCCCGGTGCAACCGCGCCGGCGCCGAGCTCGCCGTCCGCGGGCGCCGCACCGGCCAATTCGAGACGATCGCGCATCTCCACGATAAGGCGTTCGGCTATCTTGCGGCCCACCCCGGGGATTCGCGTCAGTGCTGCCGCGTCGCGTTCGCGCACGGCATGGGCAAAAGTGGCCGTCGTGCCGCCCGAGAGTATCGCCAACGCGATCCGCGGGCCCACGCCCGACACCTTCAGCAAGTTGCGAAACAGCGTGCGCTCCTCGTCGGTCGCGAAACCGTACAACACGTGCGCGTCCTCGCGCACCAACAGGTGTGTCAGCAGCCGGATGCGTTCGCCGATGGCAGGCAGGCGATAGAAAGTCGACATCGGCGCTTCCACCTCGTAGCCGATACCACCGACTTCGAGCAGCAGATGCGGCGGCGATTTGGAGGCGAGCACGCCAGTAAGAGTCCCGATCATGGCCGGGCCGCCCGCCGCTCAGGCGACATCGACTGCATTGAGCGCGCCCAGCCGACGCGTCTGGGCATGACACAGCGCCACAGCGAGCGCATCGGCCGCATCCGCCGCAAGCCTGGTCTCGAGGAGCAGTAATGTGCGCACCATCTGCGCCACCTGCGGCTTGGCGGCGGCACCGTAGCCGGTGACCGCCATCTTGATGGCCCTGGGCGCGTATTCATGCACGCTCGCGCCGAGCGAAGCCGCGGCGCATAAGGCCACGCCGCGCGCCTGGCCGAGCTTCAGGGCGCTGTCGGGGTTGCGATGCACGAACACGCGCTCGATGGCGACGCTGTCGGGTCGATGCTCGGCCACCAGCGCGGTCACGGCGGCGTAGATGCGCTGCAGCCGCACCACCATGTCGTGGCCGATCACGTCGACGCAGCCGCTGGCGACATGCCGCTCAGCGCTGCCCCGACAATCGATGATTCCGTAGCCGGTGCGCTGCGAGCCCGGATCCAGGCCGAGCACCCTGCAGTCGCGCGCCACCAGTCGAATCGACGCCGCGGCGGGCACCGCGGCGGCACTGCGCGGCCGGAACGTGCGCCAGGACTTGCTGGCATATCGCGTCATGAATGCATATCCCCAACGCACTTGCTGAAGGCGGCCATACCTTGAATGATAGCCGGAAGACACCAGCCACACAGCATGGAAACCGCAACTCCCGCACCGCCCGAGATCGCCGCGCAGCTCGATGCTGCGCGCGCGTCGCTGGCCGAGTCAGGCGCCGACCAGACGGCGCTCGAGGCAGGGGTCGAGGCCGCCCGGACCGTGGCGGCCCTGACGCACGATGCCGATCTGGCGCTGGGCACGATGCTGCATCGGCTGCGCCAGGCCGGCCTGTCGCGCGAGGACCCGCAGATCGACGTGCGCCTTGGGGCCGCCTGCATACGGGTGGCGGTCGAGCTCGAGCGGCTCGGTGAGCTGCATCTGCCTGCCGGCTGGACCGCGGACCAGGGCCTGAACGCACAGCAGGCCGAGATCCTGCGCAAGATGCTGCTGGCGGTGGCCGCGGATCCGCGCCTGGTGGTGGCGCATCTGGCCGGGCAGCTGGTACAGCTGCGCGGCGCGCGTGAACTGTCGGCACCCAGGCGGCAGCGGCTGGCGCTGGAGACGCGCGAGATACTGGCGCCGCTGGCCAATCGCCTGGGGGTCTGGAGTCTGAAGTGGGAACTCGAGGACCTGTCGTTCCGTTACCTCGAGCCCGAGGCCTACCACCGCATCGCGCGCGCCCTGGCAGAGCGGCGCGTGGATCGCGAACGCTACATAGGTGAGGTGTGTGCGCTGCTGCAGCGTGAACTGCGCCAAGCCGGCGTAGTCGCGGCCGCGGTGTATGGGCGGCCCAAGCATATCTACAGCATCTGGCGAAAAATGCAGCGCAAACAGCTCGCTTTCGAACAGCTGTTCGACGTGCGCGCGGTGCGCATTGTGGTGGCATCGATCGAGGACTGCTACGCTGCCTTAGGGTTGGTGCACGCACTGTGGCGCTACATCCCCGGCGAGTTCGACGATTACATCGCCACTCCGAAGGATAACGAGTACCGCTCGATTCACACCGCGGTGATCGGTCCGGAGGACAAATCGCTCGAGGTGCAGATTCGATCGCGCGACATGGACCAGTACGCCGAGCTCGGCGTCGCGGCGCATTGGCGCTACAAGGAAGGCGGTGCGCGCGACCTCGGCTACGAGCGCAAGATCGAATGGGTACGACGCGTGCTCGATCCGGCGCATGCCGCACAGTTCGAAGGCGACCTGATCGAGCGCGTCAAGGACGAACTGTTCGCCGATCGCATCTATGCGATGACGCCGCGCGGCGAGGTGGTCGATCTGCCGCGCGGCGCCACGCCGCTGGATTTCGCCTACCAGGTGCACACCGGCCTGGGCCATCGCTGTCGCGGCGCCAAGATCGCCGGCCGCATCGTGCCGCTTAACCAGCCGCTGGCCAACGGCGACGTGGTCGAGATCATCACCGGCAAACAGGCCGCGCCGAGCCGCGACTGGTTGTCGCCGGAACCTGGATTTCTGGTATCGCCCAAGAGCCGCGCCAAGGTCAGGGCCTGGTTTCGGCGCATCGATGAGTCGCAGCATCGTGCGCTCGGACGCGAGACCCTGGAGCGCGAACTCGCCCGGGTCGGTGGCGGACCGGAGCTGATCGCAGCCCTGGTGCGCGAGCTGCACGCCGACAGCGCCGAAGACCTGCAGCGCCGCATCGGTGAGGGTGACATTGGCACCGCGGCGCTCAGCCAGGCGCTGACACGACTGCGCGCGCCCGCGGTAGCGCCGCTGGCGCCGACGCGCAAGCGTACGGGTCGCGCCCCGGCGGCCCGCTCGCCGGTGGAAATCGAGGGTGTGGGCGATCTGCCGACCACGATCGCGCGCTGCTGCGGGCCGGTGCCACCCGAACCCATCGCCGGCTACGTCACGCTCGGACGCGGCGTCACCATCCATCGTGAGGGCTGTCCGAATCTGCTGCGCATGCAATCGCTCAACGCAAGAAGGGTGCTGCGTGTCGAGTGGAACCTCGAGTCCGACAGCCTGCTGCCGGTCAGGATCCGCGTCGAGGCGCTCGACCGCCACGGCCTGCTGCGCGATGTGTCGGACGTGATGGCACTGGAGCGATTGAGCATAGAAGGAGTCAACTCCGACACCGACCCCAACGATCGAATTGCCACCATCGTGATGCGCACCGCGGTGCGCGACAGCGAGCAGCTGGGGCGCGTACTGCAGCGGCTGAGCGCAGTACCAAACGTACTGCGCGCGCTGCGCCTTGCCTGAAGGGCGGCCCAGTCGGGTGTTCAGGAGCTGCGCTTGGAGCGACGTTTGCGACTTGCGGCCGCCGCGACCGCAGTTCGCGCGACGGAAACTGCCGCTTCAGGGCCGGCCAGCGGTGCCGGTGCAGCCAGCATCAGCTCGACCTGCTCGATCGGGATCGGTCGCGAGTACAGGTAACCCTGCATCTGGCCGCAGCGCAACTCGCGCAGCTTGTCGAGCTGCTCGGTGGTCTCGACCCCTTCGGCCACCGTCACCAGCCCGAACGCCGCCGCCAGCCCGATGATGCTCGTGGTCAGCGCTACGCTGGCCAGGTCGAGCGGTAGTCCGCTGATGAAGGAACGATCGATCTTCAGCATATCCAGCGGCAATCGCGCCAGCAGTCCGAGAAATGAATACCCGGTACCGAAGTCGTCGAGCGCCACACGGATGCCGGCCTCTCGCAGCATCTGCAGCTTGCGGCTCGTGGTATCGATGTCCTGCAACAGGCTGGACTCGGTGATCTCGATGTCCATGCCATAGCCGGCGCCGTTCAAGCCCTCGGCCGCAGCCAGCACCTCTTCGACGAAGGCACGTTGACGAACCTGCAACGCGGCGACATTGACCGCGACACGCACCGGCCCCAGGCCCAGCGCCCGCCAGCGCCGGCAGTCCTGCGCTGCACGCGCCAGCACCCAGCTGCCCACTGGAACGATCAATCCGGATGACTCGAGGATCGGCAGGAATTGGCCGGGCATCGCCGGGCCGCCTTCCGGGTCGTTCCAGCGTATCAGTGCCTCCAGCGAATGGATGCGTCCGGTGGCGATATCCAGTTGCGGTTGATAGTGTAGAAAGAATTGTTCCTCATCCAGGGCGGTTCGAAGCTTGTGCTCAAGGTGCATGCGTCCGGCTATCTCGCCGTGCATCTGCAGTTTGTAGGTCAGGAATTGCTCACCGCTGTCCTTCGCCCGTTTCAGCGCCGCTTCGGCCTTGTGCACCAGCGTGTCGGCACTTTCCCCGTCGTTCGGATAACGCGCAATGCCCACCGGGCAATTGACCCGGATCGCGTGGCCTTCGATCTCGAACGGCTTGCCGAACACTGCGCTGCCGAGCATCGCCGCGATGTTCTCCGCCGATGCGCTCGGGCCCGGTTCCACCATGACAAACGTGCCGCCTCCAAGATAGCCGACCCGTTCCTCGCTCTCGGTATTGCGCTTGAGCCGCTCGGCGACCTGCCGCAACAGCAGGTCCCCCACACGACGACCAAAGCTGTCGTTGATGTTGGCCAGACCGTGAATATCGAACGCGGCAACCGTCAGCACCTTCTGCGGTTCGGGCCGGTCTCGCAGCGCCGCGTCGAGGCGCTCGTAGAACAGCGCCCGCTTGGCCAGCCCCGCCAGCGAGTCGAACGACGCCAGATACTCGGCAACGCCCGCGCTCTCCTCGTGCTCGAGCGCCAGTGCCAGCGTCGCGCGGATGTCCTGCAGCAGCAGTATCTCCTCATCACGGACCAGGTTGAGGGTGCGCGATGCCAGCATCAGCGCGCCGCGCCGCCAGCTGCCCAGAACCAGCGGTATCACCACCAGTGACTTGTAGCCAAGTCCGGCCAGAACTTCGTGCGTAGTGGCAGTCGGAGTGGTGTGGGACAGGTCGTTGCATACCGTGAGTTCGCCGGTGCGAAGCGCCCGGCTGGTGAAGCTCGCATCCGGCTCATCGCCATCGCTGAGCTGCAGCGGTTGATTCTCCGGACCGTCCACCTCCGAACCCGAAGTGAACAGTGGTCGTGCAATCCGTCCGTCCCAGTCGACGATCCAGAGCGTGGCGTACTCGTAGCCGCCAATCTCGGTAGCGACACGGCAAGCTTCCCGAAGCAGATCATCGCGGTCGCGAATGCGCAAAACGGCTGCATTGATGCTGCTTTGCATGCGCACCACGCGGGTAAAATGCGCCGTCTGCTCTTCAAACTGCCTGCGCTCGGTGATATCCCGCGCCAGTGCGATCAGATACCCGCGATGCCCGTACTCGACGTAACTGGTGCTGAATTCAACCGGGAACACCCGCCCGTCCTTGCAGCGATAGACGCCTTCCCGCAACAGCGGTCCCGAACTCTGTGCGGCATGCACGCGTTCCGGCCAGGGCTGATCGGGGCCGCCGGATGAGATTTCGGCGGCGCTCAGCTGCAACAATTCGTCGCGCGTGTAACCGAGTCGCTGCGACGCGGTTTCATTCACGTCGACCAGGCGGCCGCTCGACACCTCGGCGATGTAGATCAGGTCACGGGTTTTGTCGAACAGGTGCCAGAACAGCTGCAGCTTGCCTTCTGCACGCTCGCTTTCTGCGCGTGCGCGCAGCGCCGAGATACCATAGGTCAGATTGTCACCCAGTTCCATCAGCAGCTTCACCTGATCCGCTTCGAAGGCGGCGCCGCGGTCCGCATAGATGGTGAGGGCGCCGAGCGTGCCCGAGTCGATGATGAGCGGCACGGCGATCGATGCGACGTAGTGGCCGGCGAGCGCTTCGCCGCACCATGGCGCGATCGCCGGGTCCTGGTCCAGGTTCGCGCAGATACTCGGACTGCCGTCGCGGATCGCGCGCGCGGTAGGACCGTCGCCTGCGGATGCAGCATCCCAGCTCAGCCTCACCTGCTGCAGGTACCCGGCATCCAACCCCGCGCAAGCCATGATGCGCACCGACTTCGCCGCGTCATGCTCCGCGAATCCGACCCAGGCCAGAGGATAGCCCCCGATTTCGACAATCACCCTGCAGATGCTGGCCAGCAGCGCCGCCTCATCCGATGCGCGAATGAGTTCGTGATTGCAGTCACTCAACATCAGCAGGTTACGATTCGACTGGCCCAGAGCGCCTTCCATGCTCTTACGAGCTGAAACGTCGACGCCGCTGCCCACGACCGCGACCACGCGGCCGGCGGCGTTGCGCAGCGGACTGAAGACGCAGTCCACGGCAACCAATTGCTCGCCCTTCATGCGCACTACCAGCTCCTGGCGCACCGGGTTGCCTTTCAATGCCGACTCCAGCACGGCACGAATCTGTTGCTGGGCGTCCTTGGAGTATGACCACCAGTAGGTATCCCATACCTGCCGTCGAATGACGTCGGCGATCCGCAACCCGGCGGCGTCGAGCGCCGCCTGATTGACTTCGAGCACGACCCCATCGCGTGACACGACGCCGACGAAGGCGGCAATACCGTCGAAGATTTCGCGCCACTGTGCCGAGGTGGGAACACCGAGCTCGGCCAGCGGACTGCCATCGGTGGCGCCGGCAGAGATCGGCACCGCGCCAACTTCGCATAACGCCATCACCTTGCCCGCCGCGTTCTTGATCGGGCAGACGGCCAGGTGCAGCGCGACTTCGGAACCATCGCGCGTCAGACGCAGGGTATTGACGGAGGCTACCTGCGCGCTCTCCAGCAGGCGTCGCATCAGCGCCCGATGCTCGGAACGCAACTGAACAGGAATGATTTGTGCCATCGGCCGGCCGGCCAGATCCGGCGTGGAGTAGCCGAGCAGATCGGCGGCGGCCGCATTGCAATCAGTGACGATGCCATCGACGTCATACACCACAACAATGTCCGCGCCGATCGTCAAACACACCTCTCGATTGCGCCGCACGTCTCGCGGCGGGAGACGATGCAATTGCGTGGCTGATTCGCCGTGCAGAGCACATGCCATCGCACATGCGACGCTCAGCACAATCAACAAATTATACTTTCTCCATCACACCATGGCGCACGATCAAAAGTTTGTCACCTGTCATCTTTTACAGGTGCGGCATGCATCACGAGCGCGCATCCTTTGTATTCTTTTCAACCGCGCCGGCGCATGCGCCGCGGAGAATGCCATTGTAGATTAGGCGTATCATCCGCTGTGCCGCGTGCGCGGGTTGCCTGCGGATGGCCGATGCAAAGTGAAGCACGACGTATTCAAGCCACGATTGCTGATCTGGCAGCGATCAATGCAGATGCCGAGCGCATCGCTGAAGTGGCTGCGTCGACCTGGCGCGAAATTCACGCGGCGTTGTCTCCAGTCATCGGCCCGGGCGGCGTCGCCGCGCTTTACCAACGAAGTCTGTACGTGACACGTGCCGCCCATCCCTGTCTGGCTGCGGTGCGTGACGACACTCTGCGCCCTGGCGAATTTGCCGCCCTGCAACTGGTGCTGTCACAGCAGAGCAGTGCGCAAGTGGCGGCCGCAAATGGCGCCCTGCTGCAGACCTTCTGCGATCTGCTGGGTAACCTGATCGGTGTACCGCTGAGCGAGCGGCTGCTTCGATCGGTCCGCGACCTGCCTTCGAGCGGAACTGCCGTGCCGGACGACCCGAAATGAGTGCCAGCAAGGCAACCATCCGTCGTCTTTGCACCGGTGTACCGGGGCTGGACGAGGTGCTCGGCGGCGGCTTACCGGAGTTCTCGTTCAATGTCATTGCCGGGGCGCCCGGTAGCGGCAAGACGACGCTGGCACATCAGATCATGTTCACGTTAGCGACCCGGGAACGCCCGGCGCTGTATTTCACGGTACTCGGCGAGCCGCCGCTGAAGATGCTGCGCTACCAGCAGCAATTCGACTTCTTCGACAGCGAACAGGTAAATGCCGCGATCCGATTCATCAATCTCGCCGACGATACGGCCAGTGGCGATCTCGATCGGGTGCTGAGCCGGATCGTCGCCGAGGTTGAAGCGCACGGACCAGCCGCGGTGTTCGTCGACTCTTTCCGCTCAGTGATGCTCGCAAGCCAGGGCGACGGCAGGTCCTTCTTGGGCCTGCAGCAGTTAATCCAGCAATTGGGCATGCTGATGACCGGCTGGCAGGCCACCACGTTCCTGATCGGGGAATACATGAGCGAGATCGATCCGAATCCGGTATTCACCGTTGCCGACGGGCTTATCTGGCTGCGGCAGAGCCTGCACCGCAATTCAGTCGTGCGAAAAATGGAGATTATAAAGATGCGTGGGCAGCGGACCTTGCCCGGGCTTCATACCTTTCGCATCAGCACTGCGGGAATTCAGGTGTTTGCGCCCGCACCAGCTGCCGCACCGACCGAATCGCCGGCGCCGGCGCGCACGGATGCGAGGTTGCGCATGGGGGTGCCGGAACTCGACCGGATGATGTATGGCGGACTGCCGCGCGGATACTCGCTGTTGGTCGCCGGGCCGTCGGGATCGGGTAAGAGCATCCTGGCTGCGGCGTTCCTGATTGAAGGTGCGCGCAGCGGAGAGACCGCCGTCATTGCCGCCTTCGAGCAGCGATCCAACGCGGCGCGCGGACCCGCCCTGGCCGAGTTGATCGGCAGCGACCGGATTGGCGTGGTCGACACCCGGGCGCCGGATCTGTCGGTCGAGGAGATCACCAGGCTGCTGCTCACCGAGATTCACCGCCTCAAGGCGAGCCGCGTCGTGATCGATTCCCTATCGGGCTTCGAGCTCGCCCTGGCGCCGGCGTTCCGCGACGATTTTCGCGAGTCGTTGTCGCGCCTGGTGTCGTCGCTCACCGCCGCCGGCGCCTCGGTGCTGATGACTTCCGAGCTGGAAGACCGGTACACCGATCTGCGCTTCAGCCCCTATGGAGCGGCCTTTATGACCGACGCGATCATCGTGCAGCGCTACATAGAGGTAGACAGCCGATTGGAGCGCATATTAGCGGTGGTGAAGCTACGAGCCAGCGAGCATTCAAACGAGCTGCGCCTGTTCCACATCGATGGTGATGGCATCAAGATCGGCGCGATGGTCGCCGGACGTGAAGGACTGCTGGGCGGACAACCGAGCCGGGAGCAGAGAAAGGGCGCCTCCGCCATGCGTGCCGACGATGACTGAACTTTCCGTCGAGAGCCCATCCGAGTGAACGAGCGTCCCGACACCGGCGACGTCACCGCGGCAGCACGGGCAGTGGCGCTGCTCAACAAACAGGCGGACGAGATTCGCGCGGACATCGTCCGCTCACGGCTCGAGCTGGAGCAATTGCAACGCGAGTCCGGCGACACCTGGGCCGCCCAACTGGTGCAGGCCAATGAGCAACTGGTGCTGGCAGCACTCCAGGCCGAAACCATTGCCGAGACAGCCACCGGCCACCTGGATGAACTGGCGCGCGCCAGCCAGCGCGACGCGCTAACGGACACGCCCAACCGTGCGCTGATGCTCGACCGGCTGGAGAACGCCATTGCCCTGGCACGGCGGCACGTAACTCGGTTAGCCGTGCTGTTTCTCGACCTCGATCAGTTCAAGCACATCAACGACACGATGGGCCATGCGGTCGGGGATGAGGTGCTGCAACTGGTAGCTCGCCGTCTGGAATCAGTGGTGCGTGCCTCGGACACCGTCAGCCGTCACGGCGGCGACGAATTTTTGGTGCTGATAGGGGAGGTGTCGAAGGCATCAGACGCCGCCGTGATCGCCGCAAAGATTCTCGCCGTGCTCACGGCACCATGCCGGGTCGGCGATCACATGCTGCGGCTATCGGCCAGTCTCGGCATCGCCACCTACCCGGATGACGGCGAGGACGCGGCCAGTCTCATCAGCCGGGCCGACGCCGCGATGTACCGCTCCAAGCGGCGCCGACGTGGCGGGTTTGAGTTTCACCGCGAGCAGATTCCGGGGGTGCCGGCGCTGGGGCAATCCAGCAGCGACGCACCGCAGCTACCGACCGCCCGCTACGATTCCGCGCTGTCCGAGCAGCAGCCGCGACTTCGCGAACTGCGAGAGGCCAATGAGCAGCTGGTGATCGCGGCACTGACGGCGCAGCAGATGGAGGCGCAAGCCGAGCTCGCGTATTCGCGCCAGACGAAGTTCCTGGCGATGGTGGCGCATGAACTGCGCAATCCGCTGATCCCGATACAAACCGCTGCCGGGCTGCTCAACCGCGCGCTCACGGACGAGCCGCTGCTGGCGCAGCTACAGGCGGCAATCAAGCGCCAGGTCTCGCTGGTGTCACGACTGGTGGACGATCTGCTCGACGGATCGCGGGTCAGTTCCGGCAAATTCAGGCTGGAATGCAGTGTGGTGGAGATGGCCGGCATCCTCAGCCTCGCGGTCGAGACCTGCCGGCCTGCGGTTGAGGCGCGCTCGCAGAGTCTGACCATTCATCTGGCACCCGCGCCGCTGCTCGTGATTGGCGATCCTCTGCGGCTGGGCCAGATCTTCAGCAATCTGCTGGACAACGCGTCGAAATATACCGCCAAGGGCGGGGAGGTCTCGCTCATGGCGGTGGTGCTCGATCGTACGTTGCAGGTTACCGTATCCGATAATGGCATCGGCATTATGTCCGAAGCGCTGCCCAACATCTTCGAGTTGTTCATGCAGGACGCGCGCGCCGTTGCCCACTACAACGGCGGACTAGGAATTGGACTCGCAGTAGTGCGCGACCTGGTTGAGGCGCATGGCGGCACCGTGACCGCCAGGAGCCCGGGCCGCGACCTCGGCAGCGACTTCATCGTCACGCTACCGATGAGCGCCAGGCCGATTGCAGCCATCACCAGATGAATCGGTGTACCATCGCGAGCTGCTGGGTGCGCCAGATAAGGCCATGAAAAAACCGCTGCCGATCATGCGAGTGGTGTCGTTCTATCACAAGGTGACCGGTCTGTTTCATGCCCGGCATCTGATGTCGTCCGATGCCAAAGCGATTGTGCTGAATACCCCTCACGATCACATTGCGCTCGATGGCGATCATTTCGATCGGCTGTCGCAACGCATGGACATCAAGACCGGCAAAGTGATCGACCAGGTACCGGCGCAACCCAGCGACGATCACGAGTGGAACGCGACCGATCGGCGCTGGCAACTAAAGCCGGAAGTCGTTGCCAAGGAGGAAACGCGCCGCCACGCCATCCTCCGGATCAGTCAGCTCGAGCAGTCGGGTATTCGCTCGCTGCGCGAGTTGGCGTTGGGCGAGGCCAAGGCGGCCGATCGGCTCAAGGCGCTCGATATTGAAATCGCCGCGCTGCGCAAATCGCTCATTTAGTTAGGCCTCGGCGGCTGCCGGCATGCGGTTGTCGGCAGCCATCATGACGACCTACACAAAGAACGGGCCTTCACTTGGCCGACGCGTGCTGTAGGATTGATCCATCGGCAGCTGGCGCAATTCACCGCAGCGGCGTCGAGCCGCCGGCTCCGGCATCCGGTAGCGCACAGCGCGGCCAGCTCCATGGGAGGATTGCATATGCAGCAACGCCGATTTGGAAACGGGGAAACCGACCTCCTGGCACCGGGACTCGGCCGGGCGCTGCGCTCGCGGCGCCCGGCCGCTGGCGGGCGTTACTCAGCCGCGGGCATGGCCTCTGTCAGTCGCTGAGCGTCCATCCGTCGAGCCCAAGACCAGCCCGCAGCGGCCGGCGCGCGTGGACCCCGGCGTCTGTGGCAATTGCGATGCCCGGTTGACGGGCCCCTATTGCGCACAGTGCGGGCAGCATGCGCGCGACAGCGCGCGCTCCCTGGGCGCGGTGCTGCGTGACGGCTGGCATTTGTTTGTCCACGTCGACGGCCGCTTCTGGTACACATTGTGGACCCTGCTTGCACGGCCAGGGCAGCTCACGGTCGACTATTTTGCCGATCGCCGCGCGCGCTATGTGTCCCCGGTGCGGCTGTACTTCGTGATCAGCCTCGCGTTCTTCGCGCTCACGGCGGCGAACTCGAACCTGATGTCGAAATCCGCGACGCCTGCGCCGGCTGCCGCGGCTAGCAGCGGCACCTCGGCCAACGTCCCCGCCGACGCCAGCGATTGCGACAACATCCAGCTGCGCCTGCCGTGGCTGCAGGCGCGGCTGCGCGCCGCCTGCAGGCGTCAGGTCGCCGATAGTGGCAAATCGGCGGCACGCGCATTCGGTTCCTACATCCCGAAAATGATGTTCCTGTTTCTGCCGCTGGTGGCGCTGACGATGGTGCCGCTGTACCGGAGCACGCGGCACTATTACGTCGAGCACGTGGTGTTCTTTCTGCACATCCAGGCCGCGCTGTTCCTGGTGATGATCGCCGACCTGTTGCTCAGCATAGCCACGCATGGGCTGGCGCCGCTCCGCGGCGTTGCCTCCATTGGCGACTTCAGCGCGGCCGCTGCAGCCGGATATGCGATCTGGTGTACCTACCGGGCGATGCGCCGCTACTACGGTGAGCGTCGCGCCCCGACGCTGGTCAAGCTGGCCGTCGTTGGCATTGCCTACCAGATCTTTCTGGTCATCATGGTAGCGGCGACGCTGTTGCTGAGTGCGCTGACAGCCTGAGCGAAACGCGATCAGTACACCTCGGCCGGGCCAGCCCAGGCCGGCCCGTGCACACTGCAACAGTTCAGTAGTCGACGCTCAATGTCGCCAGCACGCGTCGCTCGACCGCGGAACTCGCGGTCTGAATCTGCTGGTCGTGCAGCAGGTTCTGCCCCGACAGCGCCAGCGTGGCGCGCCGCGTCAGACGATACGCCGCACGCGCGTCCGCCGACATGTAGCCAGGAATGCGCACCAGGGCTGCGCTCGCGTTGACATCACTGAAACCGCGGATACCGTACGCAGCGGATTGATAATGCAGAAAACCATCGAGTTCCCACGGGCCGCCCGACCAGCCCAGTTGCCCGTCCGCGGTGTGCCTGGGCGCCGTATCCTCGAAATCGGTCAGCGTGGCGCTGACCGGATTGTTGCCAAAACTGTCCTTGATCGCCTGCGGGCTGTAGCCCAGGCCCCAACGCCAGTGGTCGCCCGAGCGGCCTTTCAGTGAAAATTCGAGTCCGAACGATTGTGAGTCGCCGACGTTGACCGGGCCACCGATCAGTCCCGGCGACACCGGTATCTGGCGACCAAACTGCGCCTGAGCGTCGTGTATGGAATCGTAATAGGCGCTGAGCGCCAACTGCGCGCCCAGCAATGGCAGGCGCCGATCCCATCCGAACTCATAGTGCAGATTGATCGTCGGCTCCAGGAACGGGCTGCCGCCAGTAAACAGACCGGGAACCGGTAACGGAATCAACACCGCGCCCATCGCCGCGAGGGACGGCATCTGCACGCCGCGCGCGGCGGTAAGGCGCACCAGGTCGGCGGCGGTGAGCGACCAGACCAGCCCGGAATTGAAACTCAATTCGGTGAAGCCTCGATTCCACTGAGCATTGGTCAGCCCCAGGTCCGGCGGCACCAGGCCGTCGCGGCCATAGTCGATGCGATCTACCCGAACCGCATTGGTCAGCGTCGCGGCCGGCCGGATTTTCCACTCCCACATGGTGGACGCGGCCAGCACCTGGGACGACAGTTCGGCTCCCCCTTCGGGCGTCACGGCGATGCGGTCGTGCTGATATTCGGCCGCTAGCCGAAACGAATTCGCGGCACCGATCTTGAAGATGTCCTGCAGTTGCGCAACCACAGTGGTGTCGTTGATATCCAGCGCCAGCCCGACCGACGATGGCACGATATCGGTGCCGTTACGATACAAACGCGCCTCGGTCACGCCAAAGGCAGAATCGTTGGTCAGTACCGCCTCGACCGAATTGGTGTGAATGTTTTCATCGACTGTTACAGCGGTGATAACGTAGTCGGGCTGGCGGACGCGGCTATCGGTGGCCTCGAGTTCAAGCTGGGTCTTGTCATTCAAAACAAAAGCGCCGCGCAGGTTCGCCGTCTCGCGCAGGTTGCCGTCGCGCGAGCCCAAGTCCTGCGGCGCCTGCGGTGTCGAGAAATCATGATCCGAATATCCACCTGCGAGTACCCGCACCCCTGCCATTGCATCTGCCTTGAGCCCCGCCGTCAGCGAACCCTGGATCAGGGACTGTGTGCCGCCAGTGAGCGACGCCTCATTCACAGAATCGTAGAGCGGATTGTAGGTGATGATATTGATCACCCCGCCGACGGCGTTGAAACCGAACAACGCGGTATTGGGGCCCTTGACCACTTCGATCTGGCGGATGCCGCTCAATTCGACCGGCAGTGCCGACCATGCCGTGTAGTCGAAGGAATGCAGATAGACCTCGCGGCCGTCGATGAGCACCAGCAGCCGTGGCGACTGCACCTGGTTGTAGCCTCGCACCGCGACATCGGCGTCGTCATTACCCCATTGCTGAACGTCGACACCGAGAACATGACGCAGTACCCCGGGAATATCGCGCGCCCCGGAACGGCGGATGTCGTCGGCGGTGATGATTTCCATCCCCGCCGGCACCTGGCTCGCGCGCTGCGGCGACCCGGTGACGCTGGTCGTTACCGGCTCGCCGAACAGTTGCTCGAGTGCGCCGTAGTCCATGGTCTGCGCATCGGCGCTCAACGCGCCGGCACCCAGCAAGCAGTTGCACGCCAGCAGGCACGGCCACTTGATTCGTATAGGCATGTCCTGAGTCCTAGATCTCATTGATCATCATGCGAAACAAAGTGGAAAAGGTTGTGCCACTGGCTTGTGCCGCGGCGCGGTTGACCAGGATCTCGACGGTCGGTTCCGAACTCACACCGATCGCACACCGACCGCTATGCACTTGCGACAGATCGCTGGTGATACACGGCAGGTGCCTGGTCCGGCTTGCGATTTCTACCGCGGCGGCCTGTTCTCCCAGCCCCGCTGTCAGAAACAGCACGCCCACATTTGCCTGCGCCACGTGTTCCAGCGATACCACCAGCGGCTTGAGCAACACGTTACCGACGCGCAGACCGCCCGCGAGCAGGCGCTGCAGATCCTGCGCATCGTGCGCCGATTGCGGATTGTCAGCTGAATAGACAATGCCGACGGTCACCTCACCGCTCATGGGTTTGTCGAGGAAAGTCAGCGCGCGCCCCATGATCTGCAGGTCACCGGCCGTGACCTCGGCTTGCGCCGGGAGCGTCAGCAGCATCGCGCTGCAGCTCAGCAGCAGCGCCCGGCAGTAGCGCGGCAGCGTCATGTTTCGACTCGCGCGAAACATCCATCGCAGCGACCGGCAGCGGGAACTACCCATCGGAACGGGCGCGGCGATTTGTCGACCGGGGCTGCCATAGCTGAGCTCCCAGTCTCTTACGCGGTCGCCGGGGGTTTATCGACTCCTGAGACGCCCTATTTGCTGCTCATCGATGGCTTGTAAAATATCGCTGCCCGCACCGCCACCGGCCGGTCAAAAGCGACCAGCGCCGGGCGTCTGGCTGTGCCCGGAAGTCTTGCGCAGCTGTATAGCTCTTTGTGTTACCGGCCCAACCTGCCGGCCAAGGCGATCTCAACGGTTGATGATGTCGATCGCGCGCTTGTCGGCTGCCAGCGCTGCCTCGTGCAGTGCTTCCGCGAGCGTCGGATGCGCGTGAATAGTGCGCTGCAGATCCTCGGCGCTAGCCTGGAATTCCATGGCCAGCGTGGCCTCGGCAATGAGCTCACCGGCCATGGGGCCGATGATGTGCACGCCCAGAATGCTGTCGGTGTCGCGCGCAGCCAGGATCTTCGCGAATCCGGCCGCAGCCTCCATGGCGCGGGCGCGGCCGCTGGCCGCAAATGGAAATAACCCGATCTTGAAATCGATCCCGGCGCTTCTGAGCTGCTGCTCGGTCCGGCCCACCCAGGCGATCTCCGGCGCAGTGTAGATCACCGAGGGAATCACCTCGTAGTTCACGTGTGCGTAGCGGCCGGCGATCAGATCGGCGACGGCGATACCCTCCTCCTTGCCTTTGTGCGCCAGCATCGGCCCGCGCACGCAGTCGCCCACGGCCCAGACGCCTTCGGCTGCCGTGCGGCATTGCTCGTCCACCTGAATGAACCCGCGCTCATCGAGTGCGACGCCGGTACCGGGCGCCAGCAGGTTTGCAGTGTACGGGCGGCGCCCGACCGCAACGATAACCTTGTCGACGCCGAGCGTATGTGCTCCGCTGTTGTCGCCGTAGCTGACGGTGACGCCGCCGTCCGCCACGACGGCGCCGGTCACCTTGGCGCCAAGGCGGATATCCAGTCCCTGCTTCCTGAAGTGGCGCGCAGCCTCGGTGGCGATCTGCTGATCGGCGATGGTCAGAAAGCTCTCGAGCGCCTCCAGCACCACCACCTCGGCGCCAAGCCGGCGCCAGACGCTGCCCAGCTCCAGGCCGATGACCCCGGCACCGATGACGCAAAGCTTGTTCGGTACCGCGGCGAATTCGAGCGCGTCCCAGGAATCGACGATGTGCTGGTGATCGAACGGCGCGGATTTGAGCTCGGTCGGTACCGAGCCGCTGGCGAGCACCACATGGCGCGCTTCAAACTCACTGGTGGAACCGTCGTGCCTGGTCACCTCCACCCGCCGGCCGGGCAGCAGCCGGGCGCGGCCGAACATCCCGGTCACACCGGCCGCCTTGAACAGCGACGCGATGCCGCCGGTCATGTTGCGCACGATGCTGGCGCGGCGCTTCTGCATGACCGCCAGGTCGAGCACGATACCGGTGGCGACAATGCCGTGCGCGGCGAATTCGGTGTGCGCGCGATACAGCAGCTCGGATGACTCGAGCAGGGCCTTGGATGGAATGCAACCGGCGTTGAGACAGGTGCCGCCAAGCGCGTTGCCGCCATCGCGATTCGTCCAGGCGTCGACGCACACGACCTTGAGGCCGTTCTGTGCGGCGCGAATGGCCGCCGGATAGCCAGCCGGACCCGCGCCGATCACGACGACATCGATAGCCTCAGCCATGATGGTCAGACTCCGAGCAGCAGACGGCCCGGGTCCTCGAGGCAGTCCTTGATGGTGACGAGAAACTGCACTGCCTCGCGTCCGTCGATGATGCGATGGTCGTAGGTCACCGCCAGATACATCATCGGCCGGATCACGACCTGGCCGTCCACTGCCATTGGCCGCTGTTGAATTTTGTGCATGCCGAGGATCGCACTTTGCGGCGCATTGGCAATCGGGGTCGACATCAGCGAGCCGAATATGCCGCCGTTGGTGATGCTGAAGGTGCCACCGGTCAGATCCTCGAGTGTGATCGATCCGGTGCGCGCGCGCGCGGCGTAGTCGGCGATGCCGCGCTCGACATCGGCGAAGCTCATGGCATCGGCGTCGCGCAGCACTGGCACCATCAGGCCGCGCTCGGTCGACACCGCGACGCCGATGTCGAAGTATTCGTGGTAGATGATGTCGTTATTTTCCACCGAGGCATTGACTACCGGAAACCGCTTCAGGGCCTCGATCGAGGCCTTGACGAAGAACGACATGAACCCGAGCTTGACGCCGTGTTTCTTCTCGAAGCTGTCCTTGTAGCGCGCGCGCAGCTCCTGCACCGCCGTCAGGTCCACCTCGTTGAAAGTGGTGAGCAGCGCCTGGGTCGATTGCGCCTGTATCAGCCGTTCGGCGATACGCGCGCGCAGTCGCGTCATCGGCACACGCTGTTCGCTCCGCCCGGCGCGCGCGATGGCGGGTACCGGCGCTGCCGGCTTCGCCGCCGCCGGTGCTGCCGGTGTTGCCGCCGGCGTAGATGCCGCCGCAGCCGCCAGCGCGTCGTTCTTCGTGATGCGACCGCCGGGCGCAGAGCCTGCAACCGACCCGGGGGCGAGATTGTTCTGCTCGATGACGCGACGTGCGGCCGGACCGGCTCTGGACGCGGCTGAGGCGCTGGTTGCGGCCGCAGCGGCGGGCGTAGCGTTGCCATTACCGCTCGCCGCGGCAGTCGTTGCAGACGTAGCCGCGGTGGCGCTGGCAGTGGCCGCCTCGTCGATCACCGCCAGCAGCTCGCCGCTCT
Source organism: Steroidobacteraceae bacterium (assembly GCA_036262215.1). GTDB lineage: Bacteria > Pseudomonadota > Gammaproteobacteria > Steroidobacterales > Steroidobacteraceae > FEN-1191. Next base: position 54,552 of record DATAJH010000106.1, read on the forward strand.
TGACCGATGCGCCGGTCTGCACCTTGATTTCACGCAGCACGCCACTGATCGGCGCCGGTACTTCCAGCACCACCTTGTCGGTTTCCAGGTCGGCGAGATTCTCGTCGCGGCTGACGGGTTGACCGGGCTGCTTGCGCCACGCGACCAGGGTGGCATCGGCCACCGACTCGGGTAATTGCGGAACGCGGATCTCGACGCTCATGAACTTTTCCTAATGGCCGTGCTGATCGGCGTCGGCGCACGCTCGGGCGCGCCCGCCACGGCGCCGGAGGGCGTCAATGTCAGCCGCGGTGTATTGCGCATGGTCTGTTCAATCGACACCGCATTGAGCGCGGTGTCGACCAGACGCCGCTGCTCGAGTTCGTGATCCCTGGTCTGGCCGGTGGCAGGCGCTGCCGCGGCGGCGCGCCCGGCGTAGTACACGCTGCGGGGACCGGCAAGATCCTGCAGCCGATGACGGATCTGATACCAGGCACCCTGGTTCTGCGGCTCTTCCTGGCACCACACCAGATCGGTCGCGTTGGCATAGCGCGCCAGCGCGGCTTGGTACTGCTCCACCGGAAACGGATAGAGCTGCTCGATTCGTACCAGGGCAACGCTGCGCAACCCACTGCCGCGGCGCGCCTTGAGCAGATCGAAGTACACCTTGCCGCTGCAGAACACCACGCGTTCCACCTGTGCCGCGGGTATGTCGTCGATCTCGCCGATCACATTGGCGAAGCTGTTGTTGCTCAGCTCGGCCAGCGCGGACACCGACAGTTCGTGGCGCAGCAGGCTCTTGGGTGTGAATACGATCAGCGGCCGGCGAAACGGCTGCAGAACCTGGCGGCGCACCAGGTGAAACATCTGCGCCGGCGTGGACGGCACCACCACCTGCATGTTTTCTTCGGCGCATAGCTGCAGGAAACGCTCGAGGCGCGCGGAGGAATGCTCCGGCCCCTGGCCCTCATAGCCGTGCGGCAGAAACAGCGTCAGTCCGCACAGCCGGCCCCACTTGGCCTCGCCCGAGGAAATGAACTGGTCGATCACCACCTGTGCACCGTTGACGAAATCGCCGAACTGCGCTTCCCAGATCACCAGATAGTCCGGGCTGGTGGTGGCGTAACCGTACTCGAAGCCGACCACCGCCTCTTCGGACAGTATCGAGTCGATCACGGTGAAGCGCGGCTGGCCGTCGCGCACGTGCTGCAGCGGGATGAACCGGCGGCCGGTATTCTGGTCATGCAGCACCGCGTGCCGGTGGAAAAACGTGCCGCGACCACTGTCCTGACCCGAGATACGCACCGCAACGCCCTGATCGAGCAACGAGGCATAGGCCAGGGTTTCGGCTGCGCCCCAGTCCAGGGGTATTTCCCCTGCCATCATCTTGGCGCGATTGGCAATGACCTGGGCGACGCGCGGATGCAGCACCAGTTCGTTTGGAATGTGCACCAGGCGCTGGCCCAGGGCCGCCAGCCGCTCCGGCTCGACGCCGGTGGCTACGCGTTCGGACCAATCAGCCCGTCCGTACCGCGTCCAGTCGATCGTATATTTGTTGCCGATGAGTCCCAAAGCCTGATGCAGCTCCAGCCGGCCGGAGTCGAGCGCCTGGCGATATTGGGCGACCAGTTGCTCGACGTCTGCCGGCGTCAGCATACCGTCGGCGACCAGCCGGTCGGCATACAGTTTACGTACCGTCGGATGCTGGCGGATGATTCGATACATCATCGGCTGCGTCGCCGCGGGCTCGTCGGCTTCGTTGTGCCCGAGCCGCCGGTAGCAGACCAGATCGATGACGACATCCTTATGGAAGCGCTGGCGATAGCGCAGCGCCAGACGCGTCACGAACAGCACCTCCTCGGGGTCGTCGGCATTGACGTGAAAAATCGGCGCCTCGACGATCTTCGCGACGTCGCTGCAATAGGCGGTGGAGCGGGCATCGCGCGGATCGGACGTGGTGAAGCCGATCTGGTTGTTGATGATGATATGAATCGTGCCACCGGTACGATAGCCGCGCGCCTGGGACAGCTGCAGCGTTTCCATGACGACGCCCTGGCCGGCGAAGGCGGCATCGCCGTGCATCAGCACCGGAACCACCTTGTCGCCCTGCGCATCGTCGCGGCGCTCCTGGCGCGCACGCACCGAACCCTCGACCACCGGATTGACGATCTCAAGATGTGAGGGGTTGAAGGCCAGCACGACGTGCACGTTGCCGCCGGGCGTTCGCACATCGGCGGAGAATCCCTTGTGGTACTTGACGTCACCGGATCCCTGGGCGTGATTGTCGTCGTACTTGCCTTCGAACTCCGAGAACAGCTGCCCGGGGGATTTGCCCAGCACATTGACCAGCACATTGAGACGGCCGCGATGCGCCATGCCGAGCACGAACTCCTCGATGCCGGATTGGCCACCGGTCTGGATGAGCTCGTTGAGCGAGGCGATCAGCGCATCGGCGCCCTCGAGTGAAAAGCGCTTCTGGCCCACGTACTTGGTGTGCAGGTAGCGCTCCAGGCCCTCGGCCGCGGTCAGCTGCGCCAGCAGATTGCGCCGTTCCTCGGCGCTGAAGCGGTGCTGTGTGCGACCGAGCTGGAATTCATCCTGCAGCCACAGCCGCTCGTCAGTATCGGAGACATGGGCGAACTCGGCACCAATGTGCCCGCAATAGACCTGCTCGAGGCGCGCGATGATGTCACGCAGCGGCGCGCGCCTGGGCATCCAGTCGTTGCGGCTGCCGGTATAGAATTCGGTATCGAGGTCGGCTTCGCTCAGGCCGGCATAGTCCAGATCGAGCACGCGCGGCCGCGCACGCTGCAACAGACCCAGCGGGTCGATGTGCGCGATCAGATGGCCGCGATTGCTGTAGATCTGTATCAGCCGCGAGACCGCGGCTTGCTTTTCGCTGGCGGCAGCCGCGGGTTGCGCCAGCGACGAGCTGCCCGGGCCGGCCTGGGTGCGTGCCGCGACACCTGCGATGACCGCGCTGTGCGCCTGCTCGGGCAGAGCGGACGGCGGCAGCGTATCGAAGTAGCGGCGCCAGGCCGGATCGATACTGTCGGGATTGTGCAGATACTGTTCATACAGCGCTTCGACGTAAGGGGCGTTGGCACCCGACAGCGGAGTGCTCGCGAGCAGCTCGGGCAGAGATGGGGGCATGGGATAACCTGGGAAGCTTCGAAAAAAAACCTGTCAGCTCAATGATCTAGACGGTAGCGGCGCGACTTAACATTCTATAGGAATGAGTCCTGCAAGGAAACGGACGCAAGTCACGGATGACCACAGATCCTTGAATGTCTTGGCTTCCCATGGCCAGGCTCGACCACTCCAACCGACACTCAAGGACGATCCGCGGATGCGCCGCTATCCCCTGCCTCCCAGCCACCGCCCAGAGCGCGGTACAGACCCACCAGATCCACTGCAACGGCAGTGATACTGTCGATCAGCGACTCCTGGTTCTGCTGCAGGGTACGCTCCGCATCCAGTACCTCGATGAAATTCGCCAGCCCGCTCTCATAGCGCTGGCGCACCAGGGTCAGCACGTCGCGGTCCTGCGCCACGGTGGCGTGCAGCCAGCTGCGTCGCTGCTGATCGGCGCCGTATATCGCTAACGCGTTCTCGACTTCGTGCAACGCCCCGAGCACCGTGCGTTGATACCCCAGGGCGGCCTGCTGTGCCCGCACATCGTACAGACGAACGGTCTTCCAGCGGCCGCGATCGAAGATCGGCAGCTGCAGGGCGGGTCCGATCGAGCCAAACCGACTGGCCCATTCGAGCAGTTCGCTACTGGTCTCTGATTGAAATCCGCCCATGGCCGACAGCGTCAGCCGCGGATACAGATCCGCCACCGCGACGCCGCTCTGCGCGATCGCCGCGTGCAGATTGGCTTCGGCTTCGCGAACGTCGGGTCGGCGCCGCGCCAGGTCGGCCGGCACACCGATCGGCAGCAGCTCGGGCAGTGGCGGCACGGGGGCGACGCTGTCCAATTCGGCGCGCAGTGCCTCGGGTTCACGGCCGAGCAATTGGCTGAGCTGGTTGATGCTGTGCGTGATCTGCTGGTCGAAAGCCGGCAGTTCGGCGCGTGTCGCACTCGACTGCGCAATTGCATTGCTGACGTCAACGTCGGTGGTCATGCCAGCGTCGCGCCGCTGTCGCGTCAGTTCCTGCAGCTCATCGATGGTTGCGAGATTCTCCCTGAGGATCAGCAGGTGTGACTGCGCACCGCGCAGCTCGATGTAGTTCTGCGCCACATCGGCCAGCACCGACACCAGTACCGCGCGCCGATCCTCGATCGAAACCTGAACGCCGGCGTCGGCGGCTTCCACTGCACGCCGTACGCGCCCGAACAGATCGATCTCCCACGAAGCATCGGCGCTGAGCTGATACTGGCTGTAGGGGTTGGGAATGCTGATGCCGGCGCCGCCGGGCAAGTGCAGGTTGCCGACCGAATTGAACAGCGCTCCGGTGGGCGTGGTTTCACTCAGCCGCTGCCGGCTATAGGAGGCATCGGCCGACAACGTCGGCCAGAAACCCGCCGCCGTGACGTCACGCTGAGCGCGTGCCTCCTCGATGCGCAGCACTGCGACGCGCAGATCCAGATTCGAGTCCAGGCTGCGCTGCGCCAGCGAGGTCAGCAGCGGATCGTTGAACGCCGCCCACCACGCCGGCTGCTGCGCCGATTGTTCGGTGACTGAAGTCACCGGCTGCACATCGGCCGGCGCCGACATCGCCCGCGCGGACCAATGCGCCGGCGCCTGCGGCGTCGGCCGCACGAAGTCCGGCCCGACGGCGCAAGCGGCGCACAGCATCGACAGCGCCGCGGCGCCGAGCAGGCATGACGGAGAAACGCTATGCGGCCGGCGGCGCATGATGATCATTGCATGCGGTGGCTGAACATCCACGAGGCGCCCGACAGGGTCAGCGCCGCGAGCAGGCACAGCGGCCACAGATCGGGCAGCAGCAGATTGAATCCGGTTCCCTCCAGATATACGCGCCGTGTGATGTCGATCGCGTAGCGCAGCGGATTGATCGCGGTCAGATACTGCAGCCAGTCCGGCATGCTGCTGAGCGGCGTGGTCAGGCCCGACAGCAGCGAGAACGGCATGATCAGCAGCATGGAATACAGCATTGCCTGCTGCATCGTGGCCGCCACTGCCGACAGCAGCAACCCGATACCCACCGCCGCCAGCAGGAACAGCATCAGGCCGGCGTACAGCGTCAGGTACGAGCCCGCAAACGGAATGCGAAACCAAAGCTGCGCCACCAGCAGCACACCGGTGGCCTGGATGGTTCCGACCAGCATCGATGGCAGAGCCTTGCCGGCCATGATCTCGTACGGCCGGAATGGCGTCACCAGCAACTGGTCGAAGGTGCCCTGCTCGCGCTCGCGCGCTACCGACATTGCGGTCAACATCATGGTCTGGATCAGCGTCAGCGTGCCGATCATGCCGGGGATCATGAACCAGCGGGTCTCGAGATTGGGGTTGTACCAGGCGCGACTGACCATCTGCACCGGTGCTGGCGCCCAGCCGTGATCGCCGCCCCAGGCGGCGTTGAACTGCTCGACAATGCTGCCGACGTAGCCGATGGCGGTGCCTGCGGTATTGGAGTTGCGCCCGTCGGCAACCACCTGCAGATCGGCGCCGCGGCCGGAGAGCAGCTGGCGTTCGAAGTTCTGATCGATTTGTACCACCAGCAGAGCGCGGCGGGCATCGATATAGGTTGCAATATCGCCCGCACGCTGCAGATCCGCGACGCGCTCAAACACGCCCGAACCGTCAAGGCCGGCCAGCAGCTGGCGCGAAGCGGCGCTGTGGTCCTGGTCCAGGGCCGCGTAGGTGACGTGATTCAGGTCGTAGGTGGCGGCGTAGCCGAAGATCAGCGCCTGCACCACCGGCGGAATCAACAGACTTAAGCGACTGCGCTTGTCCTTCAGCACCGCGAGCAACTCCTTGCGCGTCAGGGCCAGGATGCGCAGCAGCGAGTCGAGCATGCGCGTCACTCCAGGGTCTTGCGCATGGCGGCGCGGCTGCCCAGAGCCAGCGCCGCCGCCATCGCCGCCAGCGCCAGCGTGTTCGGTACGATCACCGACCAGACATCGCCGGCGAGAAACACCGTCTGCAGCAAGGCTACGTAATAACGCGCCGGCAGCGCATAGCTGATGACCTGCACCACGACCGGGGTGCTGCGCAGATCGAACAGAAAGCCCGACAGCATGAAGGCCGGCATGAAAGTCACCAGCATCGTGAGCTGGCTCGCTACCAGCTGGTTCCTTACCCAGGATGAGATCAGCAGGCCGATGCCAAGCGCCACCAGCACGTACAGCATCGATGCGCCGAGCAGCACCCACAGTTCGCCGCGCAACGGCACATGAAACAGGAACCGGGCCGAGAGCACGCACAGGGCAAATCCGATCAGGGCAAGCAGGAAATACGGCAGCGTCTTGCCGAGCAGGATCTCGTCGCTGCGTACCGGCGTGACCAGCAGCGCCTCCAGGGTGCCGCGCTCCCATTCGCGCGCCATCACCATGGCCGTCAGCAGCCCGCCGATCAGCGTCATCACCAGCACCACCAGCCCCGGCACCAGGAAATAGCTGCTGTCATCGGCCTCGTTGAACCACAGCCGCGTCTGTACGCTTACCGGCGCACTGGCGGGCTGCTGCCCCTGCGCCGCCTGACGCGCCGACCAGGTGCCAAGTACGCCCTGAACGTAGCCCTGGATGATCCGCGCCCGATTGGCATCGCCGCCGTGTACGATCAGCTGCATCTCGGCATCGCCGGCAGCGACGTGACGGGAGAAGTCGGCGGGGATGCGCACGATGCCATCGACCGAATGCGCGAGCAGCAGAGCCTGCGCCGGCGGCATCGCCCGCATCAGCTGCGGCTTGAAATACGGCGACAGCTGAAAACCCGCGGCCAACTCCATCGCCTCGGGCGTGGGCTGCTCCATCACCACCGCGATCGGCACGTTTCTGACGTCGAGCGACAGCCCGTAGCCGAACAGCAGAATCAGGATCAACGGCAATATCACGCCGATCGCGATGCTGGAAGGATCGCGCATCACCTGGTGGGTCTCCTTCCACACCAGCGCGCGGATGCGGCGCAGCTTTGCGTGTGCCAGTAAACCCATGGGTTGCGGCGACGTCATGCGGCAGCCTGGGCCGCCCGCGCCTGCTCCACCACGGCGATGAAAGCATCCTCCATGCTCGGTTCGGGTCGGGCCTCGGTCCGGGCGCGTTGGCGCACTTCAGCCGGCGATCCCTGCGACAGCACCTGGCCGGAATCCATGATTGCGACGCGGTCGCAGTACTCGGCCTCCTGCATGAAGTGCGTGGTGACGATGATGGTCACGCCCTGCTCCGCCAGTGCGGTGATGCGGCGCCAGAACGCGCGCCGCGCCAGCGGATCGGCGCCGCTGGTGGGTTCATCGAGAAACAGGATCTCCGGCTCGTGCAGCAGTGCCGCGGCCATCGCCAGCCGTTGCTTGAAGCCGCCGGGCAGTTGCGCGCTGGTGGCGCGCAGATGTTCGCCGAGTTCAAACTGCTGCGTCGCCCAGGCGATCCGGGCACGCTTGCGCTCGCCGCGCAGGCCGTAGGCGCTGGCAAAGAATTCGAGATTCTCCAGCACGCTCAGAGGGCCGTAGAGCGCGAACTTCTGGGCCACATACCCCAATCGGGCGCGGGCTGAGGCCGACGCGGTGCGTACGTCGGCGCCGGCGACACGCAGCTGGCCTGCGCTCGGTGCCAGCAGACCGCACAGCATGCGGAAGGTGGTGGTCTTACCCGCCCCATTGGGACCGAGCAGGCCGAAAATCTCACCGCGCCGAACTTCGAAGCTGATGCGATCGACCGCGGTAAAGGCGCCGAATTTCTTCAGCAGCCGCTGCACCTGCACCACCGCGTCGCCAGCCTGGCCGGCGACCGGACGCGTGACCGAGATCTGCGGCAGGCGCTCACGCTCGACCGCGGTGCGCAGCAGCATCATGAATCCGTCCTCGAACCGCGACGGCACGGAATCGACCGATAACCCGTGCAGCGCAGCGTCGAGCGCAGCCGGCTGCGCGCCAGCGGCGCAAACGAAATGCACCCGCCCGCCATCGGGCACGGCGTCGACGATGTCAGGCTGATCCAGCAGCCGCGCCTGCAGCACGCGCGGCGATTGCTGCGCCGACGGCGTAGCCACGAAGCAGCGACCGGCGGCCATGTCAGCTACCTGCTGTGGCGATCCTCGCGACAGCACTTTGCCCTGGTTCAGCAGGATCACGCGACTGCAGCGCTCGGCCTCGTCCAGGTAGGCGGTACTCAGCAGCACAGTCAAGCCCTGCTCGGCGACCAGCCGGCGCACGATGTCCCACAGCTCGCGCCGCGATATCGGATCAACGCCGACCGTGGGCTCATCCAGCAGCAGCAATTCGGGCGAGCGCACCAGCGTGCAGGCCAGGCCAAGCTTCTGTTTCATGCCACCCGACAACTGACCGGCGAGACGCGCCCGGAACGGAGCGAGCGCGGTCATCTCGAACAGCGCCGGATAGCGTTGCGCGCGTCCGGCGGCGCTCACGCCGTGCAGATCGGCGTACAGGTCGAGGTTTTCCTGGACGCTGAGGTCCTCGTACAGACCGAAGCGTTGCGGCATGTAGCTGATTCGATCCTGCACCTGCTGCGCATCGGTGGTGACATTCAATCCCAGCACCGTGAGCGATCCGGCATCGACGTGCAGCAGGCCGGCCGCCAGGCGCATCAGCGTGGTCTTGCCGGCGCCGTCCGGGCCCACCAGTGCGGTCAGTTCTCCATAGCGGGCCTCGAACGAAACCCCAGCCAGCGCCTGCACCGGCGAATCGTCTTTGCGGCGGAACTGCTTATGCAGCTGCTGTGCGACCAGGGCCGCTGCACCGCGGCCCGCGTCGCCGGTGTCGACCGCAGCGTTCATGCGCCATCACGCCGCAGCGACAGGTGCACCGTCGCCGGCATTCCAAGACGCAGCTCATCGGCCGGATCGTGCACGAACACGCGGATTTCGTACACCAGGCTCGAACGCAGTTCCGTGGTCTCCACCGACTTGGGCGTGAATTCCGCAACCGGCGAGATGAAGCCGACCCACCCGGCAAAGCGCCGTCCGTTGAAGGCATCGACCGTCACCGTGGCGCTCATGCCTTCGTGCACCGAACCCAGATCCGGTTCGCCCACATAGGCCCGCACCCACTTCGGATCGGTAATAGCGAGCGTGAAGGCAGCCTTCTGCGGCGAGGCGATCTCACCCGGCTCGACGATGCGTGAGCGCACCACGGCATCGAGCGGCGCCAGCAGATCGGCGTCCTTGAGCTGCTGCTGCAGCAATGCCAGCTGCGCCTGATCGGCCCGCAGCTGGGCGTCACCCTGCGCGACGTCCTCCTTGCGCGGACCGGCGAGCTGCAGCGCCAGCGCCTTCTGATTCACCGCCAGCCTGGCGTCGGCAGTATCGAGCGCGGCTTTGGCCGCATCCATGTCCTGGCGGCTGACCGCCCGGCCAGAAGAGCTGTCGGACAGCGTGCGCAGGCGTTCATACTGCGCCCGCGCGTTGGCGGCATCGGCTGCCGCGGCGTCGACATTGGCGCGCGCCTGCCCGATTTCCTCCGGCCGGTTGCCATGATGCAGGCGATCGACCGCCTGCTGCTGGACCGCCACGTCGGCCTCGGCCTTGGCGACCTGCGGCGCAAGCCGGCTGGTCTCGAGCTGCGCCAGCAGCTGTCCCTGCTTGACGTGATCGCCCTCCTGCACCAGCACCGCCGCGATGCGCTCGCTGCCGTTGAACGGCAGCTCCACCTGGCGCAGGTCCACGTTGCCGTACAGGCTCAACTCAGTGCGCGCGCGCTGGCGACCCATGAACCACCACAGCGCCGCCACGATGACCAAGACCACGACGATTCCGCCAGCGAGAAAAACAGCCAGTCGCGTCATCTTCGGCATGCGGTCACCTGCTTGCAGCGCAGTTAAGAGCAGTCCCGCAGCTCAAGTCAACCGCCGCGGCGTCGGCGGCTCGGCAATTGTGCTGACCGTGTTGGTTGTGGCGCGAGCTCAGGCGCAGGACTTTGTCGTGCAGCCGCCAGTCAGCACCGGCCTGAGCTCATCGGTGTGCTGTCTGATCAGCCGCCAATCCCGCGGCTGCCGTTACTCGTCAAGCATGGCTGCCGTCTGTGCACGGTTCTACGGGCATGAGTTCCACGCGTCGGTCAAGCATGTCGCTCGCATCGTCTCGCCCAGTGCCAATCAGATTTTCACGTGATCCCACTCCCGCGGCTAGGATTCGCTTTACCAGTACTGCCTGATCGGTTTCGAGGCGCGATTGGATGTATTCTGCTCGCAGCAGCGACAATCGATCATTCAGGGCGGCGGTCCCCGACGGACTGGTATGGCCGGTGACCTGAAGACAGACCTGGCCGGCTACCGCTTTGGTCGCGATTTGGTGGATCCACATATCATAACTGCCGCTAAAGCTGCTGTCCCCCACGAGTCTGATGGAACCGGGCCGGAATAAGAATTTGACCGCCAGCCGCTTCCTGCGCAGTCCGTAGTCCACGAGATCGCCAAACGCAGCCGCGGCCTGGCTGGTGCGGCCCAGCTTTGTCAGCGAAAGGTAAACACCGTTATAAACGCGCAGTTGTTCGCCTGCCGGGCTCTTACGAGCGGTCTTGTACAAATCGAGCGCCTCGGCATAGTGCCCTTCCTGATAGGCATTGCCCGCCTCGCTCACCAAAGCAGCTGCAAGCAAGCCGTCCAGATATTCTGGTCTGATCGGATCGCCGACTTTGCTACCTTTGCAGGTAGTAATGTAGGCCTGAATGCTTGGATCTTCAGTCCAGATTGGACTGTCGCCGAAGGCAGCGACCGGAGTCGCATCCACCCCCTCCATTCGAGCTCTTGCGACTGACTTCGCGACGATTTTTCCGGTCTTCAGATCTCCCATCACGAGGCAAAACCAGTATGACTCCCTCTGGCCGGCGGGGTTTAGTTCGGCGTTAATGGGAGTGAACGTGCCGATTAAAAAGCGTGGCTGCCGCTCGAGGCTCTGCGATGTAATGGGCTGGGCCGCGTATTGCGGGAAGTCCTTCTTCATGAGGCCCACAATGCGGTCCTGAATGCTCTGGGTCGCGCTGGATTGATAGCCGGTAATCCCATCGACCAGGGGATCGATCACCACCATCGCAGGCGCCGCCTGCGGCGCTGGCGCGGCTGTCAGCACCGCGCGTGTGGCGTTTGTAACCGCCTCATCGAAGGAGAGGATTGGCGGCGGTGGGGGCGCCGGAGTGACCGTCGGTGGCGTAGCGGCGGCCTGCGGCGCGGGCGGCTTGGCTGTGTCCGCATCCGGCGGGATGTGTGGCTGCGGCAGATCCTTATCGCAGCCAGCGATTAGCGCGCATAGCAATGCACTATTGACGGTTCTCCGTGAGATAGGCGCGATTCTTGCCATCGAACGTCTCTCCAAGCTGGGCTTCGAGCGTTGATTTCGGCGTCTGGGCTGTCGGCAATCGAGGCGCAGGATTATGCCGGCAGGCATCGAGAATCACGATGCTTGTGACTGCCTCGCCCCCGATTCTACCGCGATGACGACCCAGGTTTTGGAAGCTCAGCGGATCCGGGAAACTTGGGGTAGAGTTAAAAGCGCGAGCAGGCAGGAATGCTCCAGGCATTGAACGATCGGGGAAGATCTCAAACGCGGCACACGGCTCGGCCATCGTGTTGCAGTGCAGCAGACCATGATCAAGAGTGGCACCTACCCAAGGCTCGGGCAGCACGCAGGCCGCAGCGCTGCGCGCGTTCGTGTCGCGCTGAGCGCCTGTAGCCTGTCGCTGCTGGCGCCGGCGCTGGCAATGGCTCAATCGGCGCAACTGCCGCTGACGTATCAGAAATTCGAACAGGCCAGGGAGGTCGGTGATTTCCGGGCCGCAGAAGCCTATGGACGCAGCGCGCTGGCGATCGAAAACGCCCCCGGCAGCGACCCGCATGAGCGCATCGATCTTTTGCTCCGCCTGGGCGAGGTATCGGGCAAGGCCGGCGACGACCAGCAGGCGCTGGAGTTCTACCGGCACGCGCTGTCGCTGCAGGAGTCCGAGCTCGGCCTGGTCCACCCGGATCTGGTGCCGGTGCTAACGGCGCTGGCGGATATAGAGATCAAGGACCGGCGCTACCCGGCTGCGGAGGAGCTGCTGCAACGGGTGCTGAAAATTGAACGCGCCGCCTACGGCGAGCGGCACGAGAACGTGCTGGCAACGCTGAAGCAGCTGCGCGACGTCTATCTCGCCGCCGGCGACACCGACGCGCTGGCGCGGACCGACCAGCAGATCGCACGTTTCGGCGCGACGTCCAAAGACTTTTCCGTGGCGCCCGCGCCTGCCGGCAGCATTGCGGCCAGAGCTCGCCGCTACAAGCTGAATCAGGGCTATGCCACGGTGCGCGTGTTCTATGGAACCGATCGCAAGACGACCGGATCGTCGAAACCGGCCGAGTTCTACGGCATAGAACGCGGCGAGCTTCAATACGGCTACCTGGACGTCACCATTCCGGCACTGCACCAGGAAGCCGAGCTGGAGACGCGCTCGCGCTGGGACATAGTCTCCTATTTCGTGGGTGATGCCGGGATGAGGAACCGCTATGTGCTGCTGGATTCGGTGACGCCGCAGACCAGGGAAGACTTCCTGAGCGCGTTGCGAAAGCAGATCAAGGAAGCGCCTTCGAAAGACGTATTCATCTTCGTGCACGGATTCAACTCCACTTTCGAGGACGCGGCCCGACGCTGTGCGCAATTGGCCTACGATCTGGACTTCGACGGCACGCCAATGATGTACAGCTGGGCGTCGGCCGGCAGCGCCACTGCCTACATCAAGGATGAGGCTACGGTCACCTCCAGCGGCCGGAAGATGGCGCAAATGCTGGATGACGTGGTGGCTCAATCCGGCGCCGAGCGCATTCATTTAATCGCCCATAGCATGGGCAATCGCGCGCTGATAGAAGCCCTGCAGACCTACCTGGCGGCACGTGAAGCCAGGAATCGCCAGCACATCTTCGGTCAGATCGTGTTCACGGCACCCGATGTCGATCGGGAATACTTCGTCGGCGCGATTAAATCGCTGACCGGCGCCGCGACGCGCGTCACCCTGTACGCCTCGAACTCGGACCTGGCGCTTCAATCCTCGCAGATACTGCACGACGCCCCGCGGGCGGGATTGGCAGGCGCCAATATCATTTCCCTGCCCGACGTCGACACGATCGATATGTCCGCGGTGCCGGCCGACAGCCTCGGACACAACTATTTTGCCGCCAGCAGCGGTGCCATCTACGACCTGTTCCGCCTGTTCTGGCGCGGCGATCCACCGCCGATGCGCTGCGGCATGAGCGATCAGAAAGCCGGTGGCGCGCTCAGCGTGTGGCTGTTCAATGTGGACATCTGTAAAGGTAATGACCTGCTGGAGGCCGGCGTGCTGTTCAAGCGGCTCGGCGATCGCGCGCAGGCGCAGGTCCAGGCCTACATTGCGACTTTGACCGATCCGACGCAGAAGCAGCAGTGGTCGCTGATCCTCAAGCGACTCAACGTGCTGCTGGCGCCCGACGCTCAGTTGGCGTCGCCGGCGACGGCCACAGCGACCGCGGGGGCGGCGACAAAATGAGCCCGGCATTGGCGCGTCCGGTGGTTTGCCTGCTGGGTCTGTCCTTGCTGCCGTTGCATGCAAGCTACGCTGGGTCGAACGATCCCGATATCCACGCCTACGTCAACGACACCTGCATCATCGCCGATGAGCCGTTTCTGCTGCCGCCCGCACAGCCGGGCGACTCCGCCGATCAGACCACCACCCGGTTCCTGCCGCTGCTGGGTCTGGTGGTTGGCAAGCTTACCGAAATGCTCATCAATCACATGGTCAATGCCTCCTCCGAGCACATCAAGGCCGGTGCCGCCCGCAAGGACACGCGCTACGCGGGGTCGAAGGAGATGAATCTGTATCGCGCGGAGTATCAGCCCGAACCGGTCGTGCGCCTGAACGCCAAGCTCGGCTGCATGACCGTCGTGGCCGGGAAATTCAAGCCCGGGTCCACCGACTGCAGCGCCGACTATGTGCCAAAGCAGCTGACGCGCGACACCATGAAACTGCCGGAAAGTCAGTGGAAGAGCTCCAGAACCGACGACTCGATCGAGAACCAGCTGCGGCGCGCCAACGTGTGCATGGACGGCAACGCGCGTGCCGTATACGAGGCGCGCTTCGAATTCTCCGAGGACGGCACCGCCTATCGGCTGAAGAACGCCGGCTACCACATCGACTCGCTGCTCACCACGCAGGACAAAGGTGCCACGCGCAGCACGTTTTATACGCTGGAGATTTCCCAGCCAAGCACCACCGAGCAGCGCGAGACCCTGTCCACCGCCTGGGTACGACTGGGTACCGTGAGCGCCGGCGCGCATGCCGCCGGCTCGGACAACGATTCGCCCCCGTGGTTGAAAGTGCCGGCTCTGACGACCGAGGCACGGCGCGCCTACGAGCAGAAGACCAGCGTTCACCAGCAGGTCATGGGCGAGATCGACGCCCTCAAGCGCGCGCTGACGCGCAACCAGCGGGAGCTGGCCGCGCTGGATCAGCGCATTGGCGCGGCGAGCGGCGATATCGCCGCGGGCTTGAGCCAGGAGCGCACCAGGGTCGCGGTTCAGATCCAGACGCAGCAAGCCGAACTGGAAGCGGCCAACGCCGAATACCAGGACCTGCCGCACACGCCGCTGGAATTCATGCCGGTGACGATCGAAGTTGGCGTCACGGAGAGCCGGTCGGAAAAAGCCGCGCTGCTGGCGCTGGCCGGCGTGATCGACAGCAATGGCGGGCAACTCGCGTCGGCCGGGGCCACGGCCAGCGCCGGACTGTTCTCAAGGTCGCTGGATCTGGCGGACAATAGCGCGCGGGCGGGTCCAGCAGCCGAGCTGGCGAGTACGCGGGCGCGCTATTTCGATGCCCTGGTCGCGGTCAAGACCGGCACCGTGGCCGCGTCCAGTGACGACGCCAAGCGCAATCTTGCCGATGCCAGAATGAAATACAACGACGCCCGGCGCGCACTCGGGCTGGAGCTCATCGAATGACATGCAGTAACGCTGGCCGCGAAGCCGATCGCCGGCGCGCGCGGCAGCCGCGATGCCGGCACCTGAGCGCATTGCTTATCGGCGCGTTGCCGATGCTGGTCCACGGCGCCGACGCGGTGGTGTCGGACACGCAGATCGTACAGGCCCTGCAAACCCCGCAGGCGCCGCCGCCGCCCGCGGGGCTGACTCGCGGCCTGCGGGTGCAGGCCAAGACCGAAACCAAGCAGATGATCGATCTGAACATTCCGTTTGAGTTCAATTCCAGCGAATTGCAGCCGCAGGCCACCGCCCAGCTCAGGCAATTGCGCTCGGCGCTGACGTCCGAGTCGCTCAGCAAGGATCGTTTCATGGTTGCCGGGCATACCGACGCCAAAGGCAATCCGCAATACAACCAGCAACTCTCGGAGCGCCGTGCCGAGGCGGTGAGGCGCTATCTGGTGGACAATGGCGTTGAGCCTGACCGGCTGCAGGCCGTTGGCTACGGCGCCGAGCACCTGGCGCTACCCGATCACCCCGAGGATGCGTCGAATCGCAGGGTAGAGATCCGCAATCTGGGTGAGAGGCCCTAGCCGCCATGCGCCAACCAATCGCGATGCGCTGCGCACTGCGCTACCTGTCGGTACTGGGTCTGACGCTGCTGTGCTGGGCGCCCCGACCGGGTTGCGCCGAGCAGCGCGCCCTTCTGGTCGGTGTGGGCAAACTCGATATCCCCGGCAACGATCTGCCGAGCATTGAGCTGGATCTCGACCGGGTGCATGAGATGCTGAATCTCATGGGGTTCGAGGATCGCCAGATACACACGCTGCAGGACGAGGCTGCAACTTCGAGTGCGGTCATCGCCGAATTCAACGGCTGGCTGAAGCAGGGAGTACAACCGAACGACCGCGTGGTTTTCTACTTCAGCGGTCACGGCAGCAACATTCCGGACTTGCGCGGCGATCAGGACGACAACGTCAGTCAGGTGCTGGTCACGCACGATGTAAAACGTATCCACGATAAGGGCGGCGCTTCGCTCGGCGGCGTGCTGCCGGATTTTCGCATTTCCGATCTGCTGGCCGCGATCCCGAGCAGGAATGTGCTGTTCATCGTCGACTCATGCCACTCCGGCACGGTGACGCGTTCATTCACCATGGACAACCACAGCCTCGGTAAGGCACCGGTGTTCGTCAAGTCCTACAACTACCCGGGCATGCCGGCGCCGCCGCCACACGCCGTGTCCCGAGGCCTCGCCACCTCCAAGGAGCGCAAGGAACCGCAGTGGGATGCGCACGCCAATTACATCGCAATCACCGCGGCCGCCGACAACCAGGAAGCCATCGGCACCATGAATGGCGGTGTCTTCACCCTCGGCCTGACCGAATCCGTCAAGCGGCTCACCAGCGAGGGTAAGAATCCTACTCCCAAGGAACTGCGCGACGATGCCGACGCCTACATCCGCAGCAAGGTCGACAAGGATCAGGTTCACACGCCGCAGATCATGGGCAACGAGACGCTGGCCGATGCACCGATCAAGGTCATTGCACTGAATGCCTCCAACGGCCCCAATCGTAAGCGTTTGCTCGAGCTGGCCGCTCAGCAGACGCAGCACATCGACCTGACCGCATCGCGCAGCCAGTATGCGGTCGACGAACCCGTGAAGCTGACGCTGAATATCCCGGTGGACGGATTTCTGAATGTGGTCAGCGTCGACTCAAAGGACGCTGCAACAGTACTGTTTCCGAACAGCATTCAGCAGAACAACGCCGTGACCGCCGGCGCATTCACCTTTCCCACAGCGAAGATGGATTTTGATCTGCTGGCAGCGGAGCCCATCGGGCCAACGCTGGTGGTGGCGTTCCTGAGCCCCGATCCAATCAATTTCTTCCAGGATACGGTGGACGACCGCGACGAAGCCGGCAACATCAAGGTGGTGTTCCCATCGTTATCGCACACCGCCACCCGTGCCATCCGTGTGGCACCTCGAAAGAAGGACATCTATGCGGCGCAGCTGGATTTTCAGGTCGTCGCCGCGCCGGCCGGCAAGCACTAACTGGCGCGCGCCGCGAAGTCGGCGTGTAGTTATCCATGTCGTGGCGCTGCCTTCATCTGAAGCGCTTCCAGTCCCTGAGAATCTCGCGCGCGGCATTGTGTCCGGGTATGCCTGAGACGCCGCCGCCCGGATGGGTCGAGGAGCCGCACTGGTAGAGCCCGGCCAGCGGAGTGCGATAGTCGGCCCAGTGCGGCGCGGGACGCTGCCAGAACAGCTGGTCAGCCGTCAATTCACCGTGAAAGATGTGGCCCTGGGGCAGGCCCACGATTGCCTCCAGGTCCGGCGCCACCAGCGTCTCCATATCGATGATCTGGCTGGAAAATCCTGGCGCCATGTCGTCCAGTACACTCAGCGCGGCGGTCGTCAGATTGCGTTTCTCGTTCGCCCACGAGGCACCGGACCTGAGCTTATAGGGCGCGTGGCCGCCGAAGATGTTGATCACGTGTTTTCCCGCGGGGGCCAGCGAATCGTCGACGATGGTCGGAACCACCGGCGTCAGGAACGGCTTGGCCGAGTACCAGCCATACTTGGCGTCGTCGTACGCGCGCTCCAGGTAATCGATTCCCGGAGCGATGTGCACGTACGTCGGGTATGCGAACCCCGCCTTGACCGCATCGAACGCCCGATAGTGCGGCGGCTGGTGTGCGGCAATATTCATCTTGAAGGCGGTTGAAAACGTCCGGAACGAATCGATATCGCGCAGCAACTCCGACGGCAGATGTGCCGGGGCGACCAGTCGGCGGAACAGCGTCGTCGCCGACGCGTTGGAAGCCACGACCTTGGCGTGAAATTCCCGTCCGTCCACCGTGCGCACGCCGGTCGCCCGTCCTGACGTCACCAGCACCTCCGCAACCGGTGAATCGGTCAGCACCTGCATGCCGAAGCGCTGACCGGATCGGGTGATCGCGGCGGTGATGGCTCCCATGCCGCCGCGGATGAAGCCCCAGCCCCCGGCACCCTGATGCTCGCCCATCAGATGATGCATGATCACGTAGGCGGTACCCGGCGACCTGGGACCGGCAAAGGTGCCGATCGACGCGTAGTAGGCGATCACCGACTTGATGATGTCGTTCTCGAACCAGGCGGAAAGATAGTCGTAGGCGCTCTGCGTCAACAGGTCGACCAGTCGATAGGCGCGATCGCCGATCATCCGATGTCGCCACAGCAGCGCTGCCGTCTGCTTGAAACTCCTCCAGCTGCGCTTGACCGGATCGACCGGCGTCTCGAACAGCAGCTTGCGCACCACGGCCGCGGTTTGCTCCAGTTGCCGGGCAAATTCCGGATAGATGTCCGCGTCGTGGCGCGAGAAGCGCGCAAATTCGGCCTGCGTCTTCCTGATATCGTCGCTGTAGACGATGTAATCATTGCCGTCCAGGGGACAGAACAGATCGTTGGCCGGCAGTACCGCAAGGCCCAATGAGCCGAGTTCGAGTTCGCGGATCACGCGCGGGTGCAGCAGGCTCATCACGTAGGAGAATCTGGATGCGCGGAAACCGGGGCTGAATTCCTCGGTGACTGCCGCCCCGCCGACGATACTGCGGCGTTCCAGCACCAGCGTATCGAGACCGGCTTTGGCCAGGTAGGCACCGCAGACCAGGCCGTTGTGACCGGAGCCGATGACTATGACATCGAATCTGCTCTTCATGTTATTGCGGGCCTGTCGGGTTTAATATCGAGTATAGAACAGATGTTCCGGCCCTGAGGGTAAGAGCTTGTACGTTCCCGAGCACTTTCGCGAGACACGTATCGATGTACTGCGCGCGTTCGTCGGGCAGCATTCTTTAGGCACGCTGGTCGCGGTAACGTCGGAGGGCATCACTGCCAACCACATCCCGATGCAGCTGCTGCCTGCAACCGACGGCCTGGGGCTGCTGCGCGGCCATATCGCGCGCGCCAATCCGCTGTGGCGCCTGCTGGAGGACGGCGCCGCCGTGCTGGCGGTTTTCATCGGTGCGGCGCACTACGTGTCGCCGTCCTGGTACCCGAGC
Source organism: Steroidobacteraceae bacterium (assembly GCA_036262215.1). Lineage (GTDB taxonomy): Bacteria > Pseudomonadota > Gammaproteobacteria > Steroidobacterales > Steroidobacteraceae > FEN-1191. Next base: position 73,628 of record DATAJH010000106.1, read on the forward strand.
AAGCGCGAGCATGGCAAGGCGGTACCGACCTGGAACTATGCCACGGTGCACGTGCGCGGGCATATCCGCTTCATCGACGATGCCGTCTGGCTGCGCAGCCAGGTCGAATCGCTGACCGACGAGCACGAGCGGCATATCGTCAATCGTTGGAGAATCACCGACGCTCCTGCGGACTTCATCGATGGCATGGTGCGTGCCATCGTTGGTTTCGAGATACCGGTGTCGGCCATCGAAGGCAAATTCAAGGCGAGTCAGAATCGTTCGGCCGCGGATCGCGCCGGCGTGGCCGAGGCACTGCGCGCTGCCGGACTGGCGCCCGAAGAAGTGGCGCAACTGGCACCCGAACTCGGGGCCTGACTTCAGGCGTAATAGTCCACCGCGGCCGTCTGGTCCGCCGGCGCACGGCGCGCGCTCAGCGCGTTGAATACCGGCGTGAGAACCACCGTCACCACCAGATTGAGGATGACGGTATAGACCGCGATATAGCCCGGGAACGTATGGCCGCCCAGCACCAGCGGATAGGCCGGCTTGAGATTCACCGCAATCGCCATCGCCGTGCCCGCGAATGTACCGGCGGCCCAGCCAAGCAGCAGCGCCCAATCGTTGAACCAGCGGGTATAGACACCAAGCATCACCGACGGCAGCGTCTGGATGATCCAGATGCCGCCGAGCAGCTGCAGTTGAATGGCGTACTGGGTCGGCACGAACAGGATGAACACCAGCGCACCGAACTTGACGATCAGTGAAACCCATTTCGCCATCTGCGATTCCTGGCGGTCAGTCGGATTCCTGTTGATGAACTCGCGGTGGATATTGCGCGTATAGAGGTTGGCGGCCGCGATCGACATGATTGCCGCCGGCACCAGGGCGCCGATGCCGATCGCCGCGAAGGCGATCCCCACGAACCAGGACGGAAAGCTGTGAAGCAACAGCGCCGGCACGGCGAAGTTGTTGCCGAACTGCTTGAACCCAGCGGCATATTCCGGAAGGCTGGCGACACCGGCGGCGATGGCGAAGAAGCCGAACAGCGCGAGCAGGCCGAGCATGAACGAGTAGCCCGGCAGCATCGCGGCGTTGCGGCGGATGGCGTGGCTGCTGCTGGCGCTCAGGATACCGGTAAGGCTATGTGGATAGAGGAACAGCGCCAGCGCCGAACCCAGGGCCAATGTCGCATAGCTGCCGTAGGCGCCGGTGGTGTTGGGGCCGGGAACCGGCAGCAGCAGTTTCTGCGCCGGTACTGCTGCGAAGATTTTTCCGAAGCCGCCCAGCTCGATCGGGATGACGATAATCGCGGTGAAAGCGGTGATATAGATAAGAATGTCCTTGACGATCGCAATCGAGGCCGGCGCGCGCAGCCCGCTCGAATAGGTGAAGGCGGCCAGCACCACGAAGGCAATGATCAGAGGCAGGTCGGCAGCCAATCCGGTGCCGGAGATGCCCAGCGCGCCCACCACGACCTGGATGCCCACCAGCTGCAGGGCAATGTAAGGCATGGTCGCGACGATCCCGGTGATGGCGATCGCCAGCGCCAGCCAGCGGTTGCCGAAACGCCCGCGAACGAAATCGCCCGAGGTGATGTAGCCGTGCTTGCGACACACGTTCCACAGGCGCGGAAAGACCAGGAACAGGAACGGGTAGATCACGATCGTGTACGGCACAGCGAAGAACGCGACCGCTCCCTGGCCAAAGGCCAGCGCGGGGACGGCGATGAAGGTGTAGGCGGTGTAGACGTCGCCGCCGACCAGGAACCAGGTGATGAGGGTGCCGAAGCGCCTGCCGCCGAGCCCCCATTCGTGCAGCAGGTCAAGATCGCCCTTGCGCCACCGGGCGGCTGCGAACCCCAACCAGGTGATCAGGCCGAACAGCAGTAAGAATATGCTGAGCGCAATCCAGTTCACATGCTGCACGACATTCCCCCGTGGTTTGGTGTAGTTGTTATCGGCTCAGGACCCAAGCGTCGTGATGTCTCGCTAATCGTCGGTGGCCAGATAGATAACCGCCGTGATGACCGCACTGATCACCACCCACAGCATCTGGTACCAGTAGAAGAACGGGATGCCTATCCAGCGCGGCTCGGCGCTGTTGTAGAAAGGCGGCCAGAGAACGGCGAGGAACTGGACCACAAACAGCAGGTACCACCAGCTCCATCCGCCGTGTTTCTTTTGGGCACTATTCATGGCCAGGACCCCTGTCAGGCATGCGCCGGGCCTCCCGCGGGCGCCCAGCCTTGCCGTCAATTTATACTTTTGTCTTTTGCCTTACCAGCGCAGGCGCGCCGCGGCCTTAAGTTAGCGCTGGCCGGAAGCAACGTCGCCGAACAGATTCCGCAGCCCCTGCGGTTGCGAGCGCCAGTACTGCGGCGGGGCCTCAACGGTCGCATTAAGTTCAGCGGCTGCGTGCCAGGGCCAACGCGGATCGTAGAGCATCGCGCGTGCCAGGGCGACCAGATCCGCCTTGCCGCTGGCAATGATGTCTTCGGCCTGTTGTGTTTCGGTGATCAGGCCGACCGCCATGGTATTGACCCCGGCAGCCTGCTTCACGGCTTCTGCGAACGGCACCTGGTAGCCCGGCGCAATGGGGATTTTCTGCAGCGGCGACAGGCCGCCCGAGGATGCCGCCACCCAATCGGCGCCCCGCTTATGCAACTCGCGCGAATATGAAATGGTCTGGGCCAGGTCCCAGCCCCCCTCGACCCAGTCAGTCGCCGACACCTTCACGCCCACCGGCTTGTGCGCCGGAAAAGCGGCACGCACGGCGTCAAACACCTCGAGCGGAAAGCGCAGGCGGTTCTCCAGCGCTCCGCCGTATTCGTCGGTGCGCTGATTGGCGATCGGCGACAGAAATTCATGCAACAGATAACCATGGGCCGAATGAATCTCGATCGCGTCTATCCCTAAGCGCGCCGCCCTAGTGGCTGCGTCCACGAATGCGCGACGCACGCGCGCCAGGCCTTCCGCATCAAGTGCCAGCGGTGCGGCTTCGCCCTCCTTGTACGCCAATGCCGATGGGGCTCGCGGCAACCAGCCGCCCTGTGCGGGCGGAATGAGCTGGCCCCCTTCCCAGGGCACGCGACTCGAGGCCTTGCGTCCGGCGTGCGCCAGTTGCATCGTCACGGCAATGTTCGAATAGCTGCGCACCGCAGCCAGCACCGGCTGCAGCGCCGCCTCGGTGCGCTGGTCCCAGAGACCAAGGCAAGCCGGTGTTATGCGGCCGTCGGGTTCAACCGCCGTCGCCTCGATACACAACATGCCGGCGCCGGACAGGGCAAGACCGCCCAGGTGAATCACGTGCCACACGCTGGCCTCACCATGGTCGGCCGAATACTGGCACATCGGCGATACGACGATGCGGTTCGGAACCACCACGCTGCGCAGCGTGAATGGCGTGAATAATGCGCTCATGACGACTCCCGGTTCCAGGCAGCGTACCGCGCTATGCGATCCGCGGGCAACGGAACCGCGGCTAAAAGCGCCAGGACGGACTCAACCAGAAAACATCCGAGCCGATGGCAGGGCTGTAGTCATCGCTGTACACGACCGTCGATGCGATCACCAGCAACAGCACCGAGACTGCCAGCGCCACCCGTCGCGCCAGATGTGCGGCGCCGGACCAGCGGCGGCCCTGATGCAGGTGCAGAAGATCGCGACGCTCGGCCAGCCTGCGCGGTGCTTTACCCTCGCGTATCTCGCGCTGTGAACGTCGCCGCGTCTGCCGCTGCGCCATGGGGCTGCTCCTTGGGCTGAACCAGGGAGCGCAAGGCTAAGGCGGTGCCGCGCTGGGCTTAAGTCGGCGCCCGCCTCATGCCCGGGCAGCCAGGGATTACCGGGCGGCGAGGCTTCGACCTACATGGCCTATAGGTCGGCGGACGACACGCATCGAGACGATCTTTGGCAGGTTATAATCAGCGCGCGTCGAGCACGGTTTGCGTGCGTCATTACACTGGCACCATGGCTGACGGATCAGGCAATAAAGAGCGCATGCCCAAAATACGTGACCGGCAACAAAGCTCGTCGCGGGTGGGCCGATGAGCTCCCCCCTGCAGCAGTTGCTGCCCCTGTTCGAGCGCGACCAGGCGCGACATCAACCGTTGGTGCTCGCGACTCTGGTGCGAACCGACGGCTCTACCTACACCAAGCCTGGGGCGCACATGCTGATCGCGGCAAGCGGCGAATACGCCGGCTTACTATCGGGCGGCTGCCTCGAAGGCGACTTGGCCGAACACGGTCGCGGGGTACTGGCCACGGGTATCGCCAAGCTGGCGCGCTACAACAGTCGGGGCCATGAAGATCTGTTGTTCGGCCTCGCATCCGGCTGCGAAGGGACCATGGATATACTGCTGCAGCGTCTGGATGACGAAAACGACTGGCAACCCCTACAGCGGCTCGCACTGGCCTGGCGGGCGCAACGCGCCCAGACCCTGGCGCTGGTGGTGAAATCGACACTGCCGAACATGCCGGCCGGCAGCGGCGCATTTGCCGGCGATCGTCAGGTCTTTGGGCTCAGGGCTGGAGCCGCCATTGATCAGTGGACGGTCGAATCACTGTGCCGGCTTGCGGCAACGCTGCCACATCAGGGCCAGAACCAATTCCTGCCACAGGCGTTGCCCGGAATCGATTTGCTGGCGCTGAAGCAACTGCCGCCCACGCGGCTGCTGTTGCTGGGCGCCGGACCGGACGCACAGCCGGTGGCCGAGCTCGCAGCCTTCCTCGGATGGAATGTCACCGTCGTGGACCACCGCAGTCAGTATGCGCAGGCCGAGCGATTTCCCGCCGCAGCCGCCGTGCTCGACCGCGGGCCGCAGGCGCTCGACGCACTGCTGATCGGCGAACGCACCAGCGCCCCGGTATTTGGCCCGCGGCCGACGCCCTTTAGCGCTGCGATCGTGATGAGCCATCATCTGGCGATGGATCTGGCGTATCTGCAGTCACTGGCGGGCAGCAGTATCCCTTACATTGGATTGCTGGGACCCGTGGCCCGGCGAGAGCGCCTGCTCGCCGAGCTGGCTGAGGCAGCGGCGGCGCTGCGGCCGCGACTGCGGTCGCCGGCCGGACTCGACCTCGGCGCCGTATCGCCCGAAGCAATTGCGCTGTCGATCATCGCAGAGATTCAGGCTGCACTGGCCGGCCGCACGAAAACCGGACCGCTTGCACAAGTCCGCGCGTCACGCCCTGCCTTGGAAGCACAAAAGGGAATATAGCGCCATCGCAGCGTAGGCCCCCAAATCGGCGCCCCGGGCGTCGCACTATGTCCAATGGCCCGCGCTGCCGGCGCTGCGAGGCGCCGGCCCCGATGGCGACTCCCTCATCGCTCATGAGTGCCTTCAATGTGTGAACCAGATCACCTATTGGTGGCAGATATTGTCGTGCTGAGACGACCATCACCGCCCCAAAGACCGGGTGATCCAATAATTCGCCGGACGGCTGAGCCGGCGAACGCCCATGCCTCCCGCATCCGCCACCGGCCGGCCAGTCATAGCGATTTTCTGCCGACCAGGCACCGAGGGCAGCACGATTGGAGTCCTATCAAATGCATTCGAGCCATCCGCGCCAATCAGCCTTTGCCATGCTGCGCGCACTGGCATTGAGTACGTGCGCCACCGTTGTATTGGCTGCCTGCGGGCCGGCCGGTCTCGACGGCGCCAACTACACGATCAACAGCAGCAGCGGCAGCGGTAACGGCACCATTGGCGGCGGCAGCAGCGGCGGCACATCGAGCGGATCATATTCAATCGGCGGCACCACCATCGGCCTCTCGGGCACAGGCCTGGTACTGGCCAACAACGGCGGCAACGCGCTGACGATTACCGGCAACGGCGGATTCACTTTCACTAACGGCCTCGCCGCCGGCGCGGCCTACTCGGTCACGATCCAGAGCCAGCCGATCGGTCCGACGCAGATCTGCAGCGTGGCCAATGGCGCCGGCACGGTATCGACGGTGAACATTGTCAGTGTCACCGTTTCCTGTACCACCAATTTCTACACCGTCAGTGGCACCGTCAGCGGCCTCACCGGCTCCGGGCTGGTGCTGCAGACCAACGGCAGCAACAATCTCGCCGTCCCCACCAACGGCAGCTATACGCTGGCTACGCTCGCCAGCGGCAGCAACTACACGGTCACCGTGCTGACCCAGCCGACCAGCCCCTCTCAGACCTGCACAGTGGCCAATGACGCCGGGATGCTCACCGGCGCCAACGTGACCAACGTCGCCATCACCTGCACCACCAACAACTACACTGTTGGCGGCAGTGTCAGCGGATTGACCGGAAACGGGCTGGTGCTGCAGACCAACGGCGCCAATAACCTCCCGGTGTCCGCCCCCGGCTCCTATATCTTTGCCACCTTGCCGAGCGGTGCGGCCTACGCGGTTACGGTGCTCACGCAGCCCACCAGCCCGACGCAGCACTGCACGGTCGCCAACGGCACCGGGACCGTGGCGATGCTCGACGTCACCAGCGTGACTGTCACCTGTCGAACCGTGGGCCGCTTTGCGTTCGTCGCGGATGCAACCCAGGATAACCTCAGCGCTTTCACCATAGATCCCATCTCCGGTTTGCTGACGCTGGTCAACTCTTTGCCAACCGGAAATTATCCGAACGCGGTAGCCATCACCCCTGACGGACAGTTCGTCTATACCGCCAATCAGGGTTCGTTGGATATAGCGATACCCAGCGTAAACCCCGGAATATCGATATTCAGCGTCAACCCGGCAAGCGGGGCGTTGATTGTCGGCGGTACGGTGCTCACCGTAACTGGCAGCTTCCCGCAGGCCATTACCATCGACCCATCAGGACAGTTCGCACTGGTCGTCGACGGTGCCAACGCCACGGTGCTCGTGTTCTCGATCAATCCAGCAAACGGAGCGCTGACTCAAGTGGGCGCACCGGTGGCGGCGGCCACCAACGTTGGCGGCAATCCGAGCAGCATCGCCGTTGATCCATCCGATCAGTTCGTCTACGTGACCGACGCGTACGAAGCGCAGGTCTTCAGTTTCGCATTTAACGCGGCGACCGGGGCTCTGACGCCGTTGGCCTCCTCACCGATCCCTTCAGGCAACACCCCGGCGTGGGTCAGCATCGATCCCACGGGGCAGTTCCTGTATGTATCGAATCAGACCGATGCGACGGCGTCGGGTTGGACCATCAATGGCGCAGGGGTGTTGACTGGGATGGCTGGATCCCCCTATGGCGCGGAATTTGCCGCCGGCGGCAATCCTACGGCCATCGCGATCGATCCCACCGATCAGTTCCTCTATGTCACGGATGTGGTGGCGAGTACGGTGGTCGGATTCAACATGAACCCGACCACAGGGGCCCTGAGCGCGATGGCCGGCTCTCCGTTCCCCGGCGGCGATGGTGCTTGGGGCGAGGCCATCGACCCGTCCGGACAGTTTCTGTACACCACCAATTCCTACGACGGCAGGATCTCGATGTTCACCATCAACGGCACCACCGGAGCTTTGACGCCGGTGGCTGGCTCGCCGCTCGTTTACGGTACTGCGCCCACTTCGATAGCGATCGAATAGCCGGGCGTGCGGCCCGGCCGCCGCAGGGGACCCTTACTTCGCCGTCGGCGCTGAACCGGCGCGCCACGCAAAACCAGATCTCCCTGTCGCGCTTTCCTTCACCGGCGTTCGCTTCCCGGTTGCCAAGGGCGCGGGTGTCTACCAACATAGGGGGCAAGCCAGTAGGGAGACAAACATGGCGGAAGGCCTGCTCGATGGCGTGCTCGGCGGAGAAGAAGAAAAAGTCGATTCCACTCAGGGCGGCGCGGAGCCTTTCGCCGCGGCGGTCGCGGCCAATCTTGCCAACCAGAGCCCGGAAGTTGCGGCCAAGACTGCGGCGTTCTTTGAGAAGCAGATTGAGGTGCTGGAAGTTCAGAAGCAGAACCTCCAGGCCGAATACACTTTCTTCGAATCGGAACGCGGTCCACGCCTGCTGGCGCTGCGGCTGCGAACCGGATTCCAGATATTTTTTGCCCTGTTCGCGACGCTGATCGGCATCGGCGTCGCCGTCGTGATCTACGAGGCCGTCCAATCCCGCGGTGTCGTGATCGATCCGTTCGACGCGCCGCCGGCGCTCGCGGCTAGCGGCGTCAACGGCAAGGTCGTCGCCGCCGGACTTTTGGACGAACTCAGCCGGCTGCGAAGCGCAACCCGCAGCAGTGCTGCCAAACGCGACATCTCGAGCGCCTGGGCTAACGACGTACAGCTGTCGGTGCCCGAAACCGGACTCACCATCGGAGAAATCTCGAGCGCGCTGCGGGCACGATTCGGGCATGACGTGCACATCGGCGGCGATCTGGTGCAATCCTCGGGCGGTGGTCTGACACTGAGCGTACGCGGCGACGGCATCGCACCAAAGTCGTTTCACGCAGCGGCGAACGAACTCGACAGCCTCACGGCGAAGGGCGCGGAATACGTGTACTCCCAGGCCGAGCCTGCGTTGTGGGCGTACTTTCTGCAGAATGCCGGGCGTTACGCCGAGGCCATTGAGTTCTGTCAGGGGGCGTTTGCCGGGGCTGACAAGTCCGATCGGCCGTACCTGCTCAATGTGTGGGCCAATGCGCTCGCCAATACCGGCGGGTCACCGCAGGAAGCCCTCGCGCTCTATCGCGCGGCGGTGAAGCTCAAGCCGGATTTCTGGGTTGGCTACAACAACATCCTGAACGCTCTTTGGACCATGGGGGACGAGGAAGGAGCGTGGCGCGCCGGCGAAGAGATGCGCAGGGCTGCCGGCGGCCGTCCCGGCGCGGCGCCGGAACTCTATTATCAGAACGTGGACGTACTGAGCTGGAACCTGGGCCCCTGGATTGACGCGACCGTCGCGGATGTCGAATCCCACGCCGGTGTCGGAACCTCGGACAGCTCATCCGGCCTCGGCATCGCCGATGTGGAGGCTCGCCGTCATGATGTCGCTGCAGCAGACCTCGCGATCAAGACAACTAAACCCGATCCGACCAACCCGTCGATTGCAGCGGTGACTCATTTCGTGCGCGGCCGCCTGGCGGCCGAGGCGGGTGAGGTGGCAAAGGCGGCAGCCGAGATGGAAAGCTTCGGCGCCGCCTATCCAGACCCGGCCGTATCCAATAACTACCCGGGTTATATGTGCTGGATCGCACCGGTCGAGGAGGCCGCGGGCCACCCCGACAAAGCCGACGCTGTGCTGAAGACCGCAGGTACGTTTGTGGATTGCTACCGATTCCGGGCCGACATCATGAACTCCCGTGGCGACTGGTCAGGTGCGCAGAAGGCCTACGCGCAAGCGGTGGCGCTCGCCCCGGACTTGCCCGCGGGCTACTACTCCTGGGGCGTGGCGCTCGCCAGGCATGGGGATCTCGATGCGGCGGTTGCCAAGCTCAGGGACGCCAGCCAGAAGGGCCCGCACTGGGCCGATCCACTCAAAGCCTGGGGTGACGTGCTGGTGCAGCAGGGCCAGACCAAAGATGCGCTCGACAAATACAACGAAGCGCTCAAATACGCGCCCAACTGGATGGAGCTCAAGCAGGCTCGCGAGGCGGCGGCGAAGCTCAGGTCCTGAATGATCCTGCTTGACGATCGGAGCGGGTGACCTTGAATTCAAAGCCGGTCCTATCCGCCACCGTCTTGCAATTGAAAGATATCTCGACCTTCCAGGATGACAACATGAAAAAGTCGGGCGCGCGCCAAGGCCAGTCGGCATCCCAGCTCATCTCCAAAAGAATCGCCGAACTCGGGGACTGGCGCGGACAAACCCTCAGCAGAATGCGCACGCTCATCAAGCAAGCAGACCCGGACGTCGTCGAGGAGTGGAAGTGGATGGGCACTCCGGTTTGGTCGCACGACGGCATCATCTGCACTGGCGAATCCTACAAAAGTGTCGTGAAGCTTACCTTTTCCAAGGGCGCATCTCTGAAGGATCCGGCGCGTCTTTTCAACTCGAGTCTCGACGGAAACGTACGCCGCGCGATCGACATCCACGAAGGAGAACAGGTTGACGAGCCCGCCTTCAAGGCGCTCGTTCGCCAGGCGGTCGCCCTCAACAGTACTGGCAAGTCGAAACCTTCGAAGAAGGCGAAGTCCTGAGAGAATCCGCCCCTGCGTTCCAGCTTGCGATGCCGTTCGCGGCGTTGACATGGTTCGCGACCGCGAGTACCCGCGTCACCCTTGACATCTGCTCACTCCTAATGCCTGATCGACCAAGTACGCCTTCAATATTCATTCGGCGGGCTCGGTGAAGAATCATGTTCGCTTCGCGCATGTCGCCTGTCCGCTATAGCCTGCTAGCGTGGACACTTGCCTGTCTGTGCGCCTCGCCGGCCGGCGCGCAATCCGTCACCACCGTCGCCATCACTGACCCCGCATACGGCATCAAGGCCTTCAACATCAGCATTCCTGCTGGATGGAAGTTTGAGGGCACCGTCCTGCCCGGGCCCGAGTGCAGCCGCATTCCCATGCCCGTGTTCCGCGCCTACTCTCCCGACGGGTTGACCGAGATGCGTCTGCTCCCCGCCTTCAACTGGACGTTTCATCCCGGTATCAAGGGCTTCCGCCCGGTGGGCGGCTGCCTGGCTTATAGCGGTCCCATGTCGGCGGAAGACTTCCTCAAGCATTATGTGGAGATGGTCGCCAGCAACGGCATGCACGTCGTCGGGCCGATGCCTCTCGGCGCGGCGTACCAGCAACGTGTCGCCGGCGTCGCCCAGAACATGAACGGCATCAGTCCCAACATCCACGGCTCTGCCGACGCAGCCGCCGTGCGAGTCGAGACCGTCAATGGCAGCTTTATCATCGAGCAGCGTTTGCGCGCCCATGTGGAGTGCCGGATAACCGCTAGCGGGCCTGACGCCAAGGGCGGCGGCTGCTCCGCGCATGTCGATGTCGAACGCGCTCCCAAGGGTAAGCTCGATGCCCTCTGCGCTCTGGTCGATGCGCATGATCTGGTCAGGACACCACACGACGAGGTGTGGCTGCAGCGCGTGCAACAGGCGTTGGCGCAGCGCGCTCGCGAGGACCAGGCGCGCCTAACCCGCCAGGAGCAGGCCGGCCAGGCGATGCTCAAGAAGCAGTTCGATGACTTTATGGCCACCTCGCAGCGCAACCACGAGGCCTTTATGGCCCAGCAGGAATCCTCATTCCGCAGCTCGATGAACAGCGCCAATGCTGCGATGAACGCCCGCACCACGGCGGCCTCGGACTGGGTCGACTACGCACTCGATCAACAGACCGTAGTCGGTCAGGGCGGGTTGGCCAAGGTCTCAAGCTCGTATACGCACACCTGGTCCAGTACCGTCGGAAATCAGACGCAGTGGTTCCAGACCAACGACCCCAACGCCAACCCGAACGGCGCCCTGTCTGGCAACTGGACCGAGGACACCAAGGTCCACGGCAACGGTCAATCGAATTAGCCCTACGCAGCGCCGCCACGCATGATCTGGATTCTCATGTTCTTGCTGCAGATCGGCTTCATCGTCGTGGGCATCCGTCGCGAAGAGAAGGCTGGACTTTGGAGCTGGTCCAAGTTTTTCTTTGCCCTCGGATTCGCAGCCGCGGAGGTCGCTCTCGTTACCGTCCCTGTCTTGACCCTCGACCCGAACAGTCGCTGGTTCTGGTGGATCGTCGGGGCCGGTTGGCTGATCGCTGCGCTCAACTTCATCTGGTTCATCATCGCCTGCCGCCGCTGGAAGCTCCCTGACGGCCGTACCAGCATCCAGGCGCAACGCGACGGCCAAGCCCGATAGGCGTTACAACCCAATTAAGGGCTTCTACGGGTGATCACACGGTGGTGTGACAAGCTCAGGATGCTGCCGGACGTTGCCAGACGTCCCCGGACTGGCGCCCCCGGCCGGAGTCTTATCTCCGACGAATATCCGCTGGATCTTAGCGTTTGCTCATTTCTGGCGATGCCAGATACGGGGTCCTCTCGCCAGTAATGAAGGGCCACTTTTTGGAAAGAGATCTGACGCGGATTCCCTGATGCTCTTACCGTCCGATGGTCACGGATGGATCGAGGAGTCGCAGCGCTTGCGCTACCGTGGTCGCTCCTGTCATTTGAATGTCGTCAGCGCTGAAGGAACGACCCCTCGCCGAACACGCGCCGAGATTCGTGGGAATCCGACTCCCAGTTGACGTGACGCATCTTGTCGCCTCAGCTTTGTTCGGCGGATTTTGTTTTTTCGCGTCCGCGTGCTCCGCTGCCGCGATGTTTTGGCTGACCAGGATTCCACACAACACTGTTGTAACCGCTACCTTGTGCATTTCCATGGCTGACCTCCTGTGACTCTGTATCGAGAACGATTTTAGCAGCGGAGCAAAAGGGTTGGGCACGTTAGCGACCATCATTAATCCCGCGGTGGTCGTTCATCACGGTCCGTCCCTTGGCGCCGCCGCCACCGAACTCCGGGGCGCGTTCAAGACAACTCGGCTGATGATAGCTCTGAATAGCTGCTGATACGCGCTGAAGTCGATGAATCGACGGTCCAAGTTACCGTGCGGGTCCGAATGGTTCCCGCCCGTGCACTGCCGCGCAGGTGCGGCACTCGCCAGAAAAGCTTGCTTCCCCGTCGCACAAGATGGCCCCGCACATGATGAAGTCTACACGATCGTCGAGATGCCCCTGAATAGCTGCTACAGCCGGATTTAAACTCTGGCAGAAGAGGAGCGAAGACTTCGATCTGTTCTAGAAGCGGCCCCTTTCCGGACTTTGCCCGCGCTCTGTTAAGACGCTCAAGCATCAGAGGCCGACGCGGCAGGCCCGGACGAGTAGCGAGGAGCAAAAAAAAGGCTAGCAATACAGGAATATCGATCGCTATCGTACCCAGTGCGTGATGAGAGAGGGCAGCAGCTTGTACAGGCGTCAACTGTGCCCTCTCGTAATAATCTTGCCACGAGCGCTCGAACCAGAATCGAAAGCAGCGCCGCAAGATGTCGGACTTCCCGGCAGCATTGTCCGAGACGCAAATGGAAGGGCGCTTCTGCCGGTCGAAGACCGCAGGATTCTCACCTTCTTGTGTATCAAAATCGAAGTATGCTTCCATGCTGCTCGAAAGCACCTCCAATTCGGACTCGCCGCTCGCCCAGAACGTTCTCATTAGGCCGCTACGCCCATCGGGATTGGACTGAATGAAGACCCCGCGCCGGCCCGAGCAGGCCGAGTCAACAGGACTTTTGAAACCGTAACACGCGAGCTCGTTCCGCCAAGGAGCTTCGGTCCATTCGACCCACACGCGCTCTGCGGGTACGTGCAAAAGGTCCGCGCAGGCGAGTGTGCTCGCTCCTTTCGAGTAGGCGAGTGCTGTGCATAAACGCGTCAGCTCATCGCTCAGCACATATCGCGTAGCACAACTATCAATATCTTTAGAAAACGCGGCGGCCCCGTTTAAGTGCGTGACAGAGCCGTCCTTCGTGTTCTCAACGATGAACGGAGTTCGGCATTGCGCGATACGATCAGCCAACCTCATCTTTAGAAGTTAGCAGCGCTGCAAGCGGCCGGAACTACTTTGGGATGATTCGAGCTGCCAGCGTGACGAACCCCTCCTTTTATGAGATAGAGTTCATGGAACTCTTCGACGAGGTGCCTCGGTAGCGCTTCGACAAGGACGGCAGCGGGATAATGCGCAAAATCGAATCGCGGTAAGCAGCACTCGAATGCACGCATACACCGGAGGCTAGCGTTAGGGCAAATGTGCCATGACCTGCCACTTCGGCATATAACACCGCGACGGCATTCACCAGGAGTGACCGGTCGATGCGGATAAAGCCAAACTCTGCGAGCTGCATCGACAAACGTTTGATCGAATCTCGGCTGAGGTATTCCATTTTGCCGGCGCGCAAGGTGACGTAGTTACCGTCGGCCTCGATGTAGTCGATCGACTTCGGATCGAGCGGATACAGTCGCCGTTGTCGCTCACCCACTAAAAACCGCGGGATAACCGGCACAGTGCGACCGAGATCCGAAGACTTAGAAGTAAAAGAACCGCATCCGGGCAACGCGCCATTGCATCGATAACGGACGCGTGCCATCGCCAAGTCAAATCGCTCTGCAGTCACCGGCGTCACCAAGTAATCAATTGCGCCTTCTGCGAACGCCCGGATCGCGTGATCCGCGCATGGCGAAACCATGATGCCCAAAGGATAGGTACCCGCCCCCATCGCTCGCAAGAGTTCGAAGCCGGACATATCCGGTAACTCCACATCCAGGAGCACAATGTCCGGGTTTAGAGTGCCCGCCGCGTCAATAGCAGCACTGCCGCAATCGGCCTCGACGACCACTTCAATATCGTCGTTGCGCTTACAGAGCCGGATCAGACCATCGCGCGCTTCGGCTTGGTCATCGACTATCAATATCTTCACGTGTGTTCTCGAACGAGCACGTTGCTGACCGAAGATGTTGTGTTGAAGCGGTGGGATACCACGGCGTTAGCCCTGCTTGGCGCTCACTGCCGATGGAAAGCTGGATTGCGCACCGAAGTAGCACTCGATGGCCTCCACTTTGTCATCTCTAAGCCGAAGATACTCCACGTTGCGGAACGTCTTACCGTTCTTGGTCCGACCTAGGTACATCACAAACGCCTCGTTTCCACGTCCGAATACCCGCTGCAACTCAAACCGCTCGATAAAATCCTTCTGTGACTCCCAGCATTGCGCTTTGAAAGCGCTCTTACTGATGTGGTCGTCATTGTTTGCGCTTGTGAAGGTAAAGTCATCCGTCAGCAGGACATCGAACGGGCGCCAGTCCTTTTTCTCCCACGCCGCATAATATTTCCGAACAGTGTCTTCGTTTTGCGGATTCAGGACTGCCTCTGCGTGCGCACTCTCAATTGGCGGGATGGCCGCCGTTGCAGTCAGTGTGCAGACGCCCGCCTTGAGCACCGTCCGGCGCGACACCGTTTTCGTTCTCATCAGGCATTTCTCCTTTGGATTACCTGGACTCCCGATTGACTAATAAAGATTCGGCCGGCCCGGTGGTGACGTGATTGTCGCGGTCCTTCTTATTTGTGCTGGGTCGCTTCGCGTTTTCGGCAAGGTCGGTGTACTCGCTGGTTTCAGACGCGCGGCGGCGGCCGTTTCCAAGCATCTGAGCGTGAACATCGATCTCATGGATGCCTCTACTGCAACAACAGGGCGCCAGTGTATGACCGAGACTCAAGGGCGTGCATCGCGTTGCGACATTGCGGACTAAAAGTACGACAAAGCGGATATAGAGAGCGTCCAACTTCGACCACCGAGACTCTGAAGTGACCTCCGCGACACCGTGGAGTGGCGGAATTGACGCGTCGTCGTCGGAATCCGGTACGCCGCGGCATTCGATTGAATTGGCAACCATCATCCCAGAACCTTTCAGATCCCTGCGAGGCAACGCATGGAGTGGGGGTACCTATCCAGGACCGTTGCACCGTCACGCGCTAACGGTGGGGGATGCGAGCCCAGCCCACCTGGCGTTGGTCAACGGCGTTTAGATGTTCGCGCCGACCAGTCGTTCAACCGACGCTCGGTAGTGTCTCGTCAGTTTCAGTTTCGTGCCGTCATTGAGTACCACGGTATATTCGCCTTTGTCCTGTGGTCGAAGTTCCTTGACCCGTTCGGCATTCACGAGCGCGGAGCGGTGAATTCTCACAAATCCGGATAGCGCCAGTCGAAGTTCCACCGCCGCGATGGTTTCGCGCATCAACCAGGTCTTGCCCCCCACATGTACCGATACATAGTCTCGGTCCGCCTCGATCCAGTCTATTTCAGCCACTCGAATAACAATTATGTGCCCATCGACCTTGATCGGGAGACGATCCACAGCCGACACCTTCGATGGTGAAGTGGCTACCTGCATATCCGCGGCCACTTGTCGAATGCGCTGAACGATTGCGTTATCCGTAGCGTGCGACATCGCCTCTCGTACGCGTGCCAATGCTTCATCGAACCGCTCTTCGTTCACGGGCTTTAGGAGATAATCCAGCGCATGTACTTCGAAAGCCCGCAGCGCGAATGTGTCGTAAGCGGTCACAAAGACAATATGTGGACGCTGGATATCCGCAATGGCGCTAATGACATCGAAGCCTGTCTTTCCCGGCATCTGAACGTCCAGGAACACCAAGTCCGGCCGATGCCGGTGAATCGCGGCCACCGCCTCTCGCCCGTTGCGGCACTCGCAGACTAGTTCCACATCGTCGTATCGCTGCGAAAGTGCCCTTAGGCCGCGTCGTGCGAGCTCCTCGTCATCCGCTATTACCGTGCGAATGTTCACACTTGCGCTGCCTCAATTGTCCTGTCACAAAGTTGCCTCACAGGCGCTAGCCGAAAAGGGAGTCTGATAACGACCGCGCACCCGGTGCCATCAGTTCTGTTGTCTATCGTCAGGCTTGCGGCGGCACCATACAATGCATTCAGCCGCTCGGAGGAGTTTTGTAGGCCCATGCCGAAGGCATCTACCGTGCCCCCGTTGAGTCCGGGTCCATCGTCCTCCACCGACACGACCAAAACCGCAAGTTCCTTGCGCACTGACACCCATAGGCAGCCGCCGGCTTCGCGGGGTAGCACACTGTAGCGCACCGCATTTTCGACGAGTGGTTGAAGAATGAGGGTCGGGATGAGGGCACCTAGCGCCTCCCGCTCGGCCTTGACCACCGCATGCAGACGAGTACCAAACCGGTAACGCTGAATGCGCAAGTACTGCTCAATGAGCTCGATCTCCTCTGCAACGCGAAGTTCAGGAGTATCCAAACGCTGGAGCGTTGACCTTAGAAAGGTGCTCAGGGCATCGACCATCGCCGTAGCGGTCACGGAGTCATGTTCCCGGACCAAGGTCGCAATACCGTTCAGCGCGTTGAACAGGAAATGCGGGCTCAAATTCGACTGCAGGGCACGAAGATGAGCTGTGTCGGCCAATTTGCGTGCATTGACGACATTAGCGCGCTCTGATTCCAGATCCAGGATCGCGTTGACACCATAATAGAGGGATGCCCACGTAAAGAGGATGACGGAGTAAAAGGGCCAAAGGTACTGCGTAAGGAACAGTGGCTCTCGCGCCATGATCGCCGCGTTTACAGAAAATAACGGCCTCAGCGAATCTACATGTAGCACTGCAGGTAACGTCATGCGTAAACAGACGTGCTCCATGAAATACCACACTGGCGCAAGCAGCACGCTGGAGATCAGCGCGACGGCAGCGACCACCACATGTGAGAGATGTAATCGACGTAATCGTCGGTAAACGTGGTGAAGACCGAGCGTGACAAGAAACCCACAAAAGGCCCAAATCAACGTATCCAACACCGCCGGCCAAAGGCCTTGGTTTTGCTCCGCTGCAAGCGCACAGACCGCGTAGGCGGCTCCCCATCCACCGGCCTGAAGCACGTTGAACAGGCTGGCTTTGGAGATCTTCCTGCCCGACCCTAACGTAACGGATAGAGGATTTGAGGCGGGACGATCAGCGTCATTCGAGCGTCTGGAGATCATGAAGGTTGCCTTGGCGTGTCGTCGGAACACAGTGTATCGCGCCGTATGCTGGGTAACCTCCTCGAGTCTTTGGGTCGGTCCGCTTCGTCGCGGATTTAGTCCCGTTCATCGCGAAATGCTGCATGACGATCGATCTTATTAGTCAACTGGTTGATTTTACAACCCTGGATTATGTAGGTCTGGCCATGCGCTTCTTGTTTTGTGACGCCGGCGCAGAAGCCCGCTTCAGCGATACAGAAAAATTCATCGAGCGCTGTTTGCGCCCAAGCACTCCCACCGCGGGACACGTTTAGCGACAGCGTCCGGTTAGCGACCCCTCGCCCATTAATGTACGACGCAGACAAGTACATTCTGACTTTCATCACGCTGCCAGTAGCCTTCATCACGCTGCCAGCGGCCTTCATACCATTTACATACTCATCATTTGACGGGCGGCTATCGTTCACCGCATGAGAACGGCGTTCGTTTGCATTTATGTCGCGACAACACAACGGGAGTCTGCGCACTCGCAAACGCGCTGCCACAAATAACTCACTCGAGGGAGATAAAAATGGGGATGCCCAAGCTAGTTAGCGTGAGATCGCTTGCGAAGCAATTCACGATTACCGTATTGGCGGGTGTGTGTATAGCTGCCATAGAAATGCCTGCCATGGCGCAGCAGGCGCCCGCTACAACTGCTGCACCGGAGCTGACGCTGCAAGAGGTCATCGTCACCGGGTCGCGCATTCCCGTTCCTGCGAACATCAGCGCTACCAGTCCGATTTCCGTGGTAACGAGCCAGGATATTGCCTTGTCGGGGCAAACCGACATCACAGATATCATAAATCTGCTGCCTCAGAACGTGATCGGTACCGGCGTGGATTTTGGCAACACCTCCTCTCCGCTTACGGCGACCGGTGGTTTCTCAACGGCCGATCTGCGCGGCTTGGGTCCGCAGCGGACCCTGGTACTTGTCGATGGCCGGCGTTTAGGCGCCGGGGACCCTAGCACTACCAACCCGAATCCCGCTCCGGATCTCGATCAAATTCCGGCGATCATGGTGGAACGCGTCGAAGTGGTGACCGGAGGTGCATCGGCGACCTATGGGTCGGATGCCGTCGCCGGCGTCGTTAATTTCATCATGAAGAAGAATTTTGAAGGCGTGGAGGTGAGCGGACAATACGGCTTCGACATGCACAGCCAGGGAAATGCCACTATCCAAGCCGATGAAACGGCCGCCGGTATCACACCACCAACCGGCAGCATCCGGGATGGATACAAGCGTGACCTGTCGATTTTAATGGGGACAAACATCGCGGACGGCACAGGCAACATCACCGGCTATTTTGTCTTTCAGAATCTCGCGCCTGTTCAAGGATCTTCGCGGGACTTTGCCGACTGCGATGCTGAAACGAACAATCTAATCACTGGAGCGGCTGTGCCGAGCGGCTACATCTGCCACGCGAGCGTAAATTCCAACCTGTTCGTGGCGCAGGCTGGCGGAGGCAACGCCTACTCCGTGGTGGGCAATCAATTCTTACCGTTCCCTCAGGCGGGATCCAGTCCGCCCCCGCTCTTTAATTTTCCGGCTTATCAGTACCTGCAACGCCAGGATGAGCGCTATCAGGCCGGATTTTTGGCCCACCTGGATATCAATGACTCAGTCAAGCCTTATCTGGACTTCAGCTTCATGAACGACCGGACCGCGGCAGTAGTAGGCCCCTCAGGCCTGTTTGGTGGCGGCAATCCTTTGACCAGCGATGGCAACGAACTCATCAATTGCAGCAATCCGCTGCTCAGTGCTCAGGAAGCGGCCACCATTTGCACGCCGGCCCAGATTGCCGGGGATAAGGCCGCCCCCGGATCCGCGGGCAACAGCGCCGATGTCGAGATTGGCCGGCGAAACATCGAAGGTGGAGGTCGAGAGAGCACTTACGAGCACACGAATTTTCGCACGGTCGCTGGACTCAACGGCACATTGGGCGGCGCCTGGAACTATGACGCCTATTTTTCGTACTACTACACCTCGGCGTACAGCGCGAATCTGAACTATCTGAACTATGCGTCAATCAATAACGCGTTGCAGGTCACGACCAACGGTAATGGCCAACCAGCCTGCATCAGTGGTGGGACTTGCGTTCCGTACAATATCTTTACCACCGGGGCCGTGACACCAGCGCAGCTCGCGTATCTGTACACGCCCGGTACCTCCTACGGAACGAACGAAGAAGAGATTGGCCACGCGGATGTGGCCGGCGATCTGGGCAAGTATGGCATTCAGTCGCCCTGGGCCAAAGATGGCGTGGGCATCGACATCGGGTTCGAACGTCGCGTTGATAAACTGAATTTCGCGCCCGATGGTGCGGAGCTGCAGGGCGATCTGGCCGGCTTCTCCGGCGCGACCGCCCCGGTCGCTGTAAGCGAATCCATAAAGGAGGGTTTCGCGGAAGCGCGCGCCCCGATCATCCAGAATGCACCGGGCGCCCATGATTTGACTGTGGACGCGGGCGTTAGATTATCCGATTACTCAACCACGGGTAGCACGACCACTTATAAATTCGAAGTGCAGTACGCGCCGATCCCGGATGTCCGCCTTCGCTACTCATATGATCGGGCGATACGAGCACCCAATCTGATCGAGTTATATAACCCCAAGTCCTACGGCCAATACCCGAATTCGCTGACTGACCCTTGCGCGCCTACCAACAATGGTGCCACGGCGGCCACGGCGAGCTTGGCTGCTTGCATGCACACCGGAGTGACGGCTGCTGAATATGGAAACGGGTTAGGCGCCTCGGTGGGCGGTACCAACACCATTATCCAATGTATCTCCGCCCAGTGCGGTGAGGTCGTGGGTGGAAATCCAAACCTGAAGCCGGAGACGGCCGACACCTTTTCGATTGGTTTCAGCGTGACTCCCACAGCCTTGCCAAACTTTTCCGGCAGCATCGATTACTACCACATCATGCTGGAAGGAGCCGTGGGAACTATTCCGCCTAGTGTGATATTGCAGCAGTGCCTGGCAAGCGGGAACCCCACGTACTGCGATCTCATCGTCCGCACTCCGGCCGGTTCTCTGACCGGTGCCACGGTCGCGGGTGGCGGGTATTTTCTGCAGAACTCCATCAATACCGGATCCATCTTTACTTCCGGCATTGATGTACAAATGAACTATAAGTATCCGCTGCCCGCTGCCTGGGGTCGCTTGCTGGCCAACCTGTCTGGTGCGTGGGTACAGCACAACGAATCTACCATATATAGCGGCGCGCCGACCTTTGATTGCGCGGGATTGTTCGGGAATACGTGCGGGGGCACGCTCGGAGCTGTGAATCCTCGTTGGCGTCACAATCTGCGGGTGACGTGGGATACTCCGTGGAATCTGCTGCTCTCCGGGCAGTGGCGATTCATCGGAGGCACTGCCTTCGACAACAATTCCTCACAACAGTTGCTGCAGAACCAGGAAGAAGGGGCCTACGATCCTCTGAACGCCCGTATTCCTAGCGTCAGCTATCTTGATCTATCCGCCACGTGGAAATTTCTCCCGGGCATGGAGGTGCGGGCAGGTGTCAACAATGTGTTTGACAAAGATCCGCCGTTTGTACCGTCCGCCGACATCAGTTCAGCGTCTGGCAATGTCAATTCCTATCCGACCTATGACTTGCTGGGCAGAGAGTTGTTTGTTGCCTTCACGGCGAAGTTCTGAAGCGAGTCTCGATCTGTTTCGCAGCTTAAAGCTGCATCATTCTCGCGTCATTGCGTGCAGTCATTAGACGCTGGAGAATTCGCCCACGGGACGAAGCGCAATTGACAATTTTTGCGCCCACTATCTACTTTCGCCGTGTATGCCGGCTCGCAACAGCTGGCGGATTGCTGATTTTTTCGTTACGCACACAAGGTGGCAACGTTGAGCCCGACCCACAAGACGAGCTTTCGGAAATCGTGGTTCAGGCAGCGGAACCGCGCTTTGTTGCACCCACGCTGCGCGATCGGATCGGGAGAATCTGGGCTCCGGTGTGGATCAATGGCAGCGGGCCGTTTCGCCTCGTGCTCGACACCGGCGCGACCCGCTCCGGGGTGACTGCCAACGTGGCCGAGCGACTCGGCGTCCCGCTCGATCAGTCGCCGCCCGTCCTGCTGCGCGGCGTCACGGGAATTGCGATAGTGCCAACCATACGGGTCGACTCCTTTACCGTCGGCGATCTGACGCTCAGCCCCGCAACATTGCCGATCGTGATCGATGCGATGGGCGGCGCAGAGGGAGTCCTCGCCACCGACGAATTCAAGGATAAACGTATAGTGATCGACTTCAAGCACGACCGCATCGACATTCAGCGCTCGCGCAGCGAGCGAGCGCGCCCGGATTTTATCGTCATCCCCTTGGATCATTCCAAATCGGGACTGCTGATGTTTCACGCGCTAGTCGGCGGCGTGCGAGTCCAAGCCGTCATCGATACGGGTGGACAGAGAACGATTGGGAACCTAGCCATGCGCGATGCGTTGGAGCACCGGCATGCGCAGGGCAAATCTGTTCAGATTTTTGACGTAACCGCCAAGGCTCAGAACGGTGAAGCATTCCCCAGTCCGCCGATCAAGCTGGGTTCCATCGACATTCTCGGGGCGGACATTACTTACGGTGAGATGAACATATTTGGGCATTGGCATCTGACAAAGGAGCCGGCGCTTCTGATCGGCATGGATGTGCTCGGCCTGTTGGACACCTTTGTCATTGACTACCATCTCCATGAACTGCAGCTGCGCATCCGCCCTAACTGATATGGCCTGACCGTTGTCAACGGGATTCAATGGGATACGAATGAGTTTCACCGCTTTGTGTGCCTCGATGCTGACCGTTTATAAGATCGACAGCGCAAGGGTCACTCGATGCGAGGGCTTGAAGCGATGGCGGTTAGCCCAACAAAGATGCTAGAGGCAGGTAATCGGCAAAATAGAGAGCGGTGTGCTGATGAACATGAGGCAACACTGCGTCGCAATGCTGCTTTGCGTGGGTTGCTTCGGTATCTGCAGTCAAGTAGACTAACTCTAGTTTAGTTTAACTATATCAGGAATCGCGGTGACCAAGGTAATCAACATTCACGAGGCCAAGACCCATCTCTCGCGCATCGTCGAGGAAGTGGCCGCGGGCAAGGAAGTCATCATCGCCAAGGCTGGCAAGCCCATGGCGAGGCTCGTACCCATGAGGCGGGCGGTCACCAAGAAGCATCTGGGCCTACTCAAGGGCAAGATCAAGATTCCGCCCGATTTCAACAGGCCATTACCCGAGACTGTCGTGCAGTTGTTCGAGCGGGATTAGGACGCAGCCCTTGAACCTGCTGCTCGATACCCACTTGCTGCTGTGGGCCCTCTTGCAGCCTGCCAAACTCAAGTCGCGCGCCCGTTCTCTCATCGAACAGAACGAGGTTTTTGTGAGCGCGGCCTCAATCTGGGAAATAAGCATAAAGAGCTCCCTGGGCAAACTCGAGGCCAACCCGCTTGTGGTACTGGAAGGACTGAAGCCGGCCGGATTACTGGAGCTACCAATCAGCTGTGAACATGCCGCCAAAGTGTTCGAGTTGCCGCCGCTGCATCGCGATCCGTTTGATCGCTTACTGTTGGCTCAAGCGTTATCCGAGCGCTTAATGCTGCTGACCGACGACGAGGTGCTTGGCCGATACGGTGAATATGTCACGGTGGTCTGACAAGCTCAGGATGCTGCCGGACGTCGCCAGACGTCCCTGGACTGGCGCCCCCGGCCGGAGTTGAACCGACGACCTACCGCTTAGGAGGCGGTCGCTCTATCCACTGAGCTACGGGGGCGCTGGGACCTAGACCTCGACCACGCGGTTACGCAATTCGCCGATGCGATCAATGCGCGCCAGCATCTCGTCACCATCGTGCAGGTACTGCGGTGGCGTCATCGCAAAGCCCACACCGGACGGCGTACCGGTGGCAATTATATCCCCAGGCAGCAACGTCAGGCCGGCCGATAGCGTTGCAACGATCGTCGGTATATCGAAGATCATCTGTTCCACGCGTGCGCGCTGCCGCTCCTGGCCATTGACCGTGAGCGAGAGCTCGAGCATTTTTGGGTCGCCGATCTCGTCGCTCGATACGATGCACGGTCCCAGTGGCAACGTGGTGTCGAGCGACTTGCCCTTGAACCATTGGTCGTGCCGACGCTGCAAATCGCGCGCGGTGACGTCGTTGGCGATCGTATAGCCGAAGATATGCTCGAACGCAGCCGAAGCCGCGATGTCGCGCCCGCCGCGACCGATGACGACCCCGAGTTCGACTTCGTAGTCGAGCTTCTGGGTGAGGTTTCGATCCAGCCGCACGTCGGCGCCCGGACCGATGACGGTTAGAGTCGCTTTGGTAAAGAACTGCGGCGCCACTGGCAGTTTCAGGTCAGCACGCATCGCGGCTGCACCCTCCTTGACGTGGTCGACATAGTTGCGGCCCACGCAGAACACGTTGCGCACCGGCTGCGGTATTGGCGCCAGCTTCTGCACCTGAGCTGCAGGCAGCAACGCATCGCCGCTCATCGCGGCACGCTCTGCGAGCCGCCGGCAGCAGGCCAGAGCCTCGGCATCCCCACGGATGATCGAAAGCACGGACGACAGATCCAGCGCCTCCCCGGCGGCTGTTCCCGCGGCCGCCAGATCCAGTACGCCCCCGGGGACAATCAGGCCGGCGGCGACCTGATCTTTACGGCGAAAACTTATGAATTTCATGGTAGCGCAGTAGCGGATAGAGACGGCTGTTGAAAGATTGGCGAAAGCACGATTTTAGGCCATTCCATTTTGCGATTTTCGCCAAATTAGCCTGAGCGTCGAGCCAACGGCGGGGATCCGCGGCGCCGATGCGCTGCGGCGGATGCAAAGTCTACGCGATCTTACCGTTACCGCGGCGTCAGGCCACGACGTGGATGCCCTGGCCGAGCGAGGCGGCTCGCGCCCCTTGCTGCTGCAGATGTTGCAGCATGCCCTGCAGCAGATTTTGCAGCCCGCCACTCGACTGCTGGCTGGACGCCACACCCGCGGTACTGCCCGCTGCTGGAATGCCGGTTGAGCCGGCAGAGCTGGTACTGACCTTAAGATCAGTCATCAACTTATTGAAGCTGGCGTTCAGATTGGCGACGTTGTCGCTGGTCGATTGGCTTGCAGTACCGGTGGACGAAGCGGTAGTGGCGTCGCCGTTCAGGGAGCTGATCAGTGACTCGAGTTTTCTTCGCGCACCGCCATGGCCATGACCGTGGCCATGCGGCAATACGCTTGCGGGCGCAGTGCCGTTGCCGCCAGGAGTGGTGACGCTGGCAGAGCCGCCGGTCTGCGTCGGCGCGGGTTGGTTCGACACCAGGGCCTGCAGCAATGACTGGGTGAAAGTCTGCAGATCCTGAGCGATCTGGCCGCGACTGGATGCGGCTGAGGAGGTGGTGGCGGGCGAGGTGCCGGCAGGCGCCGTGACTGAGGTCGGCTGTAGCGCCCGCTGTGCGCTTAATGCCGAGATCTGATTTGCCCAAAAGCTGGCATTGCTGATCGATGCAATTGACATAGACGCCCTATCGAAGTTACTAAACCTCGGATTGCCGTGCGGCAACCGGTTGCCGGCCAATACCTGCCAGTGGATTCATCGCGGCGCCTCGATCGGTGTGCGTTTAAGTAGAACGCATCACAGTTTGGCCCCGGTAGATCCCTGTCGGCCGGCATCAACCAGCGATTCCGAAGAACCGCCAGCCAGTAGATGCGAAATCGGTGCCAATCGCCCGTAACGCGATCCGTAAGCGGCGCGCTCAGCTGTACTTTTTACAGTTACAGGTGCCAGCTTATGCCGACGGACAGCTGATCGACCGTGTAATGGTAGCCGTCATTATTGCCGCTACCGAGCCGGGCAAATTCGGCGTGCACCCTGCCGCCGCCAAACAGAATGACTTCGGTGCCAATACCCAACGACAGTCCAACATCATTGGAATTGAAATCAGGGTAATTGCGATGCAACTGCTCGCCGGCGACACCGGCAATTGCATAACCCGAAAACCATGGCGTCATCGGCAGTATGCCCTTGACGTAGCCGCCGTACACGAACGGGACGTCGACGTGAAAAAATGCGAATTGATCGCCGTTGATGCCACCACCTAAGCGCCCCTCGACCGCCAGGTAAGGATTGAATTGCTCGCCGATCTGCGCGAAGGCGACACTGGGCACGATGGTATCGAGGCCCTGCTCCTTGTAAAAAACCTCCCCGGCACTGGCGCCGATATAGAATCCGCCGCCGTAGTAATCCCCGGCGCTATCGTAACCGTAGCCGTATCCATTGGCCGCCAGCGCGGCCGTGGACACAATCCCGGTGAGACCTAACCCTAGTGTTGCAATGGTCCTGCGCACTCATACCTCCACACTTAAAGAGCGACTAGCACCCGACCCTCGCGTCAGACACGCGCACGGCCGGTACAGTTCCTTGCCGTCCCTGGAGCCAACGCCGCAAGTCGCATTTGGATGACTTGACCGGGAGCAGGAATTGACTTTATTTAATGCCAGTCCTGGCAAAGCCGTCAAACCCGCGGCCCCGCCTCGACACCGGGCACCACACACACCCGGGAGCAGCCATCGATCGGTTATCATTGCGCCGCAACCCACACGGAATATCTCATGATCTTTGCTGCTGTGAATCCTGGCCGTCGACTGCTTGCCGGCGCCATATGTGCGCTGCTGGCGACGGCGGGCGTGGCCGCTCCCGCGACTGAGCCTGCGGCCGCAGCGCCGTCCTCGGTGGCTGCTTCAGCTGACCAGAACGTGTTGCGCGCGACGTTGGCGAACGGATTGCGCGTCATCATCGTACGCAACACGCTCGCTCCCGTGGTCGCAACGTCGGTGAATTATCTGGTGGGGTCAGATGAGGCAGCCACCGGCTTCCCGGGTATGGCGCACGCACAGGAACACATGATGTTCAGGGGCAGCCCCGGCCTCAGCACCGAGCAACTCGCCAATATCAGCGCCGTCATGGGCGGAAACTTCAATGCCAACACGCGCGAGAGCCTCACGCAGTATCTTTTCACCGTGCCGGCCGAGGACATCGACGTGGCGCTGCACATCGAGGCGCTGCGAATGCAGGGAGTGCTCGATACCACGCAGGGATGGGATCAGGAGCGTGGCGCCATCGAGCAGGAAGTGGCGCAGGATCGGTCCAATCCCGGTTACGTACTGTACGCGAAGATCCGAGCGATCATGTTCGGCGGCACGGTGTATGCCCACGACGCGCTTGGCACGCGTGAATCGTTCGACAAGACCACCGCTGCGATGCTCAGGAGCTTCCACGATGCATGGTACGCCCCCAACAACGCGGTACTGATCATCGTCGGCGACGTCGCCCCGGAGGCGACTCTGGGCAAGGTACGTGATCTGTTCGGCGCCATTAAACCCAGGCCGTTGCCGCCGCGGCCGCCGGTGCACCTGCGTCCAGTGCATCCGCAGACTTTCAGCGTCGATACCGACCAGCCGGCCGGCACGCAGATGATCGCGATGCGCATGCCGGGGCTCGACAGCCCGGATTTTCCGGCGCTCGAGGTGCTGGCCGACGTCCTCAGCAGTCACCGTTTCGATCTCTATGGCCTGGTTCCGCAGGGCAAGGCGATCGAGGCGGAATTCTCACTCGATCCGCTGCCGCACGCCGGTCTTGCGTTCGCCGCGTTGTCCTTTACCGCCGGAACCGATCCCAAGGCACTGGAGGCCGAGGTCCGCGCGATTCTCCAGAAAGTCGCCAGCGACGGGGTGGCCCCCGAACTGGTCGAGGCTGCCAAGTTGCACGAGCGCAGCGAGGCGGAATTCCAAAAAAATTCGATCGCCGGTTCGGCCGAGGTCTGGTCCGATGCGGTCACGCTGTACGGACTGAATTCGCCCGACGACGATCTGGTGCGAATCGAGAAGGTGACGGTGGCCGACGTCAACCGGGTGGCGCGCCAGTACCTCGACCTCGACCATGCGGTGACGGCCGTTATGGTACCGCGTGGTTCGGGGCGACCGACTGCCTCGAGCGGCGGTTTCGGCGGACCGGAAAACATTGCCCTCGGCGAGGCCAAGGCCACCGAGCTGCCGGACTGGGCGCAGGCGGCTCTGAAGCGCCTGACGGTGCCGGACTCCACCACGCATCCGATTGTCAGTACGCTGCCAAACGGCCTGACGCTGATCGTTCAACCCGAAGACGTCAGCGATACCGTCAGTGTCTACGGCTATATCAGGAACCGGCCGGAGGTGCAGGCGCCCCCGAGTCGCCAGGGCGTATCGCAGCTGCTCGATCTGCTGCTGCCCTACGGCAGTGAGCAGCTCGATCGGGTGGCCTTCGAGCAGGCGCTGGATGCGATCGGAGCGCGCGAGCGTGCCGGCACCGATTTCTCGCTGCAGGTGCTGAGTCAGGATTTCGAACGCGGGGTCGAACTGCTGGCGGACAATGAACTGCACCCGGCACTGCCGGCCGCCGCCCTGGACATCGTGCGCCGCCAGGTGGCCCAGTTCGTCGCGGCACGCAACAGGAGTCCGGGCCATCTGGCGCAGCACGCGCTGCGGCAGACGCTGTTTCCGAAGGACGATCCGAGTCTGCGTGAGGCCACCGCCGAAACTGTCGGCTCGCTTACGCTGGAGGACGTTCGCTCCTACTTACGCGACACCTTTCGCCCCGATCTCGCCACCATCGTCGTGATCGGCAACGTGACGCCGCAGCAGGCCAAAGCCACGATCGAGAAGCATTTCGGCGCCTGGAGCGCGGACGGCCCGACACCGACGATCGATCTGCCGGCGGTGCCGCCGAATCGGGCGGCTCTTATTGCGGTACCCGACGACAGCCGCGTTCAGGATGAGGTGCTGCTGGCGCAGAATCTCGACCTGACCCGCAGCCAACCCGACTACTACGCCCTGGCGCTGGGCAGCGCGGTTCTGGGCGGTGGCTTCTACTCGACGCGCCTCAGCATTGACCTGAGAAAGAACGCCGGCCTGGTGTACTCGGTGGCTTCCGAACTTCAGGTCGGCAGGACGCGTGGCGTGTATCTGGTGCGCTATGCCTGCGATCCGCAAAACGTGGTCAAGGCACAGGACATCGTGATCCGGGATTTAAAGGCCCTGCAGTCCCAGCCCGTGGGCGACGACGAACTGCTGCGCGTCAAGGCGCTGCTGCTGCGCAGAATTCCGCTGAGCGAGGCCAGCATCGACGATATTGCACAGGGCTTCATCCATCGGCGCGACCTGAATCTGCCGCTCGATGAGCCAATCCTTGCCGCAAAACGCTATATCAGTCTCGCGCCGGCCGAGGTGCAATCGGCGTTCCAGAAGTGGCTGCGCCCCGACGACCTGGTGCGCGTGAGTCAGGGCCCGACTCCGAAATAGCGTTCGACGGCAGTGCACGGCAACGCCGCACATTGGGGCACAAGCAGTTGAATCCCGCGAAGGGACCAGTGAATCAGGCGCGCTCCGACAGCGCCCCCTCGTCCTCACCGGTAAACCCGAACAAGCGGCTGTTACCCTGGTTGGTCGCAGTGGCATTCTTCATGGAGTCGCTGGATACGACGATTCTGAACACGGCTGTGCCCGCGATCTCGGACGCCCTGAGGGTGGCGCCACTGAGCATGAAATCGGTGCTGGCCAGTTACACCCTGAGTCTGGCCGTGTTCATTCCCATCAGCGGCTGGATGGCGGATCGGTATGGCACGCGGCGGGTATTTGCTTCCGCGATCGGCCTGTTCACGCTCGGATCGTTCTTTTGCGGTCTGTCGAGCAACATCCATCTGCTGGTCGCATCCCGCGTCCTGCAGGGCTGCGGGGGAGCCATGATGGTGCCGGTGGGTCGGCTGACCCTGGTACGCACGTTCGCAAAATCCGAACTCGTATCGGCCATGAGCTTCGTGGCCATTCCTGGCCTGGTTGGCCCGATGCTCGGACCCATCGCCGGCGGCCTGATCGTCGGCTACCTACATTGGCGGGTCATCTTCTTCGTGAATATTCCGATAGGGCTGGTCGGCCTGCTGATGGTCTATCTGCATCTGCCGGACTATCGCCGACAGCACCCCAGGCCGCTCGATATCGTCGGCCTGATCCTGTTCGGATCCGGTGTGGCGCTGCTCTCCTATGTGCTGGAGATATTCGGCGAGCACACACTGAGCGTGGCCGAGATTTCAGGACTGCTGGCGATGTCCCTGGCGCTGATCGGCGGCTACGGATTTCATGCGACGCACATCAGATTTCCGTTGCTGCAACTTGGCCTGCTGCGCATCCGCACTTTCAGCGCCGCGGTCAGCGGCAGTTTCTTCACCCGCCTGGGTATCGGCGGGGTGCCATTCCTGCTGCCGCTGCTCTACCAGATCGGACTCGGACTCACGCCCATTCAGTCCGGCCTGCTCATCATGCCCCAGGCACTGGCGGCGATGAGCACCAAGTTCCTTATGCGGCGGTTACTGACCCGCGTCGGCTACCGCGCGGTATTGATCTCGAACACCCTCATGCTCGGGGTATTGCTGCTACTGTTCGCGACCATTGGGTTGGGCACACCGGTGTGGCTCATCGCGCTGCAGGCGTTCTGCTATGGAGCGTTTACTTCGCTGCAATATACCAGCATGAACACGCTGGTCTACGCCGACATCACTGACGAGCAGACCAGCGACGCCAGTTCGATCGCAAGCACGATGCAGCAGATGTCCATCAGCTTCGGTGTCGCGACGGCGGGCCTGGCCACCGCGTTCTTCGTTCCGGATCGCTTTCGATCCAGTCCGAGCGAGCTCATTCACGGCATCCACCAGGCATTTCTGGTGCTTGGTGGATTCACCATCCTGTCCACGGCCGTGTTTCGAACCCTGAAGAGCGGCGACGGCGGTAACGTCAGCCAGCACAAGGTCATTGCCGCCGGATGACCGTCACCGCTCAATCGGCTAGCGCTGCCGGCTGTCAGGCATGTGCGGCCTGGGGCGTTTTGACCGGCTTGCAGCGCTGCTCCACTACCGCCCAGTCGACGTTTTCCAAAATGATCTTGACGTAGTCGGTGCGCTGCGCCGGCGTGAAATCGACCATGTAGGCGTGCTCCCAGAGATCGAGCGCAAATACCACGTCACAATTAACCGGCATCTGCAGGTGATGCAGGTCGATCCAGCAGTTATACAGGTGATCCTGGCCGCGATCGCGCAGCGTCAGCACCCAACCGACGCCGCGTGTCTTGGCGAGCGCCTCGACCGAGGCCTTCCAGCCGTTGAAATCGACGTAGTCGTCATGTATTGCGTCGACCAAGTCGCCATCTGACCTTGGCTGCCGTGGCTTGCCTGCCAGCTGCTCGAAGAACAGTTCGTGCAACGCCACACCGTTGAACTCGAATGCAAAGCGACGGTTGTAGCCGTCCAGTGCCAACTGCGCGACGCCGGGGGATCGCTGCGGTGACTGCTCGAGCAGTTTGTTGAGCTGCTCGACGTATGTCTTGTAGAGGCCCAGATGCAGGTCGATGGCTTTCTTCGACAGCCCCTGCACCCCGGAAAGATCAAACGCTCGGACTTGGTAGGTCACTGCATTACTCCATGTCGATGGTTGCTGAGGATCGCGCCGGCCCCACCTGGAGGTCGCGCCGGGACCGCGGAATTGAACCCTGGAAGAGTCAGGACAGGGGCGATCGTCGCACCTCCTGCACGGCTATATCGTCGGTAGCGCCCGCCATCAGCCGTAGGAAGGTGCCCACAGCAACGCGATCATCATGCGCCGCGCCGCTGCGCCACCGTCCCGCTCGCCGCGGCGAACGACCAGGCGGCAAGGCGGACGATGGTTTAACGGCATTGCTACAGGGGAGGACCCCGTCTTCCGCGGTATCCATAGAGCAGATAAGCCACGACTATCGCCACGAGAATCAGGCCGATCGGGCCGATTCCCCAGCCCGCGCCCATGCCCCAATACAGACCGCCGCCGCCGCCAAACAGCAGCAGCAGGACAATCACCACGATGAGCAGATCCATGGTCCAACTCCTTTCCAAATGTGGCCCGGACGACATTGTTCTTCGCCTGGCCGCACTGGACGCTACGCTGCTGCGACACCGCAGTCTGTAAGACAGCGCCGCTAGCCACACTTTCGGCAGCTGAATCAGGATAATCCACACCGTTCCCAGTACGAACCTGTGGTTCGAGGAAATCAGCCGATATAACAGCCACTACCTGCGCTGGCGCACAGAGCGCGCGCGGCATTACGGATACGCTGATCCAGCAAAAACACCAACGTTGCAGACCCCGCGGCACTCAGATATCGAGATTCTTTGTCAGGAGATCATGATGGCGACACTTCACCTCAAAGCCCGAACCAAGCCGGCGGAAGGAAAGTTCAGCGAGCAGCCCGCGGCGGCGGAGCGCGACAGCCCGCCGCAGCAACAAGGCGAGGTTCAGCACGCCGCCGGCGCAAGCCCGGCAAACTATGGCAGCCTCAGGGAGTACCTGAAGACCAACCGTTGATCTGACTGCACCGAATATGCGACTTCGGCCTGCGGCCGGAGTAGAGTCTGCCGACGACGCGGACTGCGAGGGCGTAGCGCCTTGAGTGGTATTCGGACCCACACGACTTGCGGACGGCACAACCTGCCGCGCGACCTGGCGTGGCTGCTGGCGGTTAAATTCGCCGCGCTGGGAATGCTGTGGTTGATGTTTTTTTCGACCGCGCACCAATCTCCTGTCGATGCGTCGGCCGCGAGCCGGCAGCTCGCCGTCGCGGCATCAACGCCATGAACGCGGAGTGAATTAGTGATTGACCTGGATGTGGTCGGGCTCTCGCGCCTGCAGTTCGCCCTGACCGCGCTCTACCACTTCCTGTTCGTTCCCCTCACCATCGGGCTGTCCATGATCCTGGTGATCATGGAATCCGTATACGTCATGACCGGTCTTGAGATCTGGCAGCGTATGACGAGATTCTGGGGCCTGTTGTTCGGCATCAATTTCGCCATGGGGGTCGCCACCGGAATTACCATGGAGTTCCAGTTCGGCACCAACTGGGCCTATTACTCGCACTACGTGGGCGACATCTTCGGCGCCCCACTGGCGATAGAAGGCCTGATGGCATTCTTTCTCGAGTCCACCTTCGTCGGCCTGTTCTTCTTCGGTTGGGACCGGCTGTCGAAGATCGGCCACCTGGGGGTGACCGCGCTGGTGGCTCTTGGCTCCAGCCTGTCGGCGTTGTGGATACTGATCGCCAACGCCTGGATGCAGTACCCGATCGGCGCGCATTTCAACTACCAGACCATGCGCATGGAACTGTCCTCATTCGGCCGCGTGCTGTTCAACCCGGTCGCCCAGGCGAAGTTCGTCCATGCGGTAGCCGCCGGCTACGTGGTCGGCTCGGTATTCGTGCTGGCAGTCAGCGCCTGGTATCTGCTGCGTGGTCGCAACATCCAGGTCGCCAAGCGCTCCATGGCAGTGGCCGCGAGTTTCGGGCTCGCCTGCTCGCTCTCGGTCGTAGTGCTGGGCGACGAGTCCGGTTATGTGGCGGGCGAGAACCAGAAGATGAAGGTTGCCGCGATCGAAGCCGAATGGCACACCGAGAAGCCGCCGGCCGACTTCACACTGATAGGCTTTCCTGACGTCCAGGCGCGCAAGACCTATGCGGCGGTGAAAGTGCCCTGGCTGCTTGGTCTTATCGCCACCCGTTCGATCGACAAGCCGGTACTTGGGATCGACGACCTGGTGGAGCGCGCCCGGATTCGGATAGTCAGCGGCATTCAGGCTCATGCGGCGCTCAAGCTGCTGCGCGCCGACCCGACCGACAGCGCGGCGAAGGCGCAATTCGAAGTCCACCAGCTGGATCTCGGCTATGGGTTGCTGCTGCTGCGCTACGTCCAGGACCCATCGGGAGCGACCCCCGCGCAGATCGATCAGGCGGCCTGGTCGACGGTGCCGAATGTGCCGGTGCTGTTCTGGAGCTTCCGTATCATGGTCGGGATCGGCCTGTTCCTGATCCTGCTGTTCGCCGTGGCGATCTATTTATCGACTCGGCATCGCTTTGAACAGACGAATTGGTTCCTGCGGGCGGCGGTGTTCAGCCTGCCGCTGCCGTGGGTCGCCGCTGAGCTCGGCTGGATCGTCGCCGAATATGGGCGCCAGCCGTGGGCCATTGACGGCGTGCTGCCCACATTTCTGGGCGTCTCAACCAGGCCGGTCGGCAATGTGATCGCCTCGCTGACCGGTTTCGTTGTGTTCTATTCGGCTCTGGCCGCGGTCGAGGTGTTCCTGATGGTGCGCATGATCCGCCGCGGACCCGACGGGCTGGGATACTGGCCACTAGCATCGCCGGGTTCAGCGGCACCCCAGGCGTAAGGAGCCATCGATGCCCGACTACGAAACACTGCGGGTGATCTGGTGGCTGATCCTCGGCACGCTGCTGATCGGTTTTGCGGTTACCGACGGCTTCGATCTCGGAGTGGGCATCATCTTCCGCTTCGTCGGCCGCACCGATGAGGAGCGCCGCGCTGTGCTCGAATGCATCGAGCCGGTGTGGGAAGGTAATCAGGTGTGGTTCATCCTCGGGGGCGGCGCCGTGTTCGCCGCCTGGCCGCTGTTGTACGCAGCGTCGTTCTCCAGCCTCTATCTCGCCATGTTCCTGATCCTCATTGCGCTGATACTGCGACCGGTGGGATTCAATTTCCGCAATAAAATCCCGGACCCGCGATGGCGCAATTTCTGGGACTGGACGCTGATGATCGCCGGTGCGATTCCGGCGCTGCTGTTCGGGGTCGCATTCGGCAATCTGTTCCTCGGCCTGCCGTTTCACTTCGACCAACTGATGCGACCGGTCTATACCGGTGGCTTTCTCAACCTGCTGCAACCTTACGCATTACTTGCGGGAGTGGTGAGTCTGTCGATGCTGGTCCTGCACGGAGCGAGCTACGCGGCGCTCAAGACCGGCGACCCGATGTCGGTGCGCGCGGCGTCGGTTGGCCGTGCGGCCGCGATGGTCTTTGTTATAGCCTTTGCCGCCGCGGGCGCCTGGCTGGCGGCCGGGCTGGATGGCCAGAGTATCGCCTCGGGCGCTGACCCGATGGGCCCCTCCAGTCCGCTGTTGAAGAGCGTGGTGGTCCTGCCAGGGGCGTGGCTCGGCAACTACCGCGCGCATGAAATTCTATGGCTGGCACCGCTGGTGGCATTGCTCACCGCCATCCTCGCGGGGGTATTGCTGCACTTCGGTCGACCCGGCGCTGCATTTATGTCGAGTTGCCTGACTGTGGCGGCAACGATCCTCACGGCCGGCATCGCGCTGTTTCCGTTTCTGATGCCCTCCTCCACCGTTCCGAATCAGGGCCTCACCGTCTGGGATGCATCCAGCAGCGCCAAGACGCTGTTCATCATGCTGCTGTGTGTCGTGGTCCTGCTGCCGATCGTGCTCGCATACACAACTTGGGTGTTTCACGTGCTCAAAGGCAAGATCACGCTCGAGTACGCGCGCAAGCACGCCGGTTGGTACTGAAATCTTAGGATAATTCCAATCATGTGGTACTTCAGCTGGATTTTGGGACTTGGCCTGGCGCTGTGCTTCGGCATCCTCAACGCGATCTGGTACGAGGTCCTGGAGAGCCGGCGGGAGGCCGCCACGCGTCAACCGCCGGCCTGACGGCGAGATCGGATCAGGCCGGGATCAGCATCCCGACCGAGGCGCATGCCATCAGCAGCACGGTGATCCAGCCCAGCACGAGCGAGGATCGGCTTGCCGTGTACGCCCCCAGGACCGAGGGTCGGGTCGCCAGCAGCAGGATCAGCACCATCAGCGGTACCGCCACGACGCCATTGATCACTGCGCTGTAGAACAGCGCTTTGATCGGGTTGATCGACGTAAAGCCCAGGGCGAGTCCTATGATCATCGACGCTGCTATGACGCCGTAGAAACCACGTGCGTCCCTCGCCTTGGCTTCCAGACCTCCGGGCCAACCCAGCGTCTCGGCGATCGCATACGCGGCTGACCCGGCCAGTACCGGCACGCCGACTGCGCCGACGCCGAGTATCCCGAGCGCAAACAGATAGAAGGCAAAATCGCCGGCCAGCGGTCGCAGCGCTTGCGCGGCCTGGGTGGCAGTCTGAATATCGGTCACCCCGGCCACGTGCAGCGTGACAGCCGTGGCCAGGATGATAAAAAAAGCCGTCAGATTCGAGTACAGCATCCCACTCCAGGTGTCCCAGCGAATGCGGCGCAACTCGCTCGGCGCCGCCGCGGCGTCCTCTATCAGCGCGCGATCACCCCGACGGGCGCGCAGATCCTCGACTTCCTCGGAACACTGCCAGAAAAACAGATAGGGGCTGATGGTGGTTCCAAATACGCCCACCACCACGGTTGCCGTTGCGGCATCGAAGCTCAGCCTGGGCGCTACGGTCCGTAATGCCACCTGACCCCATGGCACGTGCACCGTGAACAGTACCGCGGCATAGGACAGCAATGAGAGCGTGAGCCACTTCAGGAACTTGACGTAGCTGTGGTAGGGCACAAACACCTGGGCCGTCAGCGATATCACGACCAGCGCCACGGTCAGCAGATGACGGTTGCCGCCAACCATCAGGGCAAGCACATCGCCCATGGTCGCCACATCGGCGGCGATGTTTATCGTATTCGCAACCAGCAGCAGGCCCACGGCGACATAGAGCACCCAGGCAGGAAATGCCTGCTTGATGTTCACCGCCAGTCCCTTGCCGGTAACACGACCGATGCGCGCGCAGATCGACTGCACCGCGGCCATCAGCGGGTATGAGACCGGCATGGTCCACAACATGTTGAGGCCGAACTGCGCCCCGGCCTGCGAATAAGTGGCGATGCCGCTCGGGTCGTCGTCTGCGGCTCCGGTAACGAGGCCGGGCCCCACGCGCGCCAGCGGATGTTCGGCCAGGCGTTGCCAGATCTGTCTGAGGGTCAACATGCGCAGCGGTCCGGTGGACTTCGTAAAGACCGGCAACCAAAGCACAATTCGGATTAGTCCGTCAACGTCGATCGGTGTCAATCGACGATGATACTCGAGCAGATTGTATTATTGCTCGCGCAGGCGATCGTAGGAGTCCCGATCGGACTTGTAGCATCGGCAGGAGGCGGACATCAGCCCGCGGCGGTCCAGCACCGTGATGTCGCCGCGGCTGTAACGAATCAGGCGGCGTTGCTGCAGCGAACTGGCCGCTTTGGTGACGCCGACTCGGCGCACGCCGAGTTTTGAGGCCAGGACTTCCTGGGTAGCATTAAAGGTGCTCGCGCGCGCCCGATCCTGCGTCATCAGCAGCCGGCGAGCCAGGCGCGCTTCGAGCAGGTGGAAGTGTGCGCATACCGCCGCCTGGGCGAGCTGGCTGAGGCGCACGTGAACGTACCGGCCCAGCCTGCGTCGCAGGGCTTCGCTGCGTCCGAATTCGCGGCGCAGGAAGCCGACGTCCATGCGCAGGGCGGATCCCGCTCCCAGCACTACCGCGCGCTCCGGCGAAATTCCACCGTCGAGCACCACGGCGATTCCCAACATGCCCTCGTTTCCGATCAGACCCACTTCGAAGGCGGCCGAATCTGCGCTCGGCATGATCAGAGACATGAAACTGCTGGTGGGAAAATAGACGCTGGTGAACGGCTCCCAGGGTGCGTACAGCACGTCGGCAACCCGCAGTTCCACCTCGTCGCACCCCGCGAGAATGCGCCGCCGGTCGGACTTCGGCAGCGCCGCCAGCAAGCGATTGTCCCCGGCCCCGTTTAACGTCGACATGACTCCTGTGCTCCCGACGGATCACTCATCCCTGAATCGACGTATATGGAATCCGGCGCGCCGGCCGGAGGTCCGGGGACAGTCTCCCAAGGAGTTCGCTGCCCCGGATCTTCATGCGTTATCTTGCAGATACCCGGCTGTTCTCGATGATCACTTCCACCCGCCGGTTCTGCTGGCGTCCGGTGGCAGAGCTGTTGTCCGCCACCGGCGAGCCCTTGCCCTTGCCCGAAGCGCTCAGCCGGGACGAGTCGATGCCCTGCTGCACCAGAAAAGACTTTACCGAGTCGGCACGTCGCTGCGACAGCCCGAGGTTGTAGTCTTCGCCACCGATGTTGTCGGTGTAGCCCACAATCAGCGCGGTACGGTCCATGTACTTGTTGAGAAATACTGCCAGCTTACCCAGGTGAGCATCGCCACCTGAGTTTAGATTCGCCATGCCGCTGGCAAACAGAACATCACCGAGTGTCAGCACCAGGCCACGGTCCGTGACGCGCGCCTGCAGGCCATCGATCTGTCTCTGCAATTCATCGGCCTGGCGGGCTGCATCCGCCGTGGCAGCTGCCGTGGCAGCACGGGCCGCGTCGGCCTGTTGCTCCTGGTCGCTGGCGTTGGCCTGCGCCAGGGCCGCGCGACTGTTGGCGGCGTCGGCCAATTGCTGCTGATCAGCGGCGTTGGCCTGCGCCATGTTGGCGCGCCGATTAGCGGCATCGGCTTCCTGGGTGCGGGCCTGCAGCCGCATGGCTTCGCGCTGCTCGGTAAGGCCCTTGCGCTGGTCGACCGAAAGCTGGCTTTCCGCCTCGGCGCGGGCGATGGAGATCTTTCGATCCGCCATGAACTCAAGATGAGCGGATCGAACCCGGTCGGTCTCCGGCTTTTCGGCCGCTGTGACGGCAATATTGGCCTGTTCCATCGCTAATGGGGCGCGGCTGCCCAACTGCGGATCGGACTGCAACTGGGTCAACCGGGCACGTAACGCGGCTGCGCCATCCGGCTCAACCGGGGCGGTCGCGCAGGCGGTCAGCAGCACCGCGGCGACGGCCGCAGCGATCAGGGTGTGGCGGCTGGAAATAAAAGCGTTCATTGCTTGACTCCTGAATTGCGCTGCATCTCCTGGGACAGAGTCTGCGTGCTTTTAATCATCTCGTCGTTGACGGCCTGATCCTTGGTCGCCGATGCCTGCGCGGTGGCGAGCTCGGCGTCGACGCGTGATTCCTTGGCCAGGCGCTCAGCGTCATCCATGCGCTTTTCCGTCACTGCCGTTTCGGCGGCGGCGAGCTTGTCGCGGGCCTCACTCAGTACCGGTGAGGCGGCATCGGTGACCCGCGCCTGATCGGCAACGGCAATGGCCTGCTTGGCCGAGCTCAACGCGATTTCCGGGACCGGAGGCGTGGAGGCGCAGGCCGCGAGCAGCAGTGCGCCGCCGAGGCCGAGCAGTGTGGCCGCCGGTGCATGCGGGCGGCGCGTGTTCGCAGAAATCCGGGTCATCTTGGCTTCTCCTAAGCGTAGATCGCGCCCGCCCGGTGGAGGGCGGAGCCACGATTGGGGAGCGAGTGTGCCCCGAACGCGGCCATAGTTCAGTGCGCTAGCGTACCTAAGGGCCTATCCAACGGTGTTTGGATGGCCCGGTATCGCCATAAGGATTGGTTGGTCACGAAATCGGCTCCGGGATGTGCGCACCGCGGCTTGCTCGCCGGGTCGGTCAGCCGTGTGCAATCAGATAACGCGCGTTATGTCTCGCGCATCGCTCTTTTTCTGCGCGCCCCCCAGTAATCGTGCGAATTCGCCGGCAGCCACCGGCCGACTGAAATAATAGCCTTGCCCCTCGGGACAGCCGTGTCTCTGAAGGAATGCAAGTTGCTCTGATGTTTGCACACCCTCCGCGACCACCCGCATCTGCAGACTTTTCCCCATGCCGATCATCGCAGTGACGATACTGGCGTCATCCGCATCGGTGGTGAGATCACACACGAACGACTGATCGATCTTCAAGGAGTCGATCGGAAAGCGCCTCAGATAGCTCAGGCTGGAATATCCGGTACCGAAGTCATCGAGCGCAAGCTGCACGCCCATGTCCTTGAGTGCCTCAAGTACCGCTGCGGTGGAATTTGAATCCTGCATCAGAAAGGTTTCGGTCAGCTCCAGTTCCAGGTAGTGCGGCTGCAGACCGGTCTCCGCCAGAATCGCGCGCACGCCGGCTACAAAGTCTTTGGCCCGCAGTTCCACCGCTGAGATGTTTATCGCTACGCCCATGGGCCGCAACCCTGCGTCCTGCCAGGCCCTGGCCTGGCGGCAGGCTTCGCGCAGGACCCAGCGGCCAATCGGCACAATCAGACCGCACTCTTCCGCAATCGGTATGAATTGCACCGGCGGCACCAGTCCATGGGGCGAATGGTTCCAGCGGATGAGGGCTTCGACGCCGATGATCGCGCCAGTTTCGAGATTGATTTTCGGTTGGTAATGCAACACCAGTTCGTCCCGCTCTATGGCGTGGCGCAGACCGCTTTCCAGCGACTGCCGCTCGATCGCGCGCTCGTTCATATCCGGCTTGAAGAACTGATAGTGGTCGCGTCCATTGTCCTTGGCGTGGTACATCGCAGAATCCGCGTTCTTCAATAATCTCTCCGCCTCCACGCCGTCTTCGGGGTAAGTCGCGATGCCGATGCTCGCGGTGACGTGCAGGTCGTGCCGGTCGATCCGGTGCGGTGCCCGCAGCGCCTGCAATATCTTGTCCGCACCTACCGCCGCGTCCTGCTCATGCGTCAATTCCGACAGCAAGACCACGAACTCATCGCCCCCTTGGCGACTGACGGTGTCCGAATTGCGCACGCAGGCGAGCAGCCGCTGCGCCACGGATTGCAGCAGGCGGTCGCCAATGGCGTGTCCGAGGGAATCATTGATGTGCTTCAACCGATCGACATCCACGAATAACAGCGCCAGTTTGTAGCGGTGGCGGTGAGCCAGCGAAATCGCCTGCGCCAATCGATCGTTCAACAGAATCCTGTTGGGCAAATCCGTGAGACTGTCGTGCCGTGCCAGATAGGACATTCTGAGAGACAGCGCGCGTGCCGCGCTCACATCGTGAAACACGATGACGGCACCCGTCACCCGTCCCCGGCGGTCGTGGATGGGCGCAGCTGAATCTTCGATAGCGGCTTCCACGCCATCGCGGCGGATCAGCAGACAGTTCAGGGTGAGGCCCACGGTTTTGTTTTCCCGGATGGCCAACGCCATGGGATTCGGAGCGGCTTCATGCGTGACCGCGTCGACGATTCGGAACACTTCCTCCAACGGACGACCCGCGGCCTCTGCTCGCGACCAGCCAGTCATGCTTTCAGCCACAGCATTGAGATAAGTCACATGGCCCCGGACATCGGTGCTCATGACCGCATCGCCGATGGAATTGAGCGTGACCTGCGCACGCTCCTGTTCCTCGAACAGGGCCTCTGCTATCGCCGCGCGTTCGATCATGCTACCCAGAGCCTTCGGCAACAGATAAGCGTCGAGCCGGGCCTTCAGCAGATAATCCTGCGCCCCATGCTGCACTGCCAGCTTGGCGACGTGCTCGTCTTGCACTGTGGTAAGGATCAATATCGGAATCTGGGGCGCGATGCAAAATAGCCGATCGAAGGTCTCAATGCCCTGACTGTCGGGCAGAAACAGGTCGACCAGCACCGCCGCAATGCGGTCCGCGGCTGGTTTTTCCTCCTTGCCCTCGCTGATCAGCCGCCGCAGCGCCTTTGAACGGCGCCTGACCCATTCCACCCTGAAGGCGCCGTCGCTTGAGTTGATTAGCGCGTCTCGAACCGCCTTTGCGTCCGACACATCGTCCTGAATCAGAAGTATTCTTCGCGGCACTAGATCCCAACCTGCGTATGAAAACCCGGAGACCTTCATTCAACCACGCGCCATGCGCGCCGGTCTGTACGCGAGCCTACATTGCGAGAATCAATTTCGATCCAACGAATCAAAGCGTTACGTCGTTTGGCAACCGGCGATGGCAATGCCGGGCTTGAACGATGCGCGCCAGGCGCGCGCCACGGCCTCGATGCTATAGACTTCTGATGGTATTTTTTTGGCTTGAGACCGCACCGCGTTGTCGGCATTCGCGGCCTGGAATGACGCTTGAGAACAATGGCTACCGACACGGAACTACCGCAGTCGAGGCACTTCCTGCGCCGCAGGCAGGTCCTGCAGGGCACCATTGTCGCCGCTCTACCTGCGAGCTTGCTGTCCTGCTCGGCGCACACCCGACCGAGCGCGCTCGTCGTCGGTGGCTTGCCCGTGACCTGCAATCTGACTTTGCCGGTCGCCTGCGTCGCCCGGGCGGCTTCCAACAGCACCAGTCCTGGCGCCGGGCCGCGCTTGGAATACGAATACAGCAAGTACAACGGCTGGCCGGAAATCAAGGAATCGCTGATGGCGGGACGGATCCAGGCGGCCTACATGCTGGCGCCGCTGGTCATGGATCTGGCCGACAAGGGCATACCGATCAAGATCGTGTCGCTGGGTCATCGTTCGGGCGCCGTGATCATGGTGCGTACCGATTCCCCGTACCTGCACTTCAAGGAGCTGACCGGCAAGGTCATCGCCATTCCCAGTCGCTTCGCGGTGGATTATCTGTTCCTGAGAAAAATGCTGGCAACGGAAGGCATGACGCCCAAGGACGTGCAGATCGTGGAGATGGCACCGCCCGACATGCCTGCCGCGCTGTACGCCCGCGCGGTGGATGCGTACTGCACCGGCGAGCCGTTCGGGGCGTCGGCGCAGCGCGCCGGCTATGCGCGCATCCTGCGCATGACCCGCGATGAGTGGCGCAATTATATTTGCTGCGTATTGACGGTGCGCGAAGAACTCATCAGGCAAAACAGTGGGCTGGTGCAGGATCTGGTCGACCATGTGCTGGGAGCAGGCGTGTGGTTGGACGCGAAACAGGAAAACCGCAACAAAGCCGTGGCCATCGCCGCCGGCAGGAAATTCTTCAACCAGGACCCCAGCATCATCCAGTTCGTGATGGATAATCCGACCGACCGGGTAACCTATGGCGACCTGCGCATGATCAGAGCGGAGTTCGAGGATTTGATGCAGCTGTCGCTGGATGCCGGAACCATCAAGCATCCGATCTCGTATGAGACGTATGTTGACGAGAGCTTTGCCAAGCTCGCCAAGCCGGCGGCGATCCCGCTCTGATCTGGAGACCAGGCGTGACTCGTCCACTGGTGCTGTTGCTGTCGCTGTTTTTTTATAGCGCTACCATCGGCGCCGCGGACGATAGCATTCTCATCGCGGGGGTCTTCAGCCCCGCCCGACCGGCGCCGGATTTCTCGCTGCGCGCATCCGACGGCACCGACCTCAGGCTCAGTCGCTATCGGGGCAAGGTGGTGGCGCTGGCCTTCGGCTACACCTCGTGCACCGCGGTGTGCCCGATAACACTGAGTGTCCTGGCCGCGGCACGCAAAAAACTGGATGCGGCGGCCGACCAGGTGCAGATCGTCTACGTCACCGTCGACCCGGAGCGTGACAACGCTGAACGCATGCGGCAATTCCTGCATGGCTTTGATCCCAGCTTTGTCGGCGGCACCGGCACGGCAGGGCAGCTGGCTGCGGTACGAGCGGACTATGGAATCTCGGTGAGCAAAAAAATACCCATCCCCGGCGGCTATGCGCTGAATCACTCGTCATACATTTACCTGATCGATCGCAACGGCAGCCTGCGTGCGCTGATGCCGTACGGGCATAGCGCCGATGATTTCGCCCATGACATGCGCATGCTGTTGAAACAGTGAGCGTGCGAGGTCCATGAGATACATTCGCTGGTTGGCGATTCTGATGCTCGGCGTCGGCGTTGCCGCGACCGCCTGGGCGGCGCTGTCCCCCATCAGCTCCACATCGCGCGACGTGATTTTCGAGATTCCGAAGGGCACCTGGGCGCGTCGCATGGCGGGAAACAAAATCGAAATACTGCCATCCAGGATCCGCCTGACCCTCGGGCTCAAGGATATCCTGGTTCTCAGGAATATGGATGACGTGCCACAGGTATTTGGGCCGATCTTGATGATGCCCGGCCAGAGCTTTCGGCTGCCGTTTGCCGTCGCCTCTGACTACCAGTTTGCCTGCACCGCACACGCCAGCGGGCAGATGACCATCATTGTCGAGCCCAGGCCCGAGTCCGCCTGGGCACGGGTGTGGTGGCGGTTGCGGTCAGTCTGAGGAATTGCCGATGTCGAAACTGCAGCAGGCACTTCCCTCGGTGGCCGTGATCGCGATTCTGGTGGCCATCTGGTGGCTCGCGGTGATCCTGACCGGCAGCGCGATTTTCCCCACGCCCTGGCAGGTGGTGACCGGCACGCTGGAACTGGCCCGCGACGGTACGCTTTGGGATGACATCGGCGCTTCATTGATGCGGGTTGCCACGGGGTTCCTGCTCGCCGTCAGCATCGCCGTGCCGCTCGGTCTGTGGATGGGCTGGGTGAAGGGTGCGTTCTCAACGCTCAATCCGATTTTTCAGATTCTGCGGCCCATTTCCCCGATCGCCTGGATACCAATTGCCATCCTGTGGTTTGGCGTCGGCAATTCCTCGCCGATCTTTCTCATATTCATCTCGTCGGTGTTTCCAATGGTGGTGCAAACCACGGCCGGAGTGCACACCATCGAGCGGCGCTACCTGCGCGCGGCCGAGAATTTCGGCGTCTCGCGTTACACGCTGTTTCGCCGGGTCATCATTCCCGCGGTGCTGCCGCAGATCATCGTCGGCATGCGCATCGGGCTCGGTGTGGCGTGGCTGGTGGTGGTCGCGGCCGAGATGATTGCGCTTCGATCCGGCCTTGGCTATCTGATCATCGACTCGCGCAACGCCGGCAATCGCTACGATCTGGTGGTTGGCGGCATGGTGATCATCGGTCTCATCGGACTGTCGCTCGATGGCACGATGCGACTGCTGGAAGGCTTGCGGACGGTGCGGTGGCGCTATGCCCGCTAAGATCGCGGTCAAGGACCTGAAGAAAGGCTTTGCGACCGACCAGGGACTGCTGCCGGTGATCGACGATGTCAGCTTCGAGGTTGCGGACGGTGAATTCGTCGCCATCGTCGGCCCCTCCGGCTGCGGCAAATCCACCCTGCTGAACGTCATCGCTGGCTTCGATCCCCCCGACCAGGGCTCGGTCACGGTCGACGGTAGCTCGAGAAATGGCCCGAGCTCCAAGGGCATCCTGATGCCCCAGCAGGGCTCGGTCTTTCCCTGGCTGACTGTGCAGCAGAACCTGATGTTTGGGCTTAACGGCCACGCGCCAGGCAATCGAGCGCAGATCGCCGATCACTACGCGGCTATCGTGGGCCTGAAAGGCTTTGAGATGAGCTATCCGCACGAGCTGTCCGGCGGCATGCTCAAGCGCGCGGAACTGGCTCGGGCATTGGTGGTGAAGCCTGAGATTCTCTATATGGACGAGCCGTTCTCGGCACTGGATGCGTTGATGAGCCTGCGCATGCGTAAGGAGCTGCTGAGAATTCTGGCCGAGGAGCGCCACACCGTGGTGCTGGTTACCCACGATGTGGAAGAGGCGATTCACCTGGCCGACCGCATCCTGGTGCTGTCGGCTCGTCCGGCCAGGATTCAGATGTCGTTCGAAGTGCCGTTCGTACACCCGCGCAAA
Source organism: Steroidobacteraceae bacterium (assembly GCA_036262215.1). GTDB lineage: Bacteria > Pseudomonadota > Gammaproteobacteria > Steroidobacterales > Steroidobacteraceae > FEN-1191. The sequence continues at coordinate 118,373 of DATAJH010000106.1, forward strand.
CTGTCCAGCCCCGAAGCGCAAGTGCTCAAGGAAGCCGTACTGCGCGAGCTGGGGGTGTAGCAGGCGTGGCGCCGCAGGCGTCGCCGGGCGTTCGGGAGGTAACAATCTTTGCAACGACAAAGGCTTAAATTTCTGGTGGAGCGGAAGGGGATCGAACCCTCGACCTTCGCATTGCGAACGCGACGCTCTCCCAACTGAGCTACCGCCCCACGAGGCGCGCGATTCTAGCATCCGCCGCCCCTGCCGCAAGTCGATTGCCCCCGCCAATCGGGGGGCGCCGCCGCTGCACGCGTGCTGCCGCGGTCGGAGCAATCTGACGGCGAGCCGCGGCATGCGCGTATAGGTCTGCGCCGGCCTGCTGTTACATGCTATCTGGCAGGGATAGCTACTCGAGGTCCGCGACATGGAGCCCCAGTTCGAACTGCAGCGACTGCTGCGTCGCCAGCATGAGATCCGCCACGCCATGCGACAGCCCGGCGGCGTGCGCGTCACCGTGGAGCGCGAGCTGTATACGATCCTGGAACGGCTGAAAGACTTTCCGGCGGCGCAGCCGGCACTGCAGGCGGAATCGGCGAATACGATCTCCGGGCGCTGAAGTTATGATGTCGTGCTTACCGCCTTCTGGCAACGGCGGCAACGCCTGGAGGCCGTGCATTGACGTCTGGCGCCCGCACCACCCGCCGGTACACGACCCGGCACCTCATGCCGTTCGGTGCTGAGTTTCAGCCCGGTGGCAGCGTGCGCTTCAGCCTCTGGGCGCCGGCTCACGAGCGCATAACCGTAGCGCTCGATGAGGCCGAAGCCGGATTGCCGATGCAGCGCGAGGCAGAAGGCTGGCATCGCCTGACGACCGATCGTGCCGGGCCCGGCTCGCACTACCGATTCATCCTGCCCGACGGCTTTGCGGTGCCGGATCCCGCCTCACGCTACCAGCCGGCCGACGTGCATGGCCCGAGCGAAGTGATCGATCCGCAGGACTATGCGTGGGGCGATCGCGACTGGCACGGCCGCTCCTGGAACGCCTCCGTCATCTACGAGCTGCATATCGGCGCTTTCACCGAGGCCGGCACCTTCCTGGGCGCGATCGAGCGACTGGACCATCTGGTGGCGCTGGGCGTGACCGTGCTCGAGCTCATGCCGGTGGCCGATTTTCCCGGACGTCGCAACTGGGGCTACGACGGCGTGCTGCCGTATGCACCCGACTCGAGCTACGGCCGCCCGGAGCATCTCAAGGCGCTGATCGACGCGGCACACGCGCGCGGGCTGATGGTGATTCTGGACGTGGTCTACAATCACTTTGGCCCCGAAGGCAATTACCTGTCGCTGTACGCGCCGCAGTTTTTTAGCTCCCGCCATCACACGCCCTGGGGCGCGGCGATCAATTTCGACGCCGACGACAGCCGCAACGTGCGTGAATTCTTCATCCACAACGCACTCTACTGGCTCGAGGAATTTCACCTGGATGGCCTGCGCCTCGACGCCATACACGCGATCGTGGACCAGGGCCCGATGCACATCCTCGAGGAGCTGGCGCAGCGCGTGCGCAACGCGGCGCTACCGCGCAGCGCGCATCTGATACTGGAAAACGAGCACAACCAGGCCCGATGGTTGCAGCGTGGGCCACGCGGCGCGGGCGTCCTGTACGACGCCCAATGGAACGACGATGTGCATCACGTGCTGCACGTCGCCGCCAGTGGCGAATCCGAAGGCTACTATGCCGATTACATCGGCCGCACCGACCGGCTCGGTCGGGCGCTCGCCCAGGGCTTTGCCTTCCAGGGTGAACTGATGCCTTATCGAGGCGCCCCGCGCGGCGAGCCATGCGTGCATCTGCCGCCGGCCGCGTTCGTCGCCTTCATTCAAAACCACGATCAGGTCGGCAATCGCGCCTTAGGGCAGCGTCTGACCGCGATTGCCGATCCGGCGGCGGTGCGCGCCGTAACCGCGCTGTATCTGCTACTGCCGCAGATTCCAATGCTTTTCATGGGCGAGGAATGGCACAGCGACCGGCCGTTTCAGTTCTTCTGCGACTTCGGTGCCGAACTTGCCGACGCCGTACGCGACGGCCGGCGCGAGGAATTCGCGCACTTCGCGGCGTTCAGCGACGCCGGCAGGCGCGAGAGCATTCCCGATCCGCAGGACGAACAGACCTTCCAGAACAGCAAACTCGACTGGCAGCGGCTGACCGACCCGACGCACGCCGGCAGCCTGCGCTGGTATCGCGATCTGTTGGCGGTGCGCAAGCGCCACATCGAACCGCTGCTGCCGGCACTGGCACAGGCCGGCGAATTCAGCGTCGTTGACGACGGCGCACTGGTCGTGCGCTGGCGGGCGGCCGGCGGCGCCGAGCTGACGCTGATGGCCAACCTGTCCGCACGCGGCACGCGTGGATTCCCCGCCGAGCGTGGCAGTCTGTTGTGGCAGGAAGGCCGCACCGATGCCGCCGACACGTTCTCGGCCTGGAGCTTGCGTTGGACCCTGCGCGCGTGACATCGCGCGCCACAGGCAGCTCGCCATAATCCCGCGCGCCACCTACCGTCTGCAGCTACATCACGGCTTCGGCTTCGAGCAGGTGGCGCACCTGGCGCCGTACCTGCAGGCTCTCGGCATCAGCCATGCCTACCTGTCACCCTACTTCAGGGCGCGCGCCGGCAGCACCCATGGCTATGACATCGTCGATCACCGTCAGCTCAATCCCGAGCTCGGCGACGACGCTGCTTTTCGCCAGCTGTGCGAGGCTCTGAAGAAACACTCGCTGCTGCAGATTCTCGACTTTGTGCCGAACCACATGGGAGTGGGCGGAGCCGACAATCCGCTGTGGCTCGACGTGCTCGAATGGGGAGCGGATTCCGCCCATGCCGGCTGGTTCGATATCGACTGGGACCCCGAGCGGCGCTACCTGCACAATAAAATCCTGGTGCCCCTGCTGGGCGATCAATATGGCGTCGAACTCGATCGCGGCATGCTGCGGCTGCAATTCGACGCCGCCGAGGGCAGCTTCGCGGTCTGGGCCTACGGCACCCACAAGCTGCCGATCTCCCCGCCGCATTACGCCGCCATTCTGGGTGACGGCCAGCTGCAGCTCGAGCAGCTGGCCGATGCTTTCTCCTGGCTGCCGAACTGGCGGCAACAGATGCCGCTGCGCGCGGCCGAATTCAAATCGCAACTGGCGGCGCTGGTGTCCGAGCGCCCAGCGGTGCGCGAGGCGCTGCAGCTGGCGCTCGACCGCTACCAAGGCCGGCCCGGAGAAAGCGGCAGCTGGCGCGAACTCGACGCCCTGATCCAGCAGCAGCACTGGCGCGTGGCGCACTTTCGCGTCGCCGCCGACGACATCAACTACCGTCGCTTCTTCAACATCAACGATCTGGCCGGTCTGCGCACCGAAGTGGTGGAGGTGTTCGAGCACGTGCATCACCGCGTACTGCGGCTGGTCAAGGACGGGGTGCTCGACGGACTGCGGATCGATCATATCGACGGCATGTTCGATCCCAAGGCGTACCTGCGCCGGTTGCAGCGACGACTGACCGCGCGCCGCGCGGGTCGCCACTTTTATCTGGTGGTCGAGAAGATATTGACGCCGCACGAGCGACTGCGCGCCGACTGGCCGGTGGACGGCACCACCGGCTACGACTTTCTCAATCAGGTGCTGGCGCTGCTGATCGACAGCAGCGCCGAATCCGCCTTCACGCACTGTTACCGCGAGTTCACCGGCGAGCGACGCTCGTTCGCCGACATCGCGCGGCTGTCCAAGCTCCACATCATGGACAATGAGATGGCGAGCGAGCTCAACGTGCTGGCACGCGATATGGCGCGCCTGGCACGCCAGAGCCCGCGCACCGCCGACTTCACCCGCGATCTGCTGCGCCGGGCTATCAAGGAGCTGATCGCCTGTTTTCCGGTGTATAGAACCTACATCGACAGCAACGGCGAGCTGGATGAGGCCGACCAGCACTACCTCAGCTGGGCGCTGGCGCAGGCGCGACGCAATGAGACCGAGATCGACCCGAGCGCTTTCACATTTCTCGAACAGGTGCTGACCGGCGGTCTGCTGCAGCATCCGCGCAGCGGCTTCTCACGCCAGTCGCTGCTGCGATGTGCAATGCGGCTGCAGCAGTACAGCGGACCGGTGGTCGCCAAGGGCGTCGAAGACACGGCTTTCTACCGCTATCACCGTTTCATCGCGCTGAATGAGGTGGGCGGCGATCCCGATCGCTTCGGCAGCACCATTGCCGCATTCCACAAGGCCAATCAGCAGCGCTTGCAGCACTGGCCGCATGCGATGCTCGCGACCGCAACCCACGACACCAAGCGCGGCGAGGACGCGCGCGCCCGGCTGGCGGCATTGTCGGAGTTTGCCGAGGAATGGGCGCACCAGCTACCGGTGTGGACGCGCATCCTGCGCGGCCCGCCGGGCCCGGCCGAGTCCGAGCTGCGGCCCGACCGCAATGACGAGTACCTGCTCTACCAGCTGCTGGCCGGAACCTGGCCGTGCGAACTGCTGCAACTGGAGACGCCGGAGGACGAGCGGCTGCTCGGCTACGCCGAGCGTGTGCGCCAGACGATGCTGAAGTCGATACGCGAAGCACGGGTGCATACCGGTTGGGCTTTCCCCAACCCCGAGTATGAAGAAGCGATGAACAGCATGATCGATGCGGCGCTTACTGGAGCGCGCGCCGCGGCCTTCTTCGCCGCCTTCCTGCCGCTCATGCGCCGCCTGGCCGCCTGCGGCGCCCACAATAGCGTGATCCAGTGCGTCCTCAAGCTCACCGCGCCGGGGGTCCCCGATCTCTACAACGGCAGCGAACTGTGGGACCTGTCGATGGTCGATCCCGACAATCGCCGCGACGTGGACTACGCATTGCGCTGGCACCTGTTCGAGCAGCTCGAGAGCGCGTTGCTGGCCGATCGAGGCAGCTGTATGCGAGCGCTGTGGCACGACTGGTGCGACGGCAGGATCAAGCTGGCGACCATCGTGACGCTGCTGGGTCACCGCCGGGCGTGCCCCGAGCTCTACACCGACGGCGACTATCAGCCATTGCCGGCGCTCGGGCCGGGTGCCGAAGAGATATGCGCCTACGCACGCACCGCGGGCCAGCAGATCCTCATCGTCGCGGTGGCGCGTTACGCGCGCCGGCGCGAACAACGGCCGTTCGACGACGACACGCTGCTGGCGGTTGCGGAGCCGCTGCGCCGCCGTCGCTGGCGCGAGCTGCTGAGCGGACGCACGCTGATGCTCGAGGCTGAACACTTTCGGGCCGCCGAACTGTTTCGGGATCTGCCGGCCGTGGTACTGGCGGCCGATGAACCGGTCGCGGCCTAAGGCTGCCGTAACAGGTCCTGGTACTGCGGATTTCGCGCGATGAACTGCGCCACGTAGCTACATCGGGCTTCAACGCGCTCGCCTTGCTCGCGCGCCAGCTGCAGGGCTCCGGCGGTAAGCTGGGCACCGATGCCGCGGCCGCGCAGCGCCGGCGGCACTTCACTGTGCGTCAGCACGCGCAGGTTGCCGATGCGATGATAATCGATGAACGCGATGCCGCCGTCGAGCACCAGCTCGTAGCGGCTGCGCGCCGGATTGTCGGTCACCGGACTGGTCATGCCGTCACCGGGTGCTCATCGCGCCGCAGTGCCGGTCGCGACTCCGAACTGCAGCGCCGCGACCCGCGCATAGAGCGGACTCGAGCTCAGCAACTGCGCATGATTTCCCACCGCCACCACCTGCCCGGCCTCGAGTACCACGATGCGGTCGGCCTTGAGCACCGTTGCCAGACGATGTGCGATCACCAGCGTGGTGCGGCCGCGCATGAGCTCGGCCAGCGCCGCCTGCACCAGCTGCTCCGACTCAGCGTCCAGGGAACTGGTGGCCTCGTCCAGCAACAGGATCGGCGCATCGCGCAATATCGCCCGTGCAATCGCGATGCGCTGGCGCTGTCCGCCCGACAGCCGGGTACCGCGCTCGCCGAGGAAAGTGTCGTACCCGGCCGGCAATTGGCGAAGAAACTGATCCGCGGCAGCCGCTCGCGCCGCCGCCTCGATCTGCCCATCGTCAGCCCCGGGACGACCGTAGCCGATATTCTCGCGCGCACTGGCGCCGAACAGCACCGTATCCTGCGGCACGAAGCCGATCTGCAGGCGCAGTTCCTCCGGACGCAAACACCGGATATCGTTTCCATCGATCGTGATGCGGCCACTCTGCGGATCGTAAAAGCGCAGCAGCAACTGAAAGCTGGTGCTCTTGCCGGCCCCCGAGGGACCGACCACGGCGACCGTCTCGCCGCTGCGCACCGCCAGCGTGTAGTCGTTGAGCGCCAGGGTGTCGGGCCGCGACGGATATCGAAAGCTGACGTGCTCGAAGGCGATATCGCCGCGCACCCTTGCCGGCAGCGCCAGTGGCTGCGCCGGAGCCGAGATCGCGGGCCGCGCCGCCAGCAACTCGGTCAGCCGCTCCATCGCTCCGGCGGCGCGCTGCATCTCGCCCCACATCTCGGTCAATGCGGCTGCGGCGGTGCCGACGATCGCGGCATAGACGAAGAACTGGCTCAGCTGCCCCCAGGTCATATCGCGGCCGAGCACGGCGTGGGCACCCAGCCACAGCACGTAGGTGATGCCGCCGAACACCAGCATGGTACCGATGCCGGTGAGCGCCGCGCGCACCCGCGTGCGCCGGATGGCGGCGACAAAACTTTCCTCTACCGCCGCGGCGTAGCGCCGGCTCTGTAGTTCCTCGAGCGTGAAGGCCTGCACCGTCTGGATGGCGTTGAGCGATTCATCGACCAGACTGCTGGTATCGGCAATCCGGTCCTGGGCACTGCGCGACAGGCGTCGTACCCGTCGCCCGACCACGATCATAGGCACGATCACGACCGGCATCAGGGCCAGGATCCAGATCGTGAGCCGGGTGCTGGTGAGCGCCAGCAGCACCACCGCGCCGATCAGGTTGAGCGCGGAGCGCAGCGTGATCGACAGATTTACCCCGGCGATGGCCTGCACCAGCGTGGTGTCGGCAGTCAGCCGCGACAACACCTCGCCGGTGCGGGTGACCTCGAAGAAGGTCGGGTCCATGCGCACCACCCGCCGGTAGACCGCCTGGCGAAGATCGGCCACTACGCGCTCCCCGAGCCAGGTGACCAGATAGAAGCGCAGCGCCGCAAATACGCCAAAGGCGGCTGCCGCCACCAGAAACCCGGCCAGATAGGCATTGAGCACCCTCGAATCGGCTGACGACAGGCCATGGTCGATCAGCTGGCGTAGCGCCGCCGGCAGGGCCAGCATGGCCGCCGCAGCCACCAGCAGCGCCGCCAGGGCGCCGCCGAGCAGGGCCCAGTGCGGCGCCAGAAACGGCCATAGGGCCCGCAGCGGTCGCAGCGACTTGGCTCGCGGTCGATCTGTAACATCGGGCATGCAGACTGATCCTACCGCGGCGCCGCTTCGGCCGTGACGAACAGCGCTGTCTGTGACCTAAGACACTGGCGTACCGGCCCGGTTTGGCGGTACGGTGTGCAGCTCAATACCCAGGTAGCACTATTTGGAGGATTCGCCCATGGCGCTTTGGAAAGACCCAAGCTCGACCCCGAGCCCGACCGCGAGCGGTACTCCCGCCTCGGGCACACCCACCACCGTCACTGAACTGCACAAAGGTACCGAACACGCCGCAGCCGACGCCGCCCGTCGCGGCGGCCCGGCGCGCGCCGCGAGCATGGAATCGGTGATCGCGGCCGAAATAACCATCGAAGGCAAGATCAGCGGTTCGGGCGATGTGCGCATCGCCGGTCGGTTCAAGGGCGACGTGCAGGTCGATGGCAACTTCCGCATCGACGCCGGGGCCCGGCTGGAAGGCCAGGTACGCGCCGGAGTGGTCGTGGTCGGCGGCGAGCTGCAGGGAAACATCGAGGCCGCCAAGCAGGTCGACGTCCTCAGCACCGGGGTCATCGTCGGCGACGTCAAAGCCGCTTCGATCACGGTCGCGGCCGGTTCGCGCATGCGCGGGCACGTGGAGTTCGGCTGGGACGAGAAGCACGCCGCGGTCGAATTCAAGGGGACCCCGCGCTCGGTATGAGCAGCCTTCGCTCGGGCACGCCTGGGGCCACTCGCGTCTGCCCGCATTGCAAGGCGACCGTGCTTGAAACGGCGGCGATCTGCCCCGGGTGCCGGCACCATTTGCGCTTCAGTGCCGAGGCCACCCAGGCCGCCGCCGACGAAGGCTATTGCGCGCTCAGTGTCGATGGCAGCATTTCTCATAAGGTCAGCTCCGAGCCCTGCGAATACTTCGTAGTACTCGATATCCGCGACGAACGCGGCGAGCAGCTGGCACGTCAGGTGGTCGGTGTCGGTGTGCTGCAGCCTGGCGAGCTGCGGCATCTGCACGTGTCGGTCGGCATGCGGCCGGTACGGGCCCAGGTAGCGGCAAGACCGCAGCCGTCGTTATCGGCCGCTTCCACTCCAGCCAGCGCGCAGCCGGCCGCCACGGTAATGAGAGCGCCGCCGCAGCCCGCGCCCGTGGTCGAATCGCGGCTGCAGCCGCGACCGACAGGAAAACCCACCAGCCCCGGATCGACCGGCGGCTCCAGCCCGCGCTTTCGGAATTTTCACAAGCCCTGAAGCTGCCGGCCACGCCGACGGCAGCGGCCGCGCTCGTGAGCGCGCACCGCACCCGCCTTAGCGCCTGGGCTTGCGGAACTTAAGCAGAAACTTGTCGCTCATGCCGTGCAGCTCGAACACCTTGACGGTGTGCGGGTCATCGGCGTTGTACAGCACGGCGCTGGCAGCGACGAACACGAAACCGGCACTGGTGACCTCCTGCCTGACCAGGCCGGCATCGATGCGATGCAGGGTTTCGGTATCGCGCGCGCCGGAGCCGGCTTCGGCGGCATGATCCTCGACGATGAATACCCCGCCGGGCTTCAGCGCCTTGAAGATCGCGCTATCAAAGGCCTTCATATCCGGGCTGCCGAACATCGCGTTATGCAGGTCGTGGTAATTCTCCGATGTCCACACGACGTCGAGGCCGGCCGGCAGGCTGAAATCCGCTGCCGGCGTGCTGTCGGCGCTCAGGTTGCTACACGGATTAGGCGTCACCTGCTCCGCCTCCGGCGACGCCGGCCGCTCGCGCTTGATCACCGGCGTCACGCTGACCGCGTAGACGTGACCCGTTGGCCCCACAACCCGGCAGAAAATACGCGTGAAGTAGCCGCCGCCCGGCATCAGTTCCGCGAGCTGGTCGCCCGGCTTGATGCCGGCAAAGGCGATCACCTGTTCCGGCTTTCGATCGGCATCTCGCTGCCGGTCACGATCGGGCCGGGTCGGTTCGGCCACCGCCGCCTTGATGTATCCGGGAATCGGTGCCGGTCCGGCGGCGACGCTGACACCGCCCAGCATGCACAGCGCCAGCACGCTGCCAGCTGCGGCGCATAGATCGATGAATTTATCAGGCATGGTACTCCCCGATGTTTCAAATCAGATCGACGGCAGCCGCCCACCGAGGGCGAGCAGCAATTGCACCGTGTCCTGCAGGCGCTGCGACTGCGCGTGCACCAGCCCTATGCGCGCCTGCTGGTTCTGGCGCTGCGCCTCGAGCACCTGCAGTACGCCGCTGTTGCCGGCGCTGTAACTCTCACGCGTCAGCGCGAGGTTCTCGGCTGCGATCGCCACTGCGCCCTGCTCACTCGCAAGCAGTTCCTGGTCGTGCTGCAGATCCTCGAGCGCATCGGCCACCTGGCCGAAGGCGCTCAGCACCACCTGCTGGTAGGTGGCGAGCGAGACCTGCACGGCATCGATCGCGGCCTGCTGTCTGGCACGCAGCGCGCCGTGATCGAACAGCGGCTGAGTCAGGCTGCCCGCCAGCCCTCCGGCGGCACTGCTGGCATCGAACAGCGTGCGCAGGGTATTGGACTGCAGGCTGGCGGTCGCCGTCAGGCTGATCTGCGGATACAAATTGGCACTGGCCACGCCGACCGCCGCCGTCGCAGCATGCAGCTGCGCCTCGGCGGCCAGTATGTCCGGCCGCCGATGCACCAGTTCGGACGGCACACTCGCTGGCAAGCGCGTGGGTAGCTCGAATTCCTCGAGCTTGAAATCGGGCGCGGTCCACTCGGCCGGCGTTCTGCCGGCCAGCAGCGCCAGCGCGTGCGTGGCCACGCTCAGATCGCGGCGCAGCGGTGGCAGCAGGGTCTGATCGTTGGCAAGCTGGCTTTGCGCATTGAGCACGTCGACACGGGTCGCGGCGCCATCGGTGAACGAGTCCTGCACCAGTTTCAGATCGCTGCCATCATCCGCGAGCAATGCCTCGAGATTGTCGATCTGTGCGCGCGCCGTGGCCGCCGCCACGGCCTGCATCACGACGTTGCCGCTGACGCTGAGCGCCGCCGCATCCAGCTCGTGGCGCTGATAATCGGTCAGCGCCCGCTGCTGTTCGATCGTGCGCCGCACGCCGCCAGCGAAGTCGAAGGTGTAGCTCACCGCCGGCCCGATCGAGAAATAGGTGAACGGCGGCAGGTGCTCGGGACCCAGGAACGCCGCGCCGTACTTCTGCCGCCCGACTGCGGCATCCAGATCCAGGTGCGGGTAGCGTCCAGCCTCACTGGCGGCGCTGACCGCCTGCGCCTCGGCCAGCGTTGCGCGTGCGGCATCCAGGCTGTGATTGGCGGCCAAAGCCTGGCGAATGGCGGAATCGAGCCGCGGCGAATTGAGCGGCGCCCACCATGTGT
>DATAJH010000107.1:0-55426 GCA_036262215.1 Steroidobacteraceae bacterium
AACATTATGATAATAATAATTTTAATAACCAGAATCCCGGCGATGAATCCGGCGCCGGTCTAGAATGCCGGCATGATCTGGCTGCTCCGAATCGCATTCACCGCAGTATTGATCACCATGCTGTGTGTTACCAGCTGGGCCAGCGCGGTGCTGCCGCTGTGGCAGACACCGCGCTCGCTGCTGCTGCACCCCTGGTTCCTCGCCACGCTGTTCGACTGCTATTTCGGATTTCTGACTTTCTATCTGTGGGTCGCGTACCGCGAAACCAGCTGGCTGGCGCGCGCGCTGTGGCTGATCGCAATCCTGGCACTCGGCAACATCGCCATGTCCGCCTACATGCTGTTATCGCTATGGCGCCTGCCGGCCGATGCCTCGATCGACCGGTTGTTGCTGCGGCACGAGGCGTGACGCTCCCCCCTGCGCCCGAACAGCGTTCGGCCATCGAGCAGGCCTGGCGGCGGCGCACGCTCGACATCGTTCTGGCGCAGCTGCGTCAGGGCGTCACGGCGGACAAGATCGCGCTGACGCTGGCGATCGGCCTGATCCTCGGGCTGTTTCCGATCTTCGGCACCACCAGCGCACTGTGCGTACTGGCGGCGTTGTGGCTGAAACTCAACCAGCCGATGATCCAGCTGATCAACTGGTTCGCAGCGCCGCTGCAGTTGCCGGGAATCTACCTGTTCGTGCGCATCGGCGAGCGGCTGACTCGCAGCGCGCCGGTCCAGTTCTCGATTCCCGGTCTGGTGCAGCAGTTTCGCGCCTCGCCGCTGCAGTTCCTGCGGCTGTTCGGCATGACGGGCCTGCGCGGTATCCTGGCGTGGCTGCTGATCGCGCCGGCGATAGCCGCCGTGGTCTATGTTGCCCTGCTGCCGCCGCTGCGCCGTCTGGCTCGGCTGCGGGAGGCCGCACGTGTGGACTGAATTCCTGCCGCTATGGCTGGTGGCGCTGCTGTTCGCGATTGCGCTGATGGCGCTGGTATGGCGACTCGCCGTGCGCATCGGCAATGCCGGCATCGTCGACATCGCCTGGTCGGCCGGATTTGCGCCGCTGGTGATTTTCTACGCCGCCTCTGGCAGCGGTGCCGCGGCGCGGCGCGCTTTGATTGCGGCCATGGTGAGCCTCTGGAGCCTGCGTCTTGCCGGCTATCTGTACCTGCGCGTGAGCTCGCATCACCCGCAGGAGGATCGCCGCTATGCGCGCCTGCGCAGCGATTGGGGTGCGCAGGCCAACCGGAAAATGTTCGGCTTCTTTCAACTGCAGGCCGCGTTGCTGGCGCTGCTGTCGGCGCCATGGCTGCTGATATGCCTCAACCGGCAAACCAGGCTGCAACCGCTGGAGTGGGCGGCCTGCCTGCTGTGGCTCGCTGCCATCGCCGGCGAGTCGCTGGCCGATCGTCAACTACAACGCTTCCGGGCCGACCCGGCCAACCGCGGCGCGGTGTGTCAGCTCGGCTTGTGGCGCTACTCGCGTCATCCGAATTATTTTTTTGAATGGCTGGTATGGGTGGCCTACTTTGTGATGGCGCTGGCATCGCCCTGGGGCTGGCTGACACTGTATTGCCCGGCGCTGATGCTCTACTTCCTGCTGCGCGTGACCGGCATACCGCTGACCGAGCAGCTGTCGCTGCAGAGTAAAGGCGCGGCCTACGCCGACTATCAGCGTCGCACCAGCGCCTTCGTTCCCTGGTTACCGAAACGCGGTTAGCGCTGGCGTATTGCGCCGCCTGGCGCCCTCGCCTAGCTTACCGCGGTGTCCCCGATGCCGGCACCGCTGCTACTCGATGAAATCACCCGGCGCTATCGCGCCGACAGCGCGCCCGTGCTCGATCGCCTGCAGCTGCAACTGGCGCCCGGCGAATACCTGGCGATCATGGGCGAATCCGGCTCCGGCAAGTCAACGCTGCTGAATCTGATTGCCGGGCTGGATCGGCCGGACGGCGGCCGGGTACTGTTCGAGGGCACCGATCTTGCGACGCTGGACGACGATGCGATCACGCGCTGGCGCCGCGCCAGCATCGGCTTCGTATTCCAGGCGTTCCACGTGCTGCCCTATCTGAGCGTGCTGCAGAACGTGGCGCTGCCGCTCGATCTGCTGGGCGTTCGCGATCCGCAGCGCCAGCAGCGCGTGCTGCAGATGCTGCAGGCCTGCGGCATCGCCGAGCTGGCGCCGCGCTATGCGCGCGAACTGTCCGGCGGTGAGCTGCAGCGCGTTGCGATTGCGCGCGCGCTGGTGCATCGGCCGCGGCTGGTGCTGGCGGATGAGCCGACCGGCAATCTCGATGCGCGCACGGCGCAGCAGATCCTGCGCCTGCTGCGCGAACAGCTGCACGCCAATGCAGCCAGCGCGATCCTGATCACGCACTCGGTCGCGGCAGCGCGTACTGCCGACCGCATCCTCGAGCTTGCGGCCGGACAACTGCGGCCGGCATCGGTCGCGGCGGCAGCGCAGTCACCATGAAGCGCAATGACAGCGTGCGCGGCGCGTGGATCGCCTGGCGCACATTCGCGCGTTCGCAATGGCGTGAGCATCCGATGCAACTGCTGGCGACGATCACGGCGATTGCGCTCGGCGTCGCGCTCGGAGTTGCGGTCTACCTGGTCAACAGTGCGGCACTGGATGAGTTCGACCAGGCCACCCGCCGCCTGATCGGAGCCGCGGACATTGTGGTGCGCGGACCGCCGGAAGGGTTTGATGAGGCGCTGTTCGTATCTCTGGCGCACCAGCCGGCGGTCGCAACGGCCAGTCCGGTACTCGAGCTCGAGCTCACGCTGCCCGGCCAGCGTGCGCCGCTCAAGCTGCTGGCGCTGGACCCGTTTCGCGCCGCCGCGCTGCAGCCGGCACTGATGGCCGAGATCGGCAGCGACGTCACGCGATTGTTTGCCCCCGATACCATCATCCTCAGTCGCGCCGCCGCGCAGCAACTGCAGCTGCAGCGCGGCGATGCCCTGCCGATCGTCGTCGGCGGCGCACCAAAGTCGTTGCGCGTCATCGACATCCTGTCGGACGGCGTCTATCCCGAGCCGCTCGGGATCATGGACATCGCCACGGCGCAATGGAGTCTGCAGCGCATCGGCAGGCTCAATCGCATCGACCTGAGGGTGCGGCCGGGCACCAACCTGGCGGCGCTGCGCGAGCAGCTGGCGATCGCGCTGCCGGCCGGCGTGGTGGCACTCACGCCCGCAATAGAGCGCAGCCGCGCGGTCAGCGCCACCCGCGCCTATCGCGTGAATCTGAACATGCTGGCGCTGGTGGCGCTGCTGACCGGTGCGTTTCTGGTGTTCTCGACGCAATCGCTGGCGGTACTGCGGCGCCGCGCGGGGTTGGGCCTGCTGCGGGCGCTGGGCGTTACGCGCTTGCAGCTGCAGTGCGCACTGCTCGGCGAGGGCGCGGCGATCGGTGTCGCCGGCTCGCTGCTCGGGGCGCTGCTGGGCGCTGTCGTGGCCGCGCTGGTGCTGCGCTACCTGGGCAGCGACCTGGGCAACCGGGCATTGGCCGCGATGGACGTGGTGTTCGCGCTGCCACCGTTGCCGATGGCGGTCTTCGTGCTGATCGGCACCGCGGTCGCCTGCCTTGGCGCCTGGATTCCCGCCCGCGAGGCGGCGCGGCGAGCGCCGGCGCTGGCGATGAAATCCGGCGACTGCGAACCTGCATTGAGCGGATTGGCGACCACGCTGCCCGGATTGGCTCTGATCGGCGCCGGCGCAGTGCTGGCGTGGCTGCCGCCGGTAGCGGGACTGCCTGTGGCAGGCTATGTGGCGATCGCGGCGTTGCTCGCCGGCGCGGTATTGCTGATACCGGCCCTGATGCGCTGGGTGACCAGCGGCGCCGGGCGCAGCGGCCGCGCGACGCTCGACATCGCCGTCGCCCAGCTGCAGGGTAGTGCCGGGGTTTCCACGGTCAGTCTGGCGGCTATCATCGTGAGCTTCAGCCTGATGGTGGCCATGGCGATCATGGTGCACTCGTTTCGCAATTCGTTTGATTTGTGGCTGGTGAAGCTGCTGCCCGCCGATCTTTCGCTGCGGGTCAGTTTCGGTAGCGACACCGGCGCACTGTCGGGCGCGCAGCAAGACAGGATCGCGGCCCTGCCGGCAGTGGCGCGGGCGCAGTTTCGGCGCGTACGGCAGGTATGGTTGCACGCCGATCGGGCGCCGGTGGCGCTGATCGCGCGCGAGTTGGATCCGCTGCGAGCCGGCGATACCCTGCCGTTGGTGCGCGATAGCGGACTGTCGGCGCCGGCCGGGACCCAGGCGGCGTGGATTTCCGAATCGCTGCAGGACCTGTACGGCTATCGGGTGGGCGAGCGGCTGCAGTTGCCGCTCGACGGCCGGCTTCAGGATCTGTTCGTTGCCGGCATCTGGCGTGACTATGTGCGCCCCGCCGGCGCCATCGTCATGGCGCGCGCCGCTTATATCGCCGCGACCGGCGATGACAGCGCCAACGAGGGTTCGATCTGGCGGCGTCCGCAAGCCAGCGCCGCGGCGCTGGAGGCGGCCATCCGCGCGTCATTGAACATCGGCGATGCGCTCGAGCTGCTGGGCAGCGGGCAGTTGCGCCAGCGCTCGCTGATGCTGTTTGATCGGGCATTCGCGATCACCTATGCGCTGGAGGTAATCGCGGTCGGCATCGGCTTGCTCGGCGTCGGCGTCGCCGCCGGCTCCAGCGCTCTGGCGCGCCGCGCGCAGTTCGGCATGCTGCGTCATATCGGCATGCTGCGCCGGCAGGTGCTGGCCATGCTGGCGATCGAAGGCGTGATCATGAGCGCGCTGTCGGTGATCTACGGATTGCTGCTGGGCACTGCTCTGAGTCTCATCCTGGTCTACGTCATCAATCGGCAGTCGTTCAACTGGAGCATCGATCTGGCGCTGCCGTGGCTGCAGCTGGGCGCGCTGAGCATGGCATTGATTGCCGCCTCCGCGCTCACCGCACTGTGGAGCGGGCGCGGGGCGATGAGCCAGGATGCCATACGCGCTGTACGCGAGGACTGGTGAACGGCCGCGCCCAGGTCGACACTGGAGCGCCGGCCGGACGGCGCTTGTGGGCGCGGTTGATACGGCTGGCGCCGGGCATGCTGGCGTGCAGCGGGTTTGCACTGTGTGCGGCGGCTGCGCTCGCCGAGGCGCCGCAGCCCGGCACGCCGCCGCCTGCGGTTGTGCCGGGATACACACTCGAATTTCCGCGCGACTACGGCAGCCATCCGCAATTTGGGATCGAATGGTGGTATGTGACCGGCTGGCTGACGACCGGCGAACACCAGCGACTGGGATTTCAGATCACTTTTTTCCGCACCCGCCGGGCGCTGGCGGACGCAAACCCCAGCGCATTCGCGCCCAGTCAGCTGCTGATCGCCCACTGCGCGATCAGCGATCCGGCGCGCGGCCACCTGTGGCAGGATCAGCGTATCCGGCGTGCCGGCCTGGGACTGGCGGATGCGCGCATCGGGGATACCAGTGTCTGGATCGATGACTGGCGGCTCGAGCGCCGCGGCGCAACCTACCAGGCGCAGGTCGAGGCTGAGGATTTCACACTGAGTCTGAACCTTACGGTCACGCAGCCGGTGCTCCTCAACGGAGTTGCGGGCTACAGCCGCAAAGGCCCGGCGCCGCAGTCGGCCAGCTATTACTACAGCGAGCCGCACCTGCGCGTCAGCGGCAGCATCAGGCGCGCGGCGCGGCGCGATGTCGTCAGCGGCGAGGCATGGCTGGATCATGAGTGGTCCAGCCACTACCTCGACAGCGCGGCTGACGGCTGGGATTGGATCGGGCTCAACCTGGACGACGGTGGCGCCGTCATGGCGTTCAGGATTCGCGGCCCCCGGGGGCAATCGTACTGGGCCGGCGGCACGCTGCGCGAGGCAGGCGGTGCGGTGCACGGCTTCGGTCCGGACGATGTCACCTTTACCCCGCTGCGGCACTGGCATTCGCCGCGCACCGGCATCAGCTATCCGGTGAGCTGGCGACTGCGCCTGGGCGCGCGAGAATTTGCCATCGAGCCGCTGCTGGATGATCAGGAGAACGATACCCGGCTTACCAGCGGTGCCATCTATTGGGAGGGTGCGGTCAGCGCGCGCGAAACCTCGCACGCCGCGGGCGCCGGCTACCTGGAACTCACCGGCTACGATCGGCCGCTGTCGCTGCGCTAGCGCCGCGCGCCCAGTCCGCGATAATGCGGCAGCGGGGAGAATAACGACCATGCTCGACCATCTTGCACCTATCGACGAAGCCGGCCGTCTGGGCCTGGCAATCGTGATGGCGGTGTTCATGGGGCTGGCCTTCGAAGAGGTCTACAAGCGCGAACAGCACACCAGCCCCGGGGGCATCCGCACCTTCCCGCTGCTGGCGGCGCTCGGGGCGCTGCTGTATCTGCTCGACCCCAAATCGCTGCTGCCGTTGGTTGCCGGGCTTGCCGCGGTGGCCATCTGGTTGCACGCGCACATTCAAAGGGTGACCAGCACCGACAACGAGCGGCCAAGCCTGATGATCCCGACCGCCAATCTGCTGGCCTATACCTTTGGACCGGCGGCGCTGACGCAGCCGCCGTGGATCGTGGTGGCCGCCGCGGTCACCGCGGTCCTGCTGCTCGAGGGGCGCGAGCGCCTGCACCGCCTGGTGCTGCAGATTGCGCCGGTAGAGGTATTCACGCTCGGAAAGTTTCTGATCCTGGTCGGCATCGTGCTGCCGCTGGTGCCCAATCATCCGATCATCTCCTGGACGCCGATAACGCCATTCCAGGTCTGGCTGGCACTGGTGGCGATCTCGACCCTGTCCTACGCCAGCTACCTGCTGCAACGCTACCTGCCGATGAAAACCGGCGCCCTGTTGCCGGCCATCCTGGGCGGATTCTATTCATCCACCGCCACCACGGTGGCACTGGCGCGCCAGCAGAAAATGGTCGCTGCACCCAGCGTGCAGATCGCGGTGGGCATCATCGTCGCCACGGCGGTCATGTATCTGCGCATTGATGTGGTGGTGGGCATATTCAATCTCAGCCTGGCCCGGGTACTGTTGCCGGCCCTGACGACTCTGTTCGCGCTCGGTGCCGCGGTGGCGTGGTGGCAATGGGTCCGAAGGCCGCGTGCGGTGCCGGCGGCCAGCGCCGATGTGACGGCAGAGAATCCGCTGCAGCTCGGCACGGCGCTGACGTTCGCCGTGCTGTTCATGATCATCGCGCTGGCGTCGGCCTGGGTCAGCAGCAGCTTCGGTCAGCGCGGGGTGTATATGCTGGCGGGCATCACCGGTCTCACCGACATCAATCCTTTCGTGCTCAGTCTGGCGCAGGGCGGCGTGGGCGGCATGCCGCTGCGCGCCCTCGCCACCGCCATCCTGATCGCGGTCGCGTCCAACAATATGGTGAACGCCTGCTATGCGCTGCTGTTCGGTGGCGTTCGCGCCTGCCTGCGCCCTGCCCTGACGTTGTTCAGCCTCGGGCTCGCCGCGCTCATCGCGGCTCTGGTCTACCAACAGACGATTAGCTAGATCGACGAGGAGCAGAGCATGGCTGTGACCGGCGGTTGTCTGTGTGGAGCGGTGCGTTACGAAATCGATGCCGAGCCGATCACCGGCCGCGTGTGTTGGTGTCGCGTGTGCCAACGCATCGGCGCTGGCAGCGGCACGGTGAATGTGTGTTTCCCGCGCGCCGCGACCCGGATCGAGGGCGAGCTGCGCGACTACGTCAGCGTCGCCGACAGCGGCAACGTCATGCATCGGCGCTTCTGTCCGGCCTGCGGCGTGCATCTGTTCAGTGAGGCCGAGGCACGCCCGCATCTGATCTTCGTACGTGCCGGCACCCTCAACGATCCGGAGCTCGGCAGGCCGGTGGCCAGCATCTGGGTCTCGCAGGCACCGAGCTGGGCCTGTATCGACCACAGGCTGCCGATCTTCGATGGCCAGCCGCCGCCGGCGGGATAGGCGTCCGTGATTCGGGCTAGCCGCGGCTGTCTAATTCCGGATAGTGGCGGAATATATCGTCGTTGTTGAAAGCGAGACGACGGCTGGACGCCAGGTATTGCCGGATTCGCGGGCGATCGAAGGCGGCGGCGTGCAGCGCAGTCAGACGCGGCCGTGCGCGCAAAGCCCGGGCGCTGGCGTGAGGGAAAGCGTAGCGCAGCCCCGCGATCACCTGCGCCATGGACAGATCCACATAGGTCAGGCGGGAACCGACCATCCACGGACCGCGCCGGGTGTTGCCATTCAGCACGCCCTCGAAGTAAGCGAGGAACTTGGGCAATCGTTGTGCAAGAAACTGCCGGGTACGACGCCGGGCCGCGGATTTCTGCTGCTCATAGTAGAGGGCGCCGCTGATCGGGTGATGCGTATCGTGAACCTCGACCAGAAAATCGCCGATGGTCAGTTGCAGCTGGTGCGTCCACAATCGAGCGGCCATATCGCGCGGCGCCAGATCCAGCCGGTCGCCTAGGAACAGCAGGATGTTCGCAGTCTGGCCGATCAGACGCCCGCCAGCCTTGAGACAGGGAACCGCGAACGCCGCTCGCTTCAGAGCCTTGCCCTGCAGCACACGCCCGATGGCCCGCTCGCCGCCGCCCTGCCGCTGCGGCAGGCGAGCGACATCGATATATCGGGCACCAGCTTGTTCCAGCGCCAGCCGCACATACTCGCCGCGGCCCTGGATCCCGGGCCAGTAGTAGAGCTCGTAGATCATGCCTGGCGCACCGCAGGCGGCTCTGGCCGCTCGGAGCGTGCGTTCCACAAAGCCACCGCCAGATGCACCCCCAGGCTGAGCCATACGTTGACGAAGGCCAGGCCGGTTGCCACGACGTAGCTGATCGGACCGAAGGCGTAGCGCCGGGTAATGGTGCGCAGCCCCGGCTCGTGCCAGTCGGATCCGAGCAGCCGGCCGCGCCAGCGGCCGGTCCACCACACAAGATTAAAGGTCAGCGAGGTAAAGATCAGAGTGGCCCCATAGAACACCGTCGCCTGCGTACGAGCTGCCTGGTCGGCCAGGTGCTCGGCCAGGATCGCGGTGGGAAACGGCAGGAACCCGACGCCCATCAGCAGCAGCAGGTTCGCCAGCATCAGCGGCCGGTCGACCCGGCGAATGTACCGGAACAATGCGTGATGATTGGCCCACATGATACCGATGATCAGGAAACTCAGCGCGTAGCCGACATAGTTGGGCCAACGCTGTGCCAGCGCGGGCCACAGGCCGCCCGCCTGTGTCAGTTCGATCGTGCTGGGTACTCTGATCTCCAGTATCAGCAGCGTGATGGCGATCGCGAACACCCCGTCGCTGAACGCTTCCAGGCGCGCGGTGTCGGCACTGCTCATTCGCGGGTATTCCAATGACGACGAAGGATCAGGATTCTACCGGACCGCTGCGCGCGACGTGACCGCTCCCGGGCCGGCAGCGCTCAGTTGCGGACATTCAGATCCTGAATGCGCCCCTTCCACCTGCCGCCGCGCCCAAGGCCGTATTGCACGGCGGAGTGGATGGTAGCTGCGGCGTAGAACATCGCGATTGCCGGCAGGCACGCACCCCACACCGGTGACCGGCGATAGAAGCGAAGCAGCGGTACATAGCACAGGCCCATGAGCATCCACGCTGCGGCGCCAAGCGCAATCGACGCCGGGTGCCCCGACAGCAGCAGCAGTGGAGGCAGCAGGTAGGTGAGGACCAGGCCGACGATCGTCGCCGCCAGCAGCACATAGGAATGGCGCAGCTGGTTGAACGCGGTGCGGGAAATCATGCGACCGATCTCAGTGAACGAGCCGTAGGAGCGGGTGCTGCGGGCGCTCCGGGTCAGCCCCAGCCAGATCGAGCCGCCGGCATCCTTGACCGCGCGTGCCAGCGCGCAATCGTCGATGATCTGTGTGCGTATGGCCCGCAACCCGCCAATGCGTTCCAGGGCAGCGGGCCGGATGAGAATGCAGCCGCCAGCCGCACCCGCAGCCCTGCGCCCGGCACTTGCTATCCATGCCGGCGGATACAGCATCAGGAAGAAGAAAACGAATGCCGGGATCAGCGCCTTCTCCGCCACGGTATCGGTCCGCAGTTTCACCATGTATGACACCAGGTCGCGATTCTGCAGTTCCGCGGTAGTGACCAGCGCCGCAAGGTTTTCAGCAGCGTGATGAATATCGGCGTCGGTGAACAGCAGATAGTCGGGCGCCAGCTCCGCCGCTGCGATCACCCCCTGCGACATTGCCCACACCTTGCCGCTCCATCCGGGCGGAAGCGGCGCGCCACTGATCACGGTCAATTGTGCCGATGCACCGATGCTGGCTGCAGCCTGAATGGCAGCACCGTCGGTGCCATCGGTGCTGCCATCGTCCACTACGATGACATGCATCGAGCCGCCGAAATCCTGTTGTAACAGCGATCTGACGGCATCACCGATAACACCGGCCTCGTTTCGCGCCGGAATGACCGCCGCGATCCGGCGGCCCAGATCGTGGTCCACGGGAAGGAGCGCCAGTTGGCGCGAGACCAGCCAAAAGCCGCCGCGCGCCAGCAGCAGATACAGCCAGACGAGCAAGGCTACGGCGCCGAGAGCGTCCGCAATCACGCGCTGGTCTCTTTCATTCTATTGCGGCCACCCGCAGCAGCGGCGTCGGCCACCGTTGCGGCGGCATTCAGATGAATGAGCGAACCGGATCCGCGCCATCCCAGCCGATGCTGGCGCGGTAGAAGCGGCTGAATACGGGTTCAAAGGCCCCACCCAGCTCGATCAGCTCGACGAAGCCTGGCAGCTGGTGGGTCGTGTCCAGGTATGCCACCCGCCCGCCGCTGGGAACGCGGCAGATGAAAGCAATCTCGTAGCCCGCCGCGCGGTACTGACCGACATCACGCTCGAAGTGCCAGGTGGCGCGTCCCCAGTGATGAAAACCATAGCCGCGCCGTTCGATGAGTTCGCGGTACACCGACGGCGCGTCGTTGTTGGGTTGGATCAGCTCGATGTTCATATGACCGGCAAAGGCCATCGCCAGAGCGACGTCGGCCCCGGATGGCTGTCCGCGGTATACCGGCTCCTCGCCCGTGAAGTGATCGAGCAGGAACCACGGGCCGACCTTAAGCTGGCTGACCCACTCGCGCATCGCCGCCTGAATATCCTCGACGACGTACGCCATCTGGATGATGCCGTCATCGGGCTGGCCGAATCCTACCAGGCCCACGCTCCCACCCCGCTAGACCCAAAGATCATCCTGCGCGGTACGCTCACCGCCCTGATGGCCGGTGTTGAGCACACCACGCGGCTCGATCAGCAGTAATTTGACCTCGCGTTCGGCGTAGGGCTTGTGCTCGACGCCCTTCGGCACCACGAACATCTCGCCGGCGCCCACCTGCACCGCCCCGTCGCGAAAATCGATCCGCAGCACACCGTCGATCACCATGAAGGTCTCATCGGTGTCCGGGTGATGGTGCCAGATGAAATCACCCTGCAGCTTCACCACCTTGAACTGGTAGTCGTTCATCTCCGCCACTACCCGGGGTTGCCATTGCTGCTCGAACAAAGCGAACTTGTGCGCCAGATTGACCGCGGTGTAGTTCATGTGGGCTCGCTACCAATAGTCTGGACAATGATCATGCAGACGGTGATGGCGGCTACGGAGATGACTGCAATTCAAGTTCCCGCAGCCGCGGCCCCTCCAGCTGACCGACATGGACCGAAGTATCGTAGAGCACCAGCCCGAACGCCACCAGGGCGATCAGGATCGCGATCGACGCCAGCAGGTGACGCGATTCGAAACTGCGTATCGAGCGCGCGAACGCAATCAGGGCAAGCACGGCAGCCACCACAATGATGGCGTCGACACTGGCCCGTTGCCAATAGCTGCCTCCCAGATGCAGCCACATGCCAAATTCGTCGAAGGTAAGAGCCATCGCGATGCCATAGATGAGCGCGGCGATCTGTGCGGCCTGCCCCCCGGGCACCCAGAACAGCGCATAGGCGCCGACGCCGGCGAGTAAAAAGATGCCGTAATTGAGGTGATGCACGTGCGTGCCGCGCATGAAGAAATACAGGTTCGGCATGCGTTGCGACATGATCAGGAACACCACGATGCGCGAAGCGATGAAGGTGAGAATGAACCCAAACAGGGCGCGGCGCGCCAGCTGGTCCGATCCGGTGTTCACGCGCTCCCCGTCAAGCCGCAGCCTGTATGCTGAAGACGGGTAGAATGCACGGCGGCGCCCTGCGCGGCAACGGGTTGGTCTGGGCGGTGAAGGCGGGTTCGGGCGCCCGCCAGCCGGACGCCCTGCCTTAGGACCGATCAGTGGCGATCGGCCGTTGTTTTCTCCCGGAGCGCGTCAGAACAGCGCAACATTGGTATTCGTCAGGCTGATCGGCACGATCAGGTCCTTGGACAGATCATAGGCGCCGCCAAGGGCGGCCGCGCTGCTGCCGCTCACCGGTGCCAACACTCCGGCACCAATGGTGTTGGCGAGTTGCCCGAACCCGGCGACGAAACCGGCTGGCACCGTATAGGACGCCCCGCCCGTGGTGGTCAACGCGGTCGAAGCCAGCGTCCCGAGATTCACGGCGTTGAACGTGCCGCCGCCGTAGCCGCCGGCCGTGTCGGTGATTCCGGTGATCTGTAATGCCGAACCGGACAGGAAGCTGGCGGCGTTATAGAGGAACACCGAGTTGCTGGTCAGCGCCTTCTTCACTGTGCCCCCGGGAGTCAGCGCTTCGCTCGAATAGCTGAAGGTGGTCCCGCCGCCGCCGCTGGTCACATTCAGGACATTCACGAACACCAGATTCGTGGACGGATCGCCAGCCGTCGTCGGCTCCAGGAAGGAACTGCTGGAGAAGATGCCCCCGGTGAACGGGCCGCCGATCGTGGTCGCGCTGGTGGACAGCGTCGTGACCGGTACGCTCAGCAGCGTCGACGTCATGCTGCTGCCGGAGATGGTGGTGGAATAGAACACCAGCACCGAGGTATTGGCACCAAGCAGATTGTAGCTGACGGTCGCCGGATAGCTGACGCTGTAGAGCTCCGTGGGCGTGCCACCGCTCAAAGGCTCTGCCCACAGTGTCGTGGTGGAGGTGGCACCACTGACGGTGTCGTTGAAATAGACGTTGACACCGTCTGCCACGCCAATGCCGGTCAGGGTCCCGGTGGCGGTGTATTCCTTGGTGGCCGTCGTGACCCCGTGCGGTAACCGGTACAGATAATTGCCGGCCGCGGTCGTCACGCTCAGGAACAGCTCGTTGCCGGTGAATGCGGCGCCACCGTTCACCGCCTCGGAGTTTATAACCGTGCTGGCCGCCGTAACACCGGCGACCAGGGTCGTCGGACTGGTGAAGCCGTCATTTGCATACAGATACAGATTGCCACTGACGCTATCAAACAATTCCAGACCTGTGAGTGCTCCGGTAGCGTCGTACAGCGGCGTGAAGGCGGTGCTCTTGATCCCCACCACCGTCGGCGCCGCGCTCGATGAATCCGTGTAGTGCACCACTTCCCACACGTCACCGGTGGTATTGCAGCCACCGGTGCCCGCGATATGCAGCGCGACGAACAACGTAGTGCCGTCAAACAGGTTAGTGGAAGCCTCACGGGAGTCACAGATCACGGTGCTGACCGCCGCGCCGGGAGTCAAAGGTAAAGACAGCGACCCGATCTGAGTGGCGGTGGGTGTCGAGCTGCTGGCGAGATTCAAGCCATACACGTGCAAGTTGTTGCTGGTGTCAACGGCCGCATACATGTAGGTCGCAGGAGAGAAGGCAGTGATGGCGTTGCTGCCGTTGAGCGTCACTTGCAGGCCATAGCCGAGGAACAGGCTTGCCGTGCTGGTACTCACCCACGTCGGAGTCGCCGCCAGCGAGGAGGAAGGAATCACGAACACACCACTCTGCCCGCCGCTGCTGCTCGACACCGGTGTCGCGCTATAGGGAATCCAGAACGACGTGCTTCCGGATGAACTCGAGATGCCACCACTCGACGAGCTGGAGCTACTCGATGAGGAGCTACTGCTGCTGGAGGATGAGCTGCTCGATGAGCCGGAGCTGCTGGAGCTGCCTGAGGACGAGCTGCTCGACGAGCTGGAGCTGCTGGAGCTGCTGGAACTTGTGGGCGAAGAGCTGCCGGAATCAGTGCTGGAGGATCCGTGGCCGCATCCGGCCAGGACTGCCGCGAGCAGCACGCTGCCCATGAGCGCAATAGCCGAAAGCCTGGAGCCGGCGCGCGCCCAATGACTGGCGACCCCAGGGCCGCGCTGCAGCAGATCCGGGAATGCAGGTGTCGACATGGTCCTTGCTCCTGTAAATACTTTGTTACGCCGGGCCAAAGCCGGCGCAAATCCGCGTTGTTATGGTGAAATGCGCAAAGCGCGGCCGAAATGCCTCATTGACGGCGAAAAAAGCTACCATCAGCTCCCATGTCCGACCGCTCCGGTCACGTCAGCGATGTCAGTGGCCTGTTGCAGCACTGGGTACAGGGCGACGAAAAGGCCCTGCATGCCCTGATTCCAGTCGTCTATAAGGAACTTCGGCGCCTCGCGCACCACCACCTCAAGTCCGAGCGACCGGACCACACCCTGCAGAGCACCGCTCTGATTCACGAGGTCTACCTGCGGATGATGGGAGGGCAGCCGGTTGCACTGCAGAACCGGGCGCACTTCATTGCCGTGGCTTCGCGGCTGATGCGTCAGATCCTGGTGGACTATGCCCGTGGCCGCCGCGCCGATAAACGCGATGGCGGGTGCCGGATTTCGTTCGAGCACCTTGCCGCGCTGCCGGGCAACGGCGATGCCGAACTGGTGGCGTTGGATCAGGCTCTGGACCAGCTGTCGCGGATCGATGAGCGCCAGGGGCAGATCGTGGAAATGAAGTTTTTTGGTGGCCTGTCGGCTGCCGAGATATCCCAGGTGCTGGGGCTGTCGCGCGCCACCGTTGACCGCGACTGGGCGACCGCCCGTATCTGGCTGCATCGCCAGATGAGCCGGCCGGCGTAGCCATGACAGTCGAGCGCTGGCAGCGCGTCAAGGAGCTGCTGCACCAGGCGATGCAGCTGGTGCCCGAGGGCCGTGCCCGGTTTCTGGATGACGCCTGTTCGGCCGAGCCCGGGCTGCGCGCCGAGGTGGAATCACTGCTGGTTGCCGACGCACAGGTTCCGGCGGATTTCCTGCTGCAGGCGCCGGCGGCTGGGGATCCGGACGGGACCTTTGCTCGGATCGATCGTGACAGCGAAGGGCTGCAGGCAGGAGAGACGTTTGCGCAGCATTTTCGGCTCGTCAGCAAGCTGGGCGAAGGCGGCATGGGACAGGTATGGCTGGCCGAGCAGACCTCTCCGGTGCGGCGCCAGGTAGCCCTGAAGCTGATCAAGGCCGGAATGTACGACGAGGCGATCGTGCAACGCTTCAAGTCGGAGCGCCAATCGCTGGCAATCATGGATCATCCGGCCATCGCCAAGGTGTTCGACGCCGGAGCCACGCCCCAGGGCCAGCCGTACCTGGTCATGGAGTACGTCGCCGGCCCGCCCATCACTGAGTACTGCGACCAGAAGCGACTCGACATCCGGCAACGCCTGGAGCTTTTCGCCCAGGCCTGTGACGGCGTGCAGCACGCACACCAGAAAGCGATCATTCATCGCGACCTGAAACCGCCCAACATTCTGGTGGTCGAAGTGGACGGTAAGCCGGTGCCGCGGATCATCGACTTCGGGCTGGCGAAAGCCAGCGCGCCGCAGGCTGCAGGCAACAGTGTATTTACCCAATTTGGACATTTTCTGGGGACGCCTGGGTACATGAGTCCGGAGCAGATCGCTCCTGGCGTGCACGATGTCGACACGCGCACTGACGTCTACTCACTGGGGGTCGTGCTGTACGTGCTATTGACCGGGTTGAAGCCGTTCGAAACCAGGCAGCGCGACCAGCAACCGCTCGATCAGATGCTGCGAAAGCTGCGCGAAGACGAGCCGCCGAGCCCGAGTGCCAAGGTTCAATCGGACCGGGATTCGTCGGCGGCGGTCGCCGCGGCTCGCAGTACCGATCGCAGGCAGCTGGTGAGTCTGCTGCGCGGCGATCTCGACTGCATCACCAGCAAGGCGCTGGACAGGGACCGCACCCGGCGCTACGGCGCAGCTTCGGAGCTGGCGGCCGACGTTCGGCGCTACCTGAACCATGAACCGGTCCTCGCGCGTCCCGCCAGCACCGGTTACCGAATGCGCAAGTACGCCCGCCGGCACCGTGTGGCAGTCGGTGCGGCATCCGGACTGGCGCTGTTGCTCACCGTCTTCGGCGTTCTGCAGGCGCTGCAATTGCGTCACACCACCCACGAGCGTGACCGTGCGAATTACGAACGCGACCGCGCACTCTCGCTGGTCGCGCGCAACCGCGCGGTGCAGGATTTTCTGGACCTGCTGATCACTGATGCCGCGCAGTCGGACAAGCCGGTCAGCGTGAGCGACATGCTGGCCCGGAGCGAATTGCTGGCGGCCAGCGAATTCCACGATGATCCGGAAGATCATGCCGCCGTGCTCGATATGCTGGGCATCCACTATCACACCACCGGGAACGACGCGCAGGCGCAGCCGCTGCTGCGCCAGGCTCTGGATGAAGTGGCGAACTCGCGCGACCTGGATCTGAAGGCGCAGATCCGTTGTGATCACGCGATCATCCTGGGTTCGCTCGGGGGAGTGGCGGAGGCATCGGCGACGCTGCACGCGGTTATCGATGCGCCCGGGACCTCGGACGAACAGGCCGCCGAGTGTCTGGAGTACCTCAGTTACATGGGCCAGAACGCCAACGACGCCGCCGCCGCATTGAAGTACGGCAACCTCGCTCTCGAGCGGCTGCGGCGCTCGCCGCATGCATCCCCGGCTACGGAGGCAGACTTCATCGGCAGCGTCGGCTTTGCAGAGCACCTCGGCGGCCACAATGCGCAAGCCGAGCGCGACTACGCCCAGGCGCTGCAGATGTTTGCCCGAGCCGGTCGCGAGCGCAGCGCAGACGCCATCTCGGTGCGCAACAATTGGGGCATCGTCAGCGATGGCGCGGGTGACTCAAGGCGCGCGCTGGAGATTTTCGAACAGACGCTGCAGATCGTGATGCAGGACAGCGGCAAGCCGCAGGCTCCGCCGTACCTGGTTGCCAACCTGGCGCGGCAGCTTGAAAACGTCGGGCGCTTCGATGAGGCGCGCTCCAGGTACGCACAGTGTGTGGAACTGGCGGCAAAGTCCGGCACCGCCGCGCAGAGCATGTACTGCCTGGTCGGACTGGCGTCAGTGTCGGTATCGGACGGCGATGCGGGCGCCGCCGCAGACTACCTCGGCAAGGCAGCCGCAATCGCCGCCGGCGCCGTGCCGGCGGGTTCTCCGGCGGCGCTGGGACTGCTGCTGACGCAGGGACGAGCCGCGCTCGAGCATGGTTCAGCGGCCGAGGCGCGCGCCGCACTGACCGGGGTAATCAGCGGCCAACGACCTATCGCCACCACCGTGCGCGCCCTGCTGGCCCGCTCGGAACTCAATCTGCGCGAGGGGCGACTGGACGACGCGGGCGATGATGCCCGACAGGCGCTTGCCATCTCACAGATGCTACAAGGCGGTATTTCATACTCAAACCGCACCGGCCTGGCATGGCTGATGATCGGACAGGTGCGTGCCGCTCAAGGCGACGCGCAGTCGGCGCACGATGCCTTCCAGGCGGCAGTCGATCACCTGTCGCACACCGTTGATCCCACCTATCCGGCCCTGCTCGACGCGCAGCGGCGCCTGGGGGAAGGCGGACACGGATGACCACCCCGCCGGACGATTCGGCACGCATTGTCGATCTCACGCTCGAGCACTATAACCAGCGCGCCCAGGAATTTCGGGCCGGCACGCGCGATCACGACGTGAGCCAGAACATCGGCGCGCTGCTGCGTCATATCGAAGCCACGCCGCCGTACCGGATTCTGGATTTCGGCTGCGGCCCGGGCCGCGACCTGCGCACCATCGCCGGGCTCGGCCACCTGGCCATCGGACTGGAGGGTGCCGCGCAATTCGTGACCATGGCCCGCGCCGACAGCGGCTGCGAGGTATGGCAGCAGGATTTTCTCCAGCTCGATCTGCCGGATGGATATTTCGACGGCGTATATGCCAACGCATCGCTGTTTCATGTGCCGGGGCGCGAGTTGCCGCGCGTGCTGCGTCAGCTGCGCGCCACATTGAAGTGCGGCGGCGTGCTGTTCAGCTCCAACCCGCGCGGCGACAACGAGGAAGGCTGGAACCGCGGCCGCTATGGCGCCTACCACGATCTGCAGGCCTGGCGCCGCTATCTGACGGACGCCGGCCTCATCGAGCTGGAGCACTATTACCGGCCCGCCGGCCTGCCGTTCGAGCAGCAGCCATGGCTGGCCAGCGTGTGGCGCAAACCGGCGCTGCGACCGCCCTCTTCCCCGCCCTGACCCTCGCTCGCGACGCTACTTCACCACGATGGTCGCGACCATCTGCGGATGAATCGAGCAGGCGTAGCGGTAAGTGCCCGGCTTGTCGAACTTGAAGCTGAAGGAGTCGTTCTGGTCGAGCGCGCCCGATCGAAACGTGTCGTCGATGCTGTGGATGGTATGTGGTTCGCCGTCGAAGTTCTTCCAGGTCACGGTCGTGCCCACTGCTACCGCCAGGGACATCGGTTCGAACATGAAGTTGCGAATCGCGATACTGCCGAGCGCGGCGTTCGGCGCGGCGGCGGGCTCCGCTGCCAGGCTCACGCTGCCGCTGGCGAGCGCCAGCAGCCCACACGCGCACAGCGCTGCCGCGAAGGCCCGGCGCCGCGCACCAGGTACAGCCGGACTAATATTGAAGTTTCGCATCCGATCGATAGTGGCTTCGATGGTCAACATGGCTGCTCCTTCATGCCAGGGTGGTGTCGGTCACGGCCAGCGAGTTCGGATACCGCTGCACCGTCACGCTGCTGAGGCCGAGCATTTTCGGCAGCTGATCGCGCGGCACCGTGAGTGGTCCGGGCCCCGGGCCATCCCCGGCGGTTGGCTGTGGGTAGGCCGATGAGCGCGCGGTGTGGAAGGTGATGTGGCCTTCGACCTTTTGCACGATCTGGTGGATGTGGCCATTGAGCACCGTGACCGATCCGAAGCGGCGCAGGTAGCTCATCGCCTGGTCCGCATCCGCGGTGCCCCAGCCCCAGGGCTCGTAGATGGTCCATAACGGCATATGTGCGAACACCACGATCGGCGTGCTGGCAGAACGGCCCTTGAGGTCCGCTTCCAGCCACTCCAGCTGTGGCTGTCCGAGCGCGCCGAGTCCGTTGGCCTTGAAATTGAGCACGTTGATCAGGCTGATGAAGTGCACGCCCTGGTGATCGAAGCTGTAGTAGCCGCGGCGATCGGACGCCTGGCCGTAGCGATTGAAATATTCCGTCACCGTGGCATCGGCGACATCATGCTCTCCTGGCGTGGTATGCAGCTCGGTGACCCGAAGCTGCGACAGCAGCTGGGCCGCGGTATCGAACTCCTCGGGCCGCGACAGATGGGTGATATCGCCGGTATGCAGGATCAGCGCCGGGCTCACGGACATCGCATTCACCAGCTCGATGGTCTGCCTGAGCGTACCGGGGACATCAGGATTGGCCTCCTTATTGAAGCCGATATGCGTATCACTGATCTGAACGAACAGTGGCACTCCGGCCGCAGCGGCCGACTTGCGATCGGTGCCGGCCAGAACCAGGTCCATCGGCGTCAGCACACCGCCCGCCAGCGTAAACAGCGTCCCCGCCCCGCCGAAGGCCAGACAGCGCAGCGCGCGCCGACGCGAGGTCACGATCGGATCGTCGTTGGACATGGAAATCTCCTTGCTAATGAGTTCTGACTGCATGGGAGACTTCCCGGCCGTGCGGTTTATTCCCGCCGCTCTACGAAAATCCGCTACCCTTGGAATAAAACGGGCGGGGCAGCGGTCTTGTTGGTCAGGAGCCAGACAATGCCGGTAGGCGATGGGGCACGGACACGACGCTTCGAGGCCGTGGCGTTGCCACACCTGCCCGCCGCGTACAATCTCGCGCGTTGGATCTGCCGCAACGAGGCCGATGCGGCGGACGTGGTCCAGGAGGCCGTGATGCGCGCACTACAGTATTTCGACAGCTACCACGGCGGTGATGCACGCGCCTGGCTGCTGCAGATCGTGCGCAATTCGGCCCACACCTGGATCGGCAAAAACCGGCTTGCCGGCCGGGTACCCCTGGATGAGCTCGAATCGGATACCGCGACCATCCTGGAAGGCCGCTGGAGTGCCGCCAACCCGGGCCCGGAAGATCCGATGACCACGGTCGTGGCCGAGGACGAGGGCGCACGTCTGCGCCTGGCGATCGCCCGATTGCCGCTCGAACAGCGCGAGGTGCTCATCTTGCGGGAATTCGAGGCCATGTCGTATCGGCAGATCGCCGGCATCACCGGCTGTCCGATCGGCACCGTGATGTCGCGGCTGTCGCGGGCCCGCGATCAGCTCGCACAGCTGGTGCGTGGCGAACAGCGAGCATTGCCATGACCCACGATGAGGCCCGATCGCTGCTGGACGCCTACATCGATGACGAGCTGGAGCTCACCACCGGGCTTGCGGTCGAAGCGCATCTGCGGGAATGCCCGCAGTGCACCGCATGGCTGGCCGAGCGCCGCTCGCTGGTCGGGCAACTGCATGCGGCTGCGCTGCGCTACCCGGTGCCCGCCGATCTGGGCGCTCGCATCAGCGCCCAGCTCCGCTCGGAGGCTCGGCGGCTGAGATTTCAACCGCAGTGGTTCGGTGCGATCGCCGCCGGGCTCATCGTGGCGATTGGCGGCTTCCTGCTGGGCCAATCCTGGCCGCGCTCGCCGGATCTGCGCTCCGAACTGGTGAGCGCCTCGGTGCGTGCGATGCTGGGCCCGCATCCGATCGACGTCTTGTCCTCGGACCATCATACGGTCAAGCCATGGCTATCCAGCCAGCTGCCGTTCTCGCCCCCGGTGCCGGAACTTGCCCAACCGGGCGACACGCTGCTCGGCGCCCGGGTCGATTATCTCGGATCCACCCGGGTGGCCGCGCTGGTCTACCAGCACGGCCATCACCAGATCAATGTCTACGTCTGGCCGCGCGATGCCATCGCGATGGCGGCGCCGCGCGACGGCGCGATCGACGGCTATCACCTGACGACAACGCAGGCGGGCCCGTTTACCGCGGTCATGGTCTCGGACATGAGTGTCGAGGAACTGGCAGCGTTTCGCGATCGCTGGCGCGCGGACGCGAGCGCGGCCGCGGGCACCGGCGGGCATTGAGCGCCAAGATTGATCGGCGGCCGGGCGCCGGTCATGATGCGGCTCCGCGTGAGTTGCAACGCAGATCAACGATGCCGCAAGCTGAATTCGATGCCGACGAGCCGCGCTGGAGCCAGTCCGACGAGGCGCCGGCGCCCGGCCGCCGGCTCGCGGTGGCCGCGGCGCTGCGCGCAGTGTTACCGGCGGACTGCGTACTCAGTGGCGACAACGAGCTGCGCCCGTACGAATGCGACGGACTGTCGGTGTTCCGCCAACAGCCGATGCTGGTCGCTCTGCCGCGCACGGAAGCGGAACTGCGTGCCGTACTGGTGGAATGCCGCCGGCTTGGGGTACCGGTAGTCGCCCGTGGTGCCGGCACCGGATTGTCGGGCGGCGCGATGCCGCACGCTTGCGGCGTCGTGCTGTCGCTGGCACGCTTCGATCGCATCCTCGAGATCAACGCGCCGGCGCGCATCGCGCGCGTGCAGCCCGGCGTGCGCAATCTGGCGGTTTCGGAAGCCGCAGCGGCCTATGGCCTGTTCTACGCCCCGGACCCCTCTTCCCAGATCGCCTGCAGCATCGGCGGCAACGTCGCCGAAAACTCCGGCGGCGTGCACTGCCTCAAGTACGGCCTGACACTGCATAACGTGCTCGGGCTGCGCGGATGCACCATCGACGGCGAGCCGATCGAACTGGGTGGTGGCGCGCTCGATGCGCCCGGCCTGGACCTGCTGGCGCTTTGCATCGGCTCGGAGGGCCTGCTGCTGATCGTGACCGAAGTGATTCTCAGACTGGTGCCGAAACCGGAGCTGGCTCAGGTGGTGATGGCCTCGTTCGACGACGTCGGCAAGGCCGGCGAGGCGGTGGCGGCAATCATCGCGGCCGGCATCATCCCTTCCGGTCTGGAAATGATGGATCGCAAAGCGGCGGCGGCGGTCGAGCCGTTCGTCAATGCGGGCTACGACCTGTCTGCCGCGGCAATCCTGCTGGCCGAGTCGGATGGCACGCCGGAGGAAGTCAACGAGGAAGTCGGCGCCATGGAGCGCGTGCTGCAGGCCGCCGGCGCCACCGCCATCTCGGTCTCGCGCTCCGAAGCCGAGCGCCTGCGCTTCTGGTCGGGACGCAAGAACGCCTTCCCCGCCGCCGGCCGCATTTCGCCCGACTACTACTGCATGGATGGCACCATTCCGCGCAAGAACCTCGGGCAGATGCTCAAGGCCATCGAACAGATGGAACACAAGTACGGCCTGCAGTGCATGAACGTATTTCACGCCGGCGACGGCAACCTGCACCCGCTGATCCTGTTCGATGCCAACCGCACCGGCGAATGGGAGCGCGCCGACCGCTTCGGCGCCGATATCCTGGAACTGTGCGTGCAGCTGGGCGGCACCATCACCGGCGAGCACGGCGTCGGCGTGGAGAAGCTCAATTCGATGTGCGTGCAGTTCTCGCCGGCCGAGCGCGCGGCGTTCTTCGCCGTCAAGCGCGCCTTCGATCCACCGGGGCTGCTCAATCCGGGCAAGGCCATTCCAACCTTGGCGCGCTGCGCCGAATACGGCCGCATGCACGTGCGACACGGGCGGCTGGCGCATCCCGATCTGCCGCGCTTTTAGATGGACCGGATGGACAGCGCGCTGCAGGACCTGCGCCGACGCGTGATCGACGCCAATGCGGCAAAGACGCCGCTGCGGCTGCGCGGCGCCGGCACCAAGGACTTCTACGGCGAGCGCTGCGATGGCGCTTTACTGGATATGCGCGGCTACTGCGGGGTGGTTGATTACGAGCCGTCGGAACTGGTGATCACGGCGCGCTGCGGCACGTCACTGTCCGACATCGAAAGCCTGCTGGCACGCAACCGTCAGTTCCTGGCCTTCGAGCCGCCGGCGTTCGCGCCCGATCCCACGATTGGCGGCATCATCGCCTGCGGCCTGTCGGGACCGCGGCGCTCTCAGGCCGGCGCCGCGCGCGATTTCGTGTTGGGGGCGGTACTGCTGTGCGCCGACGGCGAGCTGCTGCATTTTGGCGGCAAAGTCATCAAGAACGTCGCCGGCTTCGATGTTTCCCGCCTGCTGTGCGGCTCGCTCGGCATTCTCGGCGCCATCACCGAAGTGTCGCTGAAAGTGCTGCCGCTGCCGCGCACCGAGCAGACGCTGCAGTTCGAGATGCCGGCGGCCCAGGCGCTCGAGAGCTTCAACCGTTGGGCCGGCCTGCCGTTGCCGATCTCGGCGAGCGGCTGGTGGAACGGGCAGGCCCGGGTACGCTTATCCGGTGCGCCGTCGGCGCTGCGCGCGGCTCGGACCCGCCTCGGAGGTGAACTGCTCGATGCCGCGCTCGCCGACCCGTGGTGGCGCAGCCTGCGCGATCAGACGCACACATTTTTCCGTGACACGGACACGCTGTGGCGACTGTCGCTGCCGTCGAGCGCGCCGCCTGTTGCCGGCGCCGGCACGCAACTGATCGAATGGGGCGGGGCGCTGCGCTGGTGCGCGAGCGATCTGCCGGCCGCGCAGCTGCGAGCCCTGGCGACCGCCGCCGGCGGCACCGCGCTGCACTGGCGCGGCGGCGCGCCGGGCCAGCGGTTTCATCCGCTGGCGCCCAGCGTGCTCGCGATCCACCGTCGCCTCAAGGCGCGCTTCGATCCGCACCGCATATTCAATCCCGGCCGGCTGATCGCGGATCTGTAAGGCGCCGGCGTGGAAACCAGGCTCGCGGATTGGATCAAAGCTACGCCGCAGGGCGATACCGCCAACGCCATCCTGCGTGCCTGCGTGCACTGCGGGTTCTGCAATGCGACCTGCCCCACCTACCAGCTGCTGGGCGACGAACTGGATGGCCCGCGCGGGCGCATCTACCAGATCAAGCAGGTGCTCGAGGGCACACCCGCCACACGCAGCACCCAGCTGCACCTTGACCGCTGCCTGACCTGCCGCGCCTGCGAGACCACTTGCCCGTCCGGCGTGGACTACGGACATCTGCTGGATATCGGCCGCGCGGTGGTGGAATCACAAGTGCGGCGTCCGTTGAATGAACGCCTGTTCCACTGGCTGCTGCGCGAAGGCCTGACACGGCCCCGACTGTTCGCCACCGCACTGCAGCTGGGGCGCGCGCTGCGCTTTGCGATGCCGGGCGCGCTGCGCGCCAAGCTCAAGCCCCGCCGCGCGCCCGGTGCGTGGCCGCGCCGCGTGCATGCGCGCCAGGTGCTGCTGCTCAACGGCTGCACCCAGCCGGCCATGGCGCCATCGATCGACGCCGCCACCGCGCGGGTACTCGACGCCATCGGCGTGCAGGCGCTGGTCGATGCACGCTCGGGATGCTGCGGCGCCATCCGCCACCATCTGCACGACCAGCGCGGCGCGCTGGAGAATGCCCGGCGCAATATCGACGCCTGGTGGCCGCAGCTGGAATCCGGCGCCATCGAGGCCATCGTCATCAATGCCTCGGGCTGCGCGGTGATGGTCAGGGAGTATGCGCAACTGCTGCGTGCAGATGTCGCTTATGCCGCCAAGGCGCGCCGCGTCACTGACGCCGCGTGCGATCTGGTCGAGTTCCTTGAGCCCGAACTCGAGCCACTGCGGCGCCGCATCGGCCCCGGCGCGGTCACCCGCATTGCCCTGCACCAGCCCTGCACGCTGCAGCACGGCCTGAAGCTCAAGCACCAGCTCGAACAGTTGTTGGGCGCGCTCGGAGCGCAGCTGCTGCCGGTAAGCGAACCGCAGCTGTGCTGCGGCTCCGCCGGAAGCTATTCACTGCTGCAGTCGCATCTGGCGCTCGAGCTGCGAGCGCGCAAGCTCGGCCACCTGCTGCAGGCACAGCCGCAGATCATTCTGTCCGCCAATATCGGCTGTATCGCGCACCTGGCCGCAGGTACCGCGCTGCCGGTTCGGCACTGGATAGAATGGGTCGATGATAGTATCGTAAGTTAATGACAAGTAACGTTATTAATTTCAAGGACCACGCGTGCGAGACGGCACCATTTGCACCGCGGTTTAGAGAGTAAAATCCGCCGCTATGTCATCGAGCCTTACCAGACGCCAGTTAACGACCATCGTGGATGCTCCGATCGCGCGCCGCGCGCCGCCGCGGCGCACCGCGGCATCTGCCGTCCTGCTGCTCTGCTGCTGCGGCCCGTCACTTGCCGTCAGCGACGGCCAGACGCCTTCGAGCGGCGCCTGGGAATATCTGCAGCGCCAGTTCTACCCCGAGCGCAGCATCGGCCTGCTCGATGAGAGCTATATGAGTCTGGACGCTCCGGCGAACACGCCCGATCCGGCGGCGACCCCACTGACGTTGCGCTTCGGCGATGCCGCAGTTGGCCACATCAGGCAGATCCGGGTGATCATTGACAACAATCCGTCACCCGTGGCGGCAACCTTCGATGTCGCCGCCGGCGCGCGCGTGGCCGAAATCGGCCTGCGAGTGCGCGTGGATCGCTTCACCTCGGTGCGCGCGATCGCCGAGACCACCGACGGCCGACTGGAGATGCGCAGTACCTGGGTGAACGCCAGCGGCGGCTGTTCCGCGCCACCGGGTGCCGCCACCGCCGGCACGCTGGGCGATATCCGCTTCCGCCCCTCGCCGGATGCGAAGTCGATGCTGATCAGCATTCGTCACCCCAACAATTCCGGATTTCAGATCGATCCGCGCAGCGGTGAGCCGATTCCTTCGCACTACGTCGCGCACATTCGATTCAGCACTGATGGCCGCACGCTGCTCGAGGCCGACACCGGCATTTCCCTGAGCGAGAACCCGACGCTGCGCCTGGCTTCCGACCGGCCGCTGCCGGCACCGCTGACGGTGGACATCGTTGACTCCAGGGACGCGCATTTCAACGCCAGCTGGCGCGGCAGTGTGGCCGAGAGCGCCGCGACCAACATGGCGGCGGGAGCCGGCGGCGGCCGTTGAGGCGCATCCGACTTCGCGCGTTATTCATTCGGTCGTGGATCTGCGTCCTGCTCTGGCCGTTGGCCGGGGGCCCCGGACTGGCGACCGCCGCCGAGCCGCTCACGGTGCTCGAACTGGCGCCGGGCGTGTTCGTGCATCTCGGCCAGCAACTGGCGCTGGATGCCCCGGGCCACGACGACATCGCCAACATCGGCTTTATCGTCGGCAGCCGATGTGTCGCCGTCATCGATACCGGCGGCTCCACGCGCATCGGCCGGGCACTGCGCAGCGCCATCAGGCTGCGTACCAGGCGACCGATCTGCTACGTCATCAACACCCACGTGCACGTCGATCATGTGCTCGGCAACGCCGCCTTCCAGCCGGATCGGCCAAGCTTCATCGGGCATTGGGCGCTGGCCGCGGCGATCGCGCGCAGCCGCGATTTCTTCCTGCAGCATTACGCGGACGATCTGGATCAGCCGGCGGACGCGGCGCAGATCATCGCGCCCGACCGGGCGGTGCGTCAGACACTCGATCTTGACCTGGGTGGACGCCATCTGCACCTGCAATCATGGCCGACCGCCCATACCGATTGCGACCTCACGGTGCTCGATGACAGCAGCCGCACCCTGTGGGCCGGGGATCTGCTGTTTCGCGATCGCCTGCCGGCACTCGACGGCAGTGCCAGCGGTTGGCTGGCGGTGATCGATCAGCTGGCACTGCTGCAGGTCAGGCGCACGGTGCCCGGTCATGGCCCGGTCACAGCCGACCTGGCATCGGCGCTCGATGCAGAGCGACGCTACCTGCGTGCGCTGATCGACGGCGTGCATGACGAGCTGGCGCAGGGCGGCTCGATGCAGGACGCGATCGCAAAGGTCGCGGCGTCGGAGAAGCCGCATTGGTTGCTCTGGGACACTACCCATCCGCGCAACGTGGCGCGCGTCTACCAGCAGCTGGAATGGGAGTGATCGGCCGCCGCCGCTTTCTGCGACTGGGCGCGCTGGCCGCAGCCTGCGGCCTGACCGGTTTGACGCGCGCCGCGCGTGCGCGCGCGCCGGCCAAAGGCCGCGTAGTGATCATCGGCGGTGGTTTTGCCGGTGCGGCCTGTGCGCTGCAGCTGCGACGGCTCGACGCCTCGGTCATCGTCAGCCTGATCGATCCGATCGAGTACTACGCCACCTGCCCCATGAGCAACGAGGTGCTGGTGGGCCTGCGCGACATGGCATCGATCACGCTGTCACGCGCCGGCCTGCAGCGCGCCGGCGTCACGCTGGTACGCGATCGCGTGGCCGCCATCGATGCCACCGGCCGCAGCGTCCGGCTCGAGCGCGGCCGAACGCTGCCGTTCGACCGCCTGGTGGTCGCGCCCGGCATCCGCTTTCTGTGGAACAAACCCGATGGTTACGATGAAGCCGCAACGCACGGCATGCCGCACGCCTGGCAGGCGGGTGGCCAGACGCAGCGCCTGGCGATGCAGCTGCGCGCGATGGACGATGGCGGCGTGGTCGCGATCAGCGTTCCCGCCGGCCTGATGCGCTGTCCGCCCGCCCCATACGAGCGCGCCAGCCTGATCGCGCATTACCTTTCGCGCCACAAGCCGCGCTCCAAGGTGCTGATATTCGATTCCAATAATCATTTTCCGCGCCAGGATCTGTTCAGCGCCGCCTGGCAATCGCTGTATCCGGGCATGATCGAGTGGATCGCGCCTACCCAGGACGGCGCCGTGGTACGCGTCGACACCGCCAGCATGACCGTGTATACCGCCAATGCTGCGCACCGGGTTGCGGTCGCCAACATCATTCCGCCGCAGGCCCCGGGCCAGATCGCGGCCGACGCCGGCCTGGCATCCGATCATGGATGGTGTCCAATAGCGCCCGAAACGTTCGAGTCGCAGTTGATCCGCAACCTGCATGTCATCGGCGACGCCTGCATCGCCGACGCGATGCCAAAATCCGCGTCCGCCGCTGTAAGCCAGGCCAGGCAATGCGCGCGTGCGATCGTGTCGCTGCTGGCCGGCCGCGAGGTGCCGGCACCGGCATTCGACAGCGTCTGCTACAGCATGCTGGCGCCGGACAGCGCGATTTCGATTCACGGCCGCTTTGCCGTCCAGGAGGGCAGGATTGCCGCGCTGGAGTTGCCGGCCGAGCTGACTGGCGCCCCCTGCGGCGCGCAGCAGGCGCGCGCCGCGCAGCGCTGGTATGGGCGAATCCGCGCCGAGTCGTTCGCCGGCTGAGCCGCTACAGGCCGAGCCGCGCGCGCAGCTCCTTGGCCGTCAGCAGCTGCACGTAGACCGGCGAGCCGACATCGAACAGCTTCGCGCTCGACAGCGGACCGACCACCACCGGCTCAAACCCTGCGTCTTTCACCAGCTGCGATGCCACTGCAAGCGCCTGCGAATCATCGCCGGCCAGCGGTATGGCAACCGGCTCACCGGCGCGATGGGCTTCACTCTGCAGGCTCTTGTAGTTGATCGCATTGAACGCGCGTACCAGCCGCACGCCGGGCAGGTATTCGGCCGAGGCGACACCGGTACCTTTACGGCGTGCCTCGAGCGCCATGTCGCCGTCGCGCTCGGGATAGGGATTGCCGGTGTCGAGCACGATTTTCCCGGCGAGCTCGCTCGCCAGGTCCCTGCCCACCTGGGGCAGTGCGCCGTACGGGATCGATATCAGCACCACGTCGCCGAACACCGCGGCCTCGCGCGGCGTGCCGACATGGGCCCGGGGTCCGAGAGTTTGCGCCAGCGGCTTGAGTTCGTCCGGGTAGCGCGATGAGATCAGCACCTCATGACCGGCCTTCACCCACAGCGTGGCGAGCGTGCCGCCGATTTTTCCGGCGCCGATGATGCCGATCTTCATCGGGGGCGCCGCGGCGCCGGCGGCTGGCGCCGGCGCTGCCGGGACGCCGAGCATCGCGATGGCTGACAACGCCAGCAGCGAGAGCAGCGCCAGCGGTCGGGTTGGTTGCGTTGACATCGTGGCTCCTGCGGCGAGATCGGACCAGCGAGTATAGTATTCGCAATCCGCATCTTCAAAAGAGCCGCTGAACCATCGTGAAGCAAGCCGACGGCTGCAACGCGCGTCGCGAAAAGCTGCGCGTCGCTGCTTTCACCAGCGCCAGGATCGAGCGCATCGTGGCACTCAAGCCCGACTTGGCGCTGGGCTTCTCCGACCTGCAGGCCGACATCACGGCGGAGTTGATCCGCGCCGGCATCGAAGAGATCCTCGCGTTCATCCGCTTGCTGGGCGGCTTGGTCGAGGCCGCCGCGCGCGCCGATGCACTGGTGGCGGCATTGCAGCACGGCCTCGACCGGGCGCGCCAGGCGGCGCCCGCAATGCGCCACGGACGACTGTCGGAGATCAAATCCTGCGACATCCTGCAGCCCGGTCCAGCCGCGCTGATCGATGGACTGAAGCAACTGCAGCGCATCATCGGCCACTGCGCGCAGCACACACCGGGCTGACCATGCGCACGCTGATGATTCAGGGCGCGACCTCGGACGCCGGTAAGAGCACGCTGGTCGCCGGACTGTGCCGCGTGCTGCGGCGGCAGGGCGTGCGTGTCGCGCCCTTCAAACCGCAGAACATGTCGCTCAACAGCGCGGTGACTGTCGATGGCGGCGAGATCGGTCGCGCCCAGGCACTGCAGGCGCAGGCGGCGGGCATCGCCGCCACGATCGACATGAATCCTGTGCTGCTCAAGCCCGAGAGCGATACTCACGCGCAGGTCATCGTGCACGGGCGCGCGATCGGTCACCTGGGCGCCGGCGACTATCACGACTACAAGCGCGTGGCGCGCGATGCGGTGCTCGCCTCGTACCGGCGACTGCAGGCGGCTTACGACACCGTGATCGTCGAAGGCGCCGGCTCGCCCGCGGAGATCAATCTGCGCGAGGGCGACATCGCCAACATGGGCTTTGCCGAAGCGGTCGACTGCCCGGTGGTGTTGATCGCGGATATCGACCGCGGCGGCGTGTTCGCGCATCTGGTGGGCACGCTGGCGCTGCTGAGCAGCAGTGAGCAGGCGCGGGTGACCGGATTCGTCATCAATCGCTTTCGCGGCGACATGGGTCTGCTGCAGCCCGGGCTGGACTGGCTGGAGCGGCACAGCGGAAAACCGGTGTTTGGCGTTCTGCCCTATCTGCACGGCCTGCAACTGGATGCCGAGGACGGCATTAGCCGCGAGCCGGCCGCCGCTGCGACGCACGATCTGCTGCGGGTGGTGGTCCCGGTACTGCCGCGCATCAGCAACCACACCGATCTCGACCCGCTGCGATCGCATCCGCAGATCGATCTGCGCTATGTCGATGGCACGCGCTGCCCACCGGGTGCCGATCTGATCGTTCTTCCGGGTTCAAAAAATGTCCGCGCCGATCTGGATTGGCTGCGCGCGCATGGCTGGGCGCAACACTTGCAGCGACACCTGCGCTTCGGCGGCAAGCTGCTGGGCGTGTGTGGCGGATTTCAGATGCTGGGCCGAACCATCGCCGATCCGCTGGGCGTGGAAGGGCCGGTCGGGGAGAGTACCGGGTTTGGCTGGTTTGATATGCGCACAGAACTGCAACGCTGCAAGCAATTGCTCAATGTCGAAGGCACCCTGTGCCTGGAGCAGGCCGCCGTCAGCGGATATGAGATCCACGCCGGTCAGAGCGAAGGACCGGCGCTGGATCATCCGGCCGTCATGCTCGAGCACGATCGCCGCGACGGCGCGATTTCCGCCGACCACCAGATCCTTGGCAGCTACCTGCACGGACTGTTCGAACGGCCCTCGGCCTGCGCGGCGCTGCTGCGCTGGGCCGGACTGCCACAGCCGCTGAGCGTGAATCATCCTGCGCGACGCGAACAGATGCTCGAGCGTCTGGCCGACGCCGTGGAAGACTCGCTGGATGTGCCGCGGCTGTTAGGTGCGCCGCAGGGCGAATAATGCGCGAAGCAACGGAGCCCGCGCGCACGCGCGGGCTCCGCAATTCAGCCTACCAGCCCCACTAGGGCGACACGACCGGCAGGGCTGCCGCATCGGCAGTGGACGCAGCAGTGCACGCTGGATGTCCCCAACCACTCGGACTGAGGCCCGACTGCTGGCCAGCCTGCGGCACCAGGTCGTACACAATGTTGTCGGGACGGGTCGCATCGCCGGAGATAATGGCCGTTGGAGGCACGTGATCGAGTCCCAGATTGTTACGAGTTCTCCAGGCGATGTTATGGTCTGCGCAGGAGGTATCGCCACTCACACCGACAGCGCCGATAATCTCGTGGTGCTTGTTGTACAGAGCCAGGCCGCCGCCGAAGACATTTATGCCACCGACGCGATAACCGTCCATTGGGTCCGCAGCAGTGCCAAAATCGGAGGCTGGACCTAAGTAGGCCAATGCAGGGTCGACCGGGTTGCTGGTTGCAAGGCCATAAAGGCTACCGCCGGGCTGGACCGCGAAATAGAGATTGGCGGTGGATAGCGCAAGGCCGGGCAGGCTGAAGGCGTTGGCCGTGTAGGCCTTCTGCGCCGATATCACGCGACTTCCGGGCCACTGTGCACCGCGATCCGAGCCGGTGAAGGCGACCGCGCACACCTGACCATCGCGATCGACCATAGTGCCCCACATCTGCAGACCGAAGCCCCCGTTCGATGCCGCCTGCGCTTTAATGAGGGCCTCCTTGAGGGCGTAATGGCTGGGTAACGCGGAGCAATCCCAGGCGTTGGCGGGCGACATCGCCGCCATGCACAGCGCAATCGCCGCGCCGGTCGCCAGTTTTAGTGGCAGGAATCTTGAGACACGCATTGTTATTCCCCTAAATTGTGCGAAAGTTATGTTAAACGGCAGATCCCATGAAGGTTCGCGCCAGCGAGCTGCTGTTCCGTTTGTCTTTGAAGCATGCCGCGCTCGATGTTGGTCACCCGCATACGAGCTGAAATTATTCTGCGGTCACCGGGTGACAGGTAAATGACCGCAGCGTCGCCGGGCGCGACTGGCTTGTGAATATTATTCGACAGCCGCCGCTAGTTTCACATCGACGCTCGCCTATTGTCCAGCTCGTTGCCGCCGATCGTCGCTGAAGAAGCCGTCCAGCTCCCGGCCTGGTGCGGCGTCGGCGAATCCGGCGAAGCTTCCCTGCTGTGCCAATAATCGGGCGCTGCGCATGAACCCGCCCCAGGCACAACGCGCCAGTGCACCGCCGACACTGACGCGCCGCACACCGAGCGCGGCAATGTCCTTTACCGCCAGCTCGCTCGGATAGCCGAGCAGCAGGTTGAAGGGCTTGGGCGCAACGGCGCGCACCACGGCCTCGATCTGCTCCCTGGCGGTGATGCCGGGCGCGTACAGGCAATCCGCTCCGGCTGCAGCGTATTCCTTGAGCCGGGCAATTGTCTCCGCAAGATCCGGCCGGCCGACCAGAAAACATTCGGCCCGTCCCACCAGCAGCGTATCGCCGCCGTTGCGGTCGATCGCGCGGCGGGCGCTGCGCATCCGTGACACCGCCGTGGCCAGATCGTACAGCGGCCGCGCCGGGTCCGCGGTCGAATCCTCGATCGACAGCCCCGCGACGCCGGTGTTGACCGCACGGCGCACGCTGTCCTCGAGTTCCTCCGGCGTAGCGGCGAAGCCGGCCCCGAAATCGGCATTCACCGGCACATCCGTGGCATCGACGATCGCGCGCAGATGCGCGACCACCAGATCAAGCGGCACCGTGCCGTCGGCATACCCGTGTGACCAGGCGAAACCGGAACTGGTCGTGGCCAGGGCCTTGAATCCCAGGGACTGCAGATAGCGCGCACTGCCGATGTCCCATGGGTTGGGAATGACAAAGCAGCCGCTGCGATGCAGCTGATGAAATACGCGCCGTTTGTCGGCAACGCTCGGGTGCGACATGCGGGTCAGTCGATCACGGAATCATCCAGTGGAATACGTACTGCTGCAGAACCACCAGTACGCCCAGCAGCAGCGTCAATATGATGCTGTGCTTGAAGGTGCGCGCCACCACCAGGCCCTCCTGGCCGCGCAGATGGGTCACCGAAATACCGGTGGCAATATTCTGCGGCGAGATCATTTTCCCCATCACACCGCCGGATGAGTTGGTCGCGGCGATCAGCACCGGATTCAGGCCGAGCTGATTGGCCGCAACCACCTGAAGGTTGCCGAACAGCGCGTTGCCCGAGGTATCGCTGCCGGACAGAAACACCGCGACCCAGCCCAGGAATGCCGACAGCATCGGGAAGAAGATTCCCGCCGATGCAACGCCCAGCCCCAGCGTGTAGTTCAGGCCGGAGTAATTCATGAGATATGCCAGGCCGACAATCAGTGCCACCGTCAGGATGGCGATGCGACTCTGCTTCCAGGTCTTGCCAATCGCCTGCAGGTAACGGCCCGGGCCGACCCCCACGAGCGCCGCGGTGATGAGGGTCGCCACCAGGATCGCAGTTCCTGTGCCCAGTGGCTGGAACACCCAGTTCGCCGCATAGGCCTTGTTGTATAGCGTGATGAACACTGCGTTGTGCAGCCCGGGCCAATGGATCGTCTGGGCGCCGATCGTTGCGACTTTGAGCCGGGTCCAGACGATGACCACTGCCGACACGATGATCCAGGGAATCCAGCCCTGCCACGGGGACATCCCCTTGCTCGCGCCCTCCGGCGTCACCGGCCTGCTGATCAGGAATTCCGCGTCGACGGGCGGAGACCACACCCGCAGGAACAGCAGCGTCACGATCAGCGACGTCAGCGCCGACAGCACGTCGGTGAGCGAATAGTCGATATAGTTCGAGGCAATGAACTGCGCCGACGCAAAGCTGCCGCCGGCAACCAGCAGCAGCGGCCACAATGCCCGGATGGAACGCAGGCCGCCGTAGATCCCCATCACATAGAACGGCAGTATCAGGGCGATGAATGGCAATTGGCGGCCCACCATCGCGCCCAGTTTGATGGCGGGCAGATCCGTCACCTGAGCCAGCACCGTGATCGGCGTACCCAGCGCGCCGAATGCGACCGGGGCGGTATTGAAAATCAGCGTGACGGTGAGCGCTTCCAGCGCCGGCAGGCCGACCATCATCAG
Source organism: Steroidobacteraceae bacterium (assembly GCA_036262215.1). Taxonomy (GTDB): domain Bacteria; phylum Pseudomonadota; class Gammaproteobacteria; order Steroidobacterales; family Steroidobacteraceae; genus FEN-1191. The sequence goes on from DATAJH010000107.1 coordinate 34,096, forward strand.
CAGCGCAGTGGTAATGGCAACCGGTGTGCCAAAGCCTGCGACCCCTTCCAGCAGGGAACCGAAGCAGAATCCGATCACCACCAGCACCACGCGCCGGTCGTTCGGCAGGTGCACCAGCACCCAGTCACGGAAAGCGTCGAATCGGCCGGAGATGACCGCGATGTTGTAGAGCAACAGCGCGTTGAACACCAGCCACATGACCGGCCAGAGCGCGAACACGCTGCCTGCGGCCACGCTGTCGAATGCAAGCCCGGCCGGAAACTGCCAGAACAGCATCGCGATCACCAGACCGACGATCAGGCCGGCCAGCGAGGCCTGCCACGCAGGACGGCGCAGAATCCCCAAGGCCACCAGCACGGTCGCTATCGGTAACGCTGCAACCGCCATCGACAGCAGCAGGTTTCCGGCAACGGGCGTCAGTATCTGGTGGAACATCGATCTCTCCCCTGGTAGCTGGTTGTTGTGGTTGTCACGCGGCGCGCACCGCGGTAGCACATCAGTCGCGGCTCGTGCGCGACTATATTGGCCGTGCCGGCTTCCAGTTTCAAACGACATTTGCATGCCGGATGCGGCCGCACAGGTTTTCCCGGCCCTGGGGATGCCGGCAGCTGGTGACGCAAAAAGTGAGGCGGATTTGACACCCGGTACGCGGTTCAATTGCCGATCGGTCAGGTGCCGCTCCGAGCCGATGTAACCTGAGCACGGGTACGAACGAATTACAGTGTGCCTGACCTCATTTTCCTTACCTCCAGGGGGGTACCGTCTAATGATCACGTCACCTGCAACCAGCCGCACAGCCCTATGGGCTGCGTGCGCGCTCGCGCTGAGTTTCTCCGTTGCTTCAAATGCGGATGACATGGTGTCGTTCGCCACGGCGGGCTACGCCAGCGGACTGCATTCGATGAAACTGATGCACGTCATCGACACCGATGGCGACGGCATGGTGTCGAAGGACGAATGGATTGCATTTCATGAGAAGGTCTTCGCGATGCTCGACAAGGACAAGTCAGGCAACGTCGATGCGAAGGAGTTCATTAGCCCGAGCGGCGGTGAACTGGCCGGTATTGCGACCGGAGGCTTCGCGCGCGGCCTGCGGACCAAAGCGATGATGCACAAGATCGACACCGATGGCGACGGCACGGTGTCGCACGATGAGTACATCGCCTATCAGGTCAAGGTGTTCGACATGATGGATACCAGCACCACCCACAAGGGCCAGCTGGGCAAGGATATGTTTGCCACCGGCGGAGCCAGCGGCCACTGACCGGCAGGCACTGTTGCGGCGCAGCCGCGTCCAATTGTCGCCACCGGCCCCGCGGGCTGAGCGCTGAAAACCTCAGCCCGGCGGGTAGATCGGCTCCGCCGACGCAGGCGGTGCGCTCTGTGGCCGAGGCACGGGGTAAGGAGACGCCGGCGCTGCCGGCTCGCTGGTTTGCGGCGGGACCGGGGCTGCCGGCGGTTGGTTGTCGAACGTCAGGACGCGCCGCTGCGCCGTGACGATGTAAGTACGGTTGGCTTCGCCGTAGTCCGGCGGCGGGTTGCGCGCCTCGGACTGGCAGTGCGAGAAATTGAGGCAGTCCACCACCTGGAAACGCACCCCGATGCGAAATCGCCGGGCGGCAGCCGCAGTTGCCTCCCAACCGGCCGGAATTTCAAAGCGCAGATTCTTCACCAGCAGGCGGGCGGATTTCTCAAACTCACGCGGCGGTTCGGAAGCCACGACCACCACATCGGCCGGTACCCCGCTGCCATTCAAGCTGAATTCCACCAGCGCCCGGCCCTGCAGAAAATGCTGGCGCGCGTCCGGCGGGTAGTAATCATCCCTCAAAGTCCCGTTGTAGGCCGGCAACTCGACCTTTTCGACCGCGGCGCCCTGGGCCGGGTCCGGCCGATCGAGCACCATGGCCGCAATGAACGCGACCACCGCGGATTGCGCGAGCAGCTTGATGCGTTGGCTGGTCATGACCGAAGGTTCCTTTTAGTTCTTGTCCACGGCCCTTATCGTACCGGCGCGCGGCCGTCACGGCGAGCGCCGCCATCCGCGGCAACCGCCCAGGAACAGCCTGACTGACGAATCGGCCCAGGCCTCGAGTTCGGCCTCGGTCATCGGCTGGTCGAATCCGAGCGCCCGCCGCTGCGGTACCACGACCACCAGTTGCAGGAACTGCAGCGCGGCGAACTCGCGCGCCGGCGCCGTAAAATCGGTGTTGTCGATCTCGCGCGCCAGCAGCCCGCTGATCAGGTTAATCGCCTCCTGGCTTGCGCCTTCGGCGTTCATCGCGCGCGCCAGCTCCGGGAAGCGGGCGGATTCGCCGACGATCAGACGATGCAGGGCAATCGCCGGCGGTGACAATGCCGCATGCATGATCAGTCGGGCCAGACGTTTGAGCACTTCGTGCAGCGTCGCGCCTTCGAGCAGCGGCACGCCGGGCGGTGGACGTATGCGCTCGACGATGCGATGTACCACGGCGCCGAACAACACCGCCTTGTCGGAGAAGCGATGGTAGAAGGTGCGTTTGGAAATGCCCGCGCGCCGCGCCAGCGCCTCGATGGTCGTCAGGCCATAGCCCTGAGCCAGGAACAACTCGGTCGCGACATCCAGGATGCGCTCGTTCAACGCCGGCAAGGCGCTGCGGGAGGGACGCCCGCCGCGCGGCCGGGAGCTCGCTGTCCGATGGTGCGGGTTTTTAGCGCGCGTAGTGGTAATAGCCGGAGCGCCGGGCGGCCTGATAGCCGGACGGCGCATAGTATCCCGGACGAGCGCCGTAGTAGCCGGCCGGCCGGCCGTAGTTGGAGTAACCACCTGGCCGGCCGTAATAGCTCACCGGTGGCGCGTAATAGCGTGGCGCCGGTGCATAGTAGGCCGCGCGCGGGCCATAGTAGGCCGGCGGCGTCGCATAGTACGCCGGCGGGGCAGCGTAGTACCCGGCCGGCGGCCCATAGTTCACCTGGCCCCCATAGCTCGGCTGCGCACCATAGCCGCGATCATCCTGCGACTGCGCGGCCTGCGACTGCGCGGCAACCGCGCCGGCAATCACCAGCGGCAGGGCCGCAAATCCGAGAAAAGTGTGGGCTAATACGGCACCGAGGCCAAAATGGCCCAGCGCAGAACCGCCGATCCAGCGCACCGGATCTGCCGCCATTGCCGGCGCCAGCGGGGCCAGTGATAACGTTACGGCGCTGAGCGCGGCGACGACGGTGAGTCGGATCTTCATGGCAGATGCCCTCCGGGCTGGTGGCGAGCCGATCGATTGCACCCGGACGCTACACCCGCTCGTGAATTAATGCAACGCTACCGTAGCGTTTCTTATAAGTAGATGAACTGGCTGGCTATTGGCAGCGTATCAGGCAGTTCGACGGCGCCACCCACCGCTGCCACCTGTAACGCGCGCATTGTTGTCATTGTAGATCTCCGATCACGGCCGCAGCCGGCGCGGTACTCCGGTCAGCTGCAGAATGCGGCTGGAGATTTCCTCGACCGAACAATGCGTGGTATCGATGTGCGGCACGCCAAAGCGTGCGTACATCCGTTCGGCAGCGCGCAGTTCGTACTGTACCTGCTGAGCCGAGGCATAGCGGCTTTCGGGTCGCCGCACCTCGCGTATCTGCTGCAGGCGCGTGGGTTCGATCGTCAGGCCGAAGAGCTTGCGCGGGTACGGCCGCACCGCGGCGGGTAGCTCACCAGCTTCCAGATCTTCCTCCATCAACGGGTAATTTGCGGCGTAGATCCCGTACTGCAGCGCCAGGTAAAGGCAGGTCGGCGTCTTTCCCGATCGCGACACGCCCAGCAGCACCACGTCGGCGCGCTCGTATTCGCGGTTCTGGCCGCCGTCATCATTGGCGAGTGCGAAGTTGGTGGCGTCAATGCGGGTCATGTATCCGGCCATGTCGATCATGCCGTGCGCGCGCCCCAGAGCATGCGAGCTCTTCTGCCCCAGCTCGGCTTCCAGTGGCGCCAGAAAGGCGTCGAAGAAATCCAGGAACAGCCCGTTGGCGCCCTTGACCAGTTCGCGTTCCGCATCGCGCACCAGGGTGCTGAAGATGATTGGCGGCGCCCCTTCGGCCAGCGCAGTGGCATTGATTCGCTGCAACGCCTCGGCCGCCCGTTCCATCGAACTGATGAATGGTAGCGTGACCGCGCGAAAGGAAATCCCTTCGAACTGACTGAGCAGACTGTGTCCCATGGTCTCGGCCGTCACCCCCGAATGATCGGAGATGAAAAACACAGTCCGCACTACCGCATCGCTGCTTGCCACGCGTTGCCCCCAACCGCTGTTGCAGTGGACGATCGCTAGTGTTTCACTTACCTGTTGGCGCCGGCAATAACAAGTGCCCTTGGGGGACGTAGGTTTGACCGAATACGCTGTGCCGTTTACCGAACTCGGGATGCACGACGTCGAGCGTGTCGGCGGCAAGAACGCCTCGCTGGGTGAGATGATCAGCCACCTGAGCCGCCTGGGCGTCAGCGTGCCGGCCGGCTTTGCCACCACCGCGGCGGCTTATCGCGAATTTCTGGCGCACGATGGCCTGGCGCAGCGTATCGAAGCCGAGCTGTCGCGGCTGAACGTGGAGGATGTTGCGCAGCTGGCGCGCACCGGCGAGCAGATTCGAAACTGGGTGCTGGCGACGCCGTTCGCCCCGCAACTCGAGCGCCAGCTGCTCGCGGCATGGCAGCAGCTCGGGGGCGACGCAATCGCAGTCGCGGTGCGCTCCTCGGCGACCGCGGAGGACCTGCCGGATGCATCGTTCGCCGGCCAGCAGGAGACCTTTCTCAACGTGCGCGGCAAAGACGATCTGCTGCGCACCACGCGCCAGGTATTTGCCTCGCTGTTCAACGACCGCGCAATTGCCTACCGCGTGCATCACGGTTTTGCGCATGCGCAGGTGGCGTTGTCGGCCGGCGTGCAGCTCATGGTGCGCAGCGATCTGGGCGCCAGCGGCGTCATGTTCACACTCGATACCGAATCAGGGTTTCGCGACGTGGTATTCATCACCGCGTCCTACGGCCTGGGGGAAACCGTGGTGCAGGGCGCGGTCAATCCGGATGAGTTCTACGTCTACAAGCCTGCATTGCGCTCGGGCCACCTGTCGATCGTGCGGCGCGGGCGCGGCAGCAAGACCGTCAAGATGATCTACGCCGACGACGCCCATGCCGGGCAGCGGGTGCAGACCGTCGCCGTGGCCCCGCCCGACCGCGAGCGTTACTGCATCAGCGACGCCGACGTGGTGACGCTCGCTCGCCAGGCGCTCATCATCGAGGAGCACTACGGCCGGCCGATGGACATCGAGTGGGGCCGCGACGGCAACAGCGGGCAGATCTATATTCTGCAGGCACGCCCGGAAACCGTGCAGAGCCGCAGCGGCCGGGACCTGCAGCGCTACAGTCTGCAGGATCGGTCGCGGGTGATCGTGACCGGCCGCGCCATCGGCTCACGCATCGGCGCCGGTGCTGCGCGCGTGGTGCGCTCGGCGGCCGATATGACGCGGGTGCAGGCCGGCGACGTGCTGGTGGCGGATATGACCGATCCGGACTGGGAGCCGGTCATGAAACGGGCGGCTGCCATCGTCACCAACCGCGGCGGACGCACCTGCCACGCGGCCATCATCGCGCGCGAACTGGGCATTCCCGCGGTGGTGGGCTGCGGCGATGCCACCCAGAAAATTCCCGAGGGCGAGGTGGTGACCGTGTCCTGCGCCGAGGGCGAAACCGGCCAGGTGTATCAGGGCCGCCTGAAATTCGAACGTCAGGTCGTCAAGCTCGACGCCATGCCTCCGGTGCCGGTCAAGATCATGATGAACGTGGGGAATCCCGATCGCGCCTTCGACTTCGCAGCCATCCCCAACCGCGGTGTCGGGTTGGCGCGGCTGGAATTCATCATCAACCGCACCATCGGCATCCACCCGCGGGCGCTGCTCGAATTCGCAACGCTGCAGCCGGCGCTGCAGGCCACGATCCGCCAGCACATCGGTCCCGGAACCGATCCGGTGGATTTCTTCGTCGATCGCCTGGCCGAGGGCATCGCCACCATCGCCTGCGCGTTCGCGCCCGAGCCGGTGATCGTGCGGCTGTCGGATTTCAAGACCAACGAATACGCCAACCTGATCGGCGGCGGCCAGTACGAACCGCACGAGGAGAATCCGATGCTCGGATTCCGCGGCGCCTCGCGTTTCATCGACCCGGGCTTTCGTGCCTGTTTCGAACTCGAGTGCCGTGCATTGCTGCGGGTGCGCGAGCAGATGGGACTGGTCAATGTGCAGATCATGGTGCCGTTCGTACGCACGCTTGGCGAGGCGCGCGCGGTGTCGCAGCTGCTGGCGGACAACGGTCTTAAGCGCGCACCCGGCGGACTGCAGCTGATCATGATGTGCGAACTGCCGACCAACGCACTGCTGGCGGATCAATACCTGGAATATTTCGACGGCATGTCGATCGGTTCCAACGACATGACGCAGCTGACCCTGGGCCTGGACCGGGACTCGGGCGTCATCGCCCACCTGTTCGATGAACGCGATCCGGCGGTCAAGGCGATGATGTCGATGGCAATCCAGGCCTGCCGCAAGGCCGGCAAGTACGCCGGCATCTGCGGCCAGGGGCCGTCGGATCACCCCGACCTGGCGCAATGGCTGGTCGAACAGGGGATCGAATCGATGTCCCTGAACCCGGACACCGTGGTCGAGACCTGGTTGAAGCTGGCCGCGAACAGCAAGTGAACGCCGCGGCGGCAGGAGCCGCCGCGTGTCCTGCCAGGTTGTCTCAGGCGGCCACTTTGGCGCCGATCCCGTAACGCCGTGCCGGCGTCGCGCGTGACAGGTTCGGACGCAGCACCTGACGCGCCGCCTCGAACGCCTGCCAGTCAGAGTTGTCGGGCAGCGACGGTATGGTGACGAACTCTCCGAGCTCAAACCCGGCGAGCGCTGCGTCCACCATGTCGCCGGCATCCATGACGATAGCCTGCGGCAAGGTGCCGATATCCACCCCGGCTCGCTCCCACAGCGCCGTTCGCGTGACGCCGGGCAATACGGCCTGCACCACCACGCCCTTGTCGGACAGCTCATGCCGCAGCGACTGGCTGAAGGCAAGCACGAAGGCCTTGCTGGCACCGTAAACGCCGTTCAGCAGTTCCGGTATCACGCCGACCACGGAGGATATGTTGATGATCGCGCCGCGGCCGCGCGCTACGAATCCCGGCGCCGCGGCGTAGGTCAGGCGCATCAGGGCGGTGATATTCAGCGCGATCATGGCCTGCATCTGCTGTACATCGGATCCCAGCAGCGGCGATGCGGCGGCGACTCCGGCATTATTGACCAGCATCGTGATGCCCGGATCGGAGCGCAGCCTGGCTTCCACGCCGGCAACGCCCGCCTCGGCACCCAGATCCGCCGCAAGCACATCCACCGAGCGGTGCGTGGAGTCGGCAATGCCGCGCGCGATGGAGTCGAGCCGCGCGCGATGCCGGGCCACGAGCACCAGATCGTAACCGCGCTGTGCCAGCCGCTGCGCGTACAGCGCGCCGATGCCGGAGGATGCGCCGGTGATCAGCGCGGTGCCGCAAGCTTTGTCGGGTAGGGAAGTCATGATGGTGTCTCCTGAATTGGTGAAGTTGCCGGCGAATCATGGGCATATGCCCGTATATAGGCGAAGAAAACCGCAGATGTTGTTCCCCGGGCGCCGCCGCGGCAGCGCCCATCAATCCTTCAGTGTTGCCAACCTCTCATCGTGAGCGATGCGAAGTAACGTGCCACGAAGCGCGGCAGCTTCAGCGCGTCCAAAGACCTGTTCGAAGCGGTCCTGGGCGGTGCGCCAGCGACGCAGGGCTTCCTGGCATTTCGACTTGCCTCTCGACGTCAGCACGACGTGCCGCTGCCGCCGGTCGGTATCGCCCTCCTGCAGCACCAGCAGCCCCTCGCGCTCCAGCGGCCGCAGATTATGGCCGAGCGCCGAGCGATCCATCACCAGCGCTTGCGCCAGTTCAGCCATGGTCGGCGGATGTGCCGTTCGAGCAGCCAGTTCGACCAGGATGCTCAGCTGTGTCGAGCGCAGGCCGGAGTCCTCCAGCGCGCCATCGTACAGCTGCGTCAGCCGTCGCTGCGCCTTACGCAGCGCGGTCGCGTTGCAGGGGGTGGCGCTGGCGGCGGCTTTTGGGTCTCTGGTCATACGCTGGCACCGTTACGGCACATATTAGGGCATATGCCCATAAATCACAAGGGAGGCGCTCGCCGCGCCCGCGCACTCGACCTGCGGCGCCGAGCAGCGCATTTTGCGCGCTGCAATCCGTCGCTCACGGCATCAGGGTTCGACGCACCGCCTGTCTCCAGCCATCGATCAGCGACGTGCGCTCGGACTCGGGCATGCGCGGCAGGAACTGCGCACTGCGCGCCCAGGTTGCGGCAATGGCCTCAAGGTCCGGCCACACGCCGGTGGCAAGACCGGCCAGAAATGCCGCACCCAGGGCCGTGGTTTCCAGTTCCCGCGGCCGCTCGACGCGGGCCTCAAGCATGTCGGCCAGGAACTGGCAGAACCAGTTATTGGCGGCCATTCCACCGTCGACCCGGATCGCCCGCAACCGGCTGGCGCCGTCGCGAGTCATCGCCTCGCACAGATCCAGCGTCTGGTAGGCCACCGCTTCGAGCGCGGCGCGTACCAGATGCGCACCGGTCACATCCAGCGTCAGGCCGCAGATCAGGCCGCGCGCGTCCGGTCTCCAGTGCGGTGCACCGAGGCCGACGAAGGCCGGCACCATGTAGACGCCATGGTTGCCGCGCAGGCTGTCGGCCATGGCATCGGATTCCCCGGCATGCGTGACGTGCTGCAACCCATCGCGCAGCCATTTGACGGCGGCCCCGGCCACGAAAATCGAGCCTTCGAGCGCGTAGGTGCTGTGCCCGTCGAGCCGGCAGGCCAGTGTCGTCAGCAGCCGGTTACCCGAGGCCACTGCCTGGTCGCCGGTATGGAGCAACATGAAGCAACCGGTGCCATAGGTGGACTTGGCCGCGCCCGGCCCGAAGCAGGCCTGTCCGAACAGCGCCGCCTGCTGATCGCCCGCCATGCCGGCAATGGGAATGGGCTTGTCGAACAGGCCCGGGGCGGTGGTACCGTAAATGTCGCTGCAGTCACGCACCGACGGCAGCAGGCAGCGTGGGATGCGAAACAGTCGCAACAGCTCGTCGTCCCACTGCTGGCGGTGAATATCGAACAGCAGCGTACGAGAGGCGTTGGTCGCATCTGTGGCGTGTACTTTGCCTCCCGTCAGCCGCCACAGCAGGAAACTGTCGATGGTGCCGAATGCTAGTTCGCCGCGCTCCGCGCGGCCGCGCGCGCCGGACACGTTGTCCAGTATCCACGCCAGCTTGGTGGCGGAGAAATACGGGTCGAGCAGCAGCCCGGTGCGCGCGCGCACCAGCGCCTCCGCGCCGTCGCGCTGCAGGCGCGCACACTGCTCGGCGGTGCGCCGGTCCTGCCAGACGATGGCCCGGTGGATCGGCAGACCGCTGGCGCGCTCCCACACCACCGTGGTTTCGCGCTGGTTAGCGATGCCGAGTGCGGCGATTGCATCGATGCCGAGCGCGGACTGGTCGATGGCGGCGTGCGCCGTGGCGAGCGCATCGCGCCAGATGTCCTCGGCGTTGTGCTCGACCCAGCCGGAGGCCGGATAGTGCTGCGCGAACTCGCGCTGCGCCGTGCCGACCGGCCGCGCCTGCTGGTCGAACACGATGCAGCGGGTCGAGGTGGTGCCCTGGTCGATGGCAAGTACGTAGCGCGGGCGGGTCATGCTGCGTGATTACCGCAGGGTCGGCGCAGCTAGCGGCGCCACGGCGCGGCCGCCTCGGCGTCGATGCCATAACGCTCGATCGCCTGTGACGCGGCCTGCGTGGGCAGATCACCGAGCTGCGACAGGCTCGCGAGCGTGGCGACAACGATCGCGTGCCGGTCGACCTCGAAGAAACGGCGCAGCGCCGGGCGATTGTCGCTGCGGCCGAAGCCGTCCGTGCCCAGGGCGACGAAGCGTCCCCGTACATACGGGGCAATGAGCTGCGGATACGCGCGTACATAATCCGTCGCGGCGACCACCAGCCGCGGCCCGGGCAGCTGCTGCTCGATGTGACTGTGCCGCGGTGTCTCCAGAGGATGCAGCCGGTTCCAGCGCTCCACGTCCGCCGCCTGGCGCGCGAGCTCGCTGAAGCTGGTCACGCTGTGCACGTCGCTGCCGACGTTCCAGTCCTGCGCCAGCAGTTCGGCCGCCGCGATCACTTCGCGCAGGATCGCCCCGCTGCCCAGTAACCGCACCTGGGATAGCGGCTGCGCCGGCGCATGCGTCGCGTAGCGATACATGCCCTGGATGATGTCGCTGTCGACACCCGGCGGCATCGACGGCTGGCCATAGTTCTCGTTCATCATGGTGATGTAATAGAACTCGTCCACCTGCTGCTCCAGCATCCGGCGCATGCCGTAGTCCAGGATCAGTGCCAGCTCGTAGGCGAACGCCGGATCGTAGGCGCGGCAGTTGGGCACTGTGGCCGCCACCACGTGGCTGCTGCCATCCTGGTGCTGCAGCCCTTCTCCGCCGAGCGTGGTTCTGCCGGCGGTCGCGCCGCACAGGAAACCGCGCGTACGCTGGTCGGCTGCGGCCCAGATCAGATCGCCGACGCGCTGGAAACCGAACATGGAGTAGTAGACATAAAACGGCAGCATGGCGATGCCATGTACGCTGTAGGCGGTGCCCGCGGCAACCCAGGAGGACAGCGCACCAGCCTCGGTGATGCCCTCCTCCAGCAGCTGCCCGTCGCGGGCTTCCTTGTAGTACAGCATCGATCCGGCATCTTCCGGCTCATACAGCTGGCCGACCGGCGAGTAGATGCCGACCTGGCGAAACAGATTATCCATGCCGAATGTGCGCGCCTCGTCGGCCACGATCGGCACGATGCGCGGACCGAGCGTGCAATCGCGCAGCAGACTGCCAAGCATGCGTACCGCCGCCATGGTGGTAGACATTTCCTTGCCGTCCGCCGCCAGCGCGAATTGCGCATAGCTGGCCAGTGCCGGCACGGCCACCGGCGGGCAATCGCGCCGGCGCACCGGCAGCGGCCCGCCAAGCGCGGCGCGTCGTTCGGCGAGATAGCTGAGTTCGCGACTATGATCGGGCGGCTTGTAGAAACGCAGGGCCGCCACGTCTTGGTCCGACAGCGGCAGCTGGAAGCGGTCGCGGAATACCTTGAGCGCCTCGAGGTTGAGTTTCTTCGCCTGGTGCGCGGTCATGCGCGACTCGCCGACGCCGCCCATGCCGTAGCCCTTCTTGGTCTTGGCCAGGATGACGCTCGGCTGGCCGGGGTGACTGCTGGCCGCCGCCAACGCGGCGTACAGCTTGCGCATATCGTGCCCGCCGCGCTTCAGGGCGTCGATCTCGCCGTCGGTCATGTGCGCGACCAGCGCCTGGATCTCCAGATCCTTCTTGAAGAAGTGCTCGACGTTGTAGGCGCCGTCCTTGGCGCCCAGATTCTGGTACTCCCCATCCACGGTCGCCGCCAGCCGCCGCAGCAATGCGTGCTGCGTATCGCGCGCGAACAGCGCGTCCCACTCCGATCCCCACAGCACCTTGATCACATTCCAGCCGGCGCCGGCGAACAGCGATTCCAGCTCCTGGATGATCTGGCCGTTGCCCCTGACCGGCCCGTCGAGCCGCTGCAGGTTGCAGTTGATGATGAAGGTAAGATTGTCGAGCCGCTCGCGCGCCGCGAGGCTCAGCGCACCGACCGATTCCGGTTCATCCATTTCGCCATCGCCGAACACGCCCCAGACGCGGCGCTGCGCCGTGTCTGCAAGCCCGCGGTTGCCCAGGTAGCGCAGGAAGCGCGCCTGGTAGATCGCGCTGATCGGACCGATTCCCATCGAGCCAGTAGGAAATTGCCAGAACTGCGGCATCAGCCAGGGATGCGGGTAGGAGCACAGGCCATCGCCGGACACCTCCTGCCGAAACCTCTGCAGCTGACCCTCGCTGAGCCTCCCCTCCAGGAAGGCGCGCGCATACACGCCGGGCGCCGAATGCGGCTGGAAATACACCAGATCTCCGCCGTGCCCGTCGCGCGCGGCCTGGAAAAAATGATTGAAGCCGACCTCGAAGATCTCCGCCGCCGAGGCGTAACTGGCGATGTGACCACCGAGTTCGCCGTACGCCTGGTTGGCGCGCGCGACCATCGCCAGCGCGTTCCAGCGCATGATCGCGGTCAGGCGCTCTTCGATCGCCAGATCCCCGGGGTAGATGCCCTGGCGCTCGAGCGCAATGGTATTGCGATACGCCGAGAACGGCGCCGCGGCCGCGACCAGCCCAAGCTCCTTGGCGTGCTCATCGAGCTGACGCAGCAGAAACAGCGCGCGCGCCGAATCGTCTGCACGAATCACCGCGTCGAGCGATTCGATCCAGTCGCGCGTCTCTTCGGGATCGCTGTCGGGCGCCTCGCCGCCGGCCGGCAGTGCCGCACCCGGATCCGGTCCGCTCATGCCTTTAGTCCCCCAACGGATTGCAATGCGCATCCTCAAGCAGCCGCCCGAGGAAGCCAAGATCCTCGCTGCCGAGGCCGATGTTCCCGAGCGCGTCCGCCTTTGGGTCGCGCCCGGGAACACCGCACTTGTGCCGCGGGGGCGGCCGGGCGTTATTTCTTCGTCAGTACGGCCGCGAGCTTGCCGGACACCATGCCGAAAACTGCTCCGAGAATCAACGAGAGTATGAGCAGGATCAGCGGGTTGGCGAACGAACCTGAGGTCAGGTTCTTAAGCGGGCCGACGCCCGGATCGGCCGACGGCTGGTGCAGCGAGTAGGCAACGATCGCGGCATAGCCGTACACATTGGCCGGCACCACCGACAGCACGTCGATGGAGGCCACGATGACCAGAAAGAACACGGTGACACCGACCAGGATCGCGGGCCACACCACTCCAAGGGCCGGCATCGATGTGTTGACCACCAGCAGCAGTGCAATCCAGCCGATGAACGCACCGTAGCAGGTGCCGGCGATGGTCTTGGTGAGTGCCGTGCCGTCGGCACCACTGTGGAAGTAACAGCCCCAGGAAATGAAGCCCGCCCACACCAGCACGTAGCCGCTGAGTGGTCCCAACGCAAGATAAGCCCAAATTGCCCCCAGGATTGCAATGCTGAGCGATAACGCGACCAACTGTTTCATTTCTTTATCTCCTAATCGCGAGGAGTATTTGATTCTTCACATGGCACTGCGGATTAAGTGCTACCCCGCTGATATTGTTAGACCGCAGCTCATACTAACATGCGTCCAAAGGGCCTACTATTTCGCCCGCACCGCACTCGGGCACGCTCTGATCGACCCGCGTCGCGCGAGCGCCACGGCAGTGAACGTGATCAATGAATACCATTTCCGCACTCCTCACACAGACCGGTTGTTGGTGTTGCGCGTTGCCAACGCCGGTCGCGCATCCCGCACGTTGCGCGGTCGCGGTGGCGTGGCTGGCTGCGGCCGCTTTTCTGAGCATTGATTATGTAATCGCCGCACCATTGCAGCTCGCCGCCGCAGCTAATGACGCGCAACGGGAGATTTGGCTGCAGCAGGCAAGCGCCGATCTTCCCCCGCGCGCCTTTGCCGCGCTACAGCAGATCGCAGGCTCCGACCGACGCCTGCTTGCCGTGCGTGCCTACCTGCGCGCCGGCAGTTCGCTGGATGAACGATGGAGCTGGTCACAGGAGCAGCTGGCCGCATATCCGGCGACAGCGGAAGGCAGGGCCGCCGCCGCCGACATCGACGCTGTGATCGCCGCGTTTGCCGCCGCCAATCCAGGATTCACGTTGGGGGTCAATCGGCTGCCGCGAAGCCTTGCGCTGCAGATCGCGCACTGGAATGACAACAAGTCGGTAGCAATTGCGGCAGCCGCGCTGGCAGCGTCGCTCGAGCGGCAGTTCGCCGCAACCGCCGGCGCACCGGATGCGACGGCGGTGCGCAGCGCGCTGCTGCAGTGGCAGCCGCAGGTCGCTGCCGCCCTGGCGGCGCCAGGACTATCCGCCCACGGCCAGGCGCGCGCCTTCGATTTTCAGGTGCAGCGCGATGGCAAGGTGGTGGCCGGCATCGAATCGGCGTCGGCGCGTCAGCGATGGGATGCGCCCGGCTGGACACAGAAAGTGCATGCCGCAGTTGCCAGCGCAGGCAACCGGTTTACCGGACCGCTGGTGTCGCCGTATGAGCCCTGGCACTACGCGTGGATTCCCTAGACCGGGCCCGGAGAGCGCACGTGCTCGGGCCGCACACCGAAGCCGATCATCTGCGCCGGCCAGCGCCGCAGCCATGGGCTGCGATCGAGCAGCGTTAGGATCCAGGGCACTTTCAATTCGGTTACCGTTCCTGATACCGCGGGTCGAAGCACGCGGTCCTGGACCGCCACCTGGAAGCGCTGGACCACTTTCACCGGCCACAAGCGGCGTCGTTGCACGCTTTCAAGGTCGCGGTCCCCGAGCGTGCGGCTCTTCAGCTTCACGGCCAGAAGATTCGCGGTCGCGACCGCATCCTGGATCGCCAGGTTGATGCCCACTCCGCCGACAGGAGACATTGCATGCGCGGCGTCGCCGATGCACAGCAACCCCGGCCGGCACCAGTTGCGCAGCCGATCCACGGTGACGCTGAGCAGTTTTATATCGTCAAAGGAGCTCAGTTCACCGACGCGGTTGGAGAGAAAGCGCGCGCCATCGGCAATATCGCGCCTGAACGCCTCGAGCCCGCGGGCCTGCACCCGTTGCATGCCGCCTTTGCCGATGACGTAGGCGCACTGCCAGTAGTTGTTGCGATCGATGGTCACCAGCATCTTGTCGCGGCTCAGGTGACCCAGGACCTGTTCCGGATCCCCGGGCTGCCTGGACAGTCGGAACCACAGTACATCGATTGGCGAGCCCAGATCCTGAACGGTGAGGCCGGCCGCCTGACGCACCACGGAGTCCCGGCCGTCGCAGCCGACCACCAGCTCGGCGCGCACCGACAGCGGCCCGTGCGGAGTGTTCGCCTCGACGCCGACGATCCGGCCGGCATCCTCGATAAGTGCCGCCACCTGGGTCTGCATCATCAGCGTCAGGAGCGGGAAGCGGCGGCCCTGCTCCACCAGGAAATTGAGGAAATCCCATTGCGGCATGAAGGCGATGAATCTGCAGGCCGCCGGAACGCGCCTGAAATCCGCAATCTTGAAATTACGCGGGCCGATGTTGGCGGAAAAGCTGGGGATTTCCGAATGCGGGAGCTTCAGGAACGGCTCCAGCAATCCGAGCTCATGCATGATCTGCATGGTCGATGGATGCACCGTGTCGCCGCGAAAATCGCGCAGGAAATCCGCGTGCTTTTCCAGCACGCAGGTTTCAATGCCTGCCCGTCCCAGCAGATAGCCGAGCATCATTCCGGCCGGTCCGCCGCCGACGATGCAGACCTGCGCCTGCAGCATCCTGCCGGCTGAGTGAACGACGGTAGCCACGGCCTGCAGGTTACCCGTTGACCACTGACGACGCGAGCCGGTTGCCGGACGCGCACCGATGTTGGCGCGCGTACCGGGGAGTGTGATGGCCGTCACTTTCTGCCCTACTCGCGCAGCATCGGTGGGAGATCTGAGAGTCGCGCAATGTTCGCTACGGCGGGGATTATCTACGCTCAATTCATGACGATACGACCCAAGGTGATCGCACTGGTCGCATGCCTGCTCGTGGTCCTGGGCGTCGTTCAGATATTGGTGGAACAGCGCATTCTCATGCCGAGTTTCGCCGAACTCGAACACGAAGATGCTCGTACCGCCATGCGGCGCATCAACTACGCGCTGGATCTGGGTCTGGAGCGGCTGGCGCTGTCGGCGTCCGATTGGGGTAACTGGAACGACACTTATCGCTTCGTGGTAGATCACAACGCTGACTATGTGCGGGCGAATGTAACCGCCGTTGGATTGAAGCAGCTCCAGGTCAATGCGATGCTGGTAATCGACGCTGACGGCAACGTCGTCATGTCGAGCACGCTGGACCTGAATTCAGAGCAGCCGCTGGACATCGATTTCGCCGCCCGCAAGGCGCTAGCCGCCGATTTTCCCTGGCGCGCCAATCTGCACCAGGGGCGCCCGGTCAAGGGGTTCCTGCAGACCAATCGCGGCGTCATGATGATCGCAGCCGCACCGGTGTTCGACGGCAGCGGCAGTGGCCCGCAACGCGGCATGGTGATGCTCGGGCGGTTGCTGTCGCCCGCCGAGATCAAGCGCATTGGCGCGCAGGCTCAGGCGCAACTGTCGATGGCACCGGCCAGCGACGCCCTGGTTTCCGATCAGATGACCGAAACCGAGGACGTTACCCAGGTTTATCGCTCCCTGAACGACGTCTACGGCCGCCCACTCATGGCGCTGCGCGTGGATGTGCCGCGGCGGATCACGCAACGCGGTCACGCCGCCATCGCCTATGCATCCGCATACCTGGTCGGCGCAGCGTTGGTGGTGCTGATATTGCTGGTGCTGGTGCTGAACCAGGTGGTTCTGTGGCCGCTGGCCCAGGTGACACGACACGCGGTTGCCCTCGGTGAAAGCGAGGACCTTAGCGCGCGGCTCGACTTTCACGGCAGCGACGAAATCGGCCAGCTGGCACGCGAATTCGATCGCATGGTGGAGCGCGTGGCTGAGACCCGCCGCCAGCTCGTCGACCAGTCGTTTCAGGCGGGATTTGCCGAACTGGCCAAGGGCGTGCTGCACAACCTTGGCAACGCGATGACCCCGATCGGCGTCAGGTTGTCCGGATTGAGGCAGCGTCTGAACCAGGCGCCGACCACGGAAGTCGAACAGGCCACGGAAGAACTGCAGCGCGCGATCCCGGACGGAGTGCGCCGGGCGGATCTGGAGCAATTCATGCGCATGGCCTGCAGCGAGCTTGCGCGCACGATCAGGTCCGCGCAGGAGGATGCGGCGGTGCTGACGCGTCAGACCTCGATCGTACAGAGCGCGCTGTCGGAGCAGATGCGCTCGACCCGTAATGAACATGTGGTCGAGTCGGTGCGCCTGCCGGAACTCGTTGCGCAGTCGCTGGAGGTGGTGCCCGACGCCTGCCGGCAGCGCCTGACGATCGACGCCGATGAATCGCTCAGGAAAATCGGTGTGGTGCAAGTGGCCCGCACGGTGCTGCGACTGGTGCTGCAGAACCTGATCATCAATGCCTCGGACGCGGTGCGCGACGCCGGCCGGGCGCAAGGCACGCTGCGCGTCAGCGCGGAAATCGTCCGCGACGCCGGCACGGCCGCGGAATGCCTGCACCTGCAGTGCCAGGACAATGGCGTCGGCATCGCCCCGGGCAATCTTGATCGTGTATTTGAGAAGGGGTTCTCCACCAAATCCAGGGGCACCAATTATGGTATCGGACTGCACTGGTGCTCCAATGCCATCAGTGCCCTGGGCGGCCGGATGTGGGCCGCAAGCGACGGTCCGGGACTTGGCGCATCGTTGCACCTGGTGCTGCCGCTGGCCGCTCGCCGCTGCGAGCCTTGCGTCGAAGCCGCTTGAGGTAATCCGTGTCAGAACGTAGCCGAGTGCCGATTCGCGTTCTCATCGTGGATGATGAAGATGACGTACGGGATGCCTATCGACAGATTCTGCTGGAATCGGATGTGAAGCGCGATCTGGCAGCATTTCACGATTTGCGCAGCCGGCTGTTCCACAAGCCCGATTCGCCACCGCCGGCGGCGCCAGCCGCGGCACGCGGCGCGAGCTTCGACCCGGTGTTCTGCGACGGCGCCGAAGCGGCAGTCGCCGCGGTCAGGGACGCGCTCGAGCGCGAGCAGCCGTTTGCCGTGGTATTTCTCGACATGCGAATGCCGCCCGGCCCGGATGGCGTATGGGCGGCAGCACGCATCAGAGAGCTGGATCCGGCGATAGAGATCGTCATCTGCACCGCCTATTCCGATGTCGATCCATGCGAGATCGGCGGCATCGTGCCACCGGAAGAGAAGCTGTCATATCTGCAGAAGCCGTTTCACCCGCACGAAATCCGGCAGATGACGATTGCTCTGGCCAGCAAATGGCGGGCGGAACGTACCGTGGCCAAGCTGGCTTATTTTGACGCCCTGACCGGCCTGCCGAATCGGGAACAATCGCGCAATCGGCTGGTGGGGGCAATCGAGGCGGCCAGGCAACACGATCGCATTCTGGCCGTGCTTTATCTCGATCTCGACAATTTCAAGCGCGTCAACGATACGCTGGGTCACGCCGTCGGCGATGAACTGCTGCAGGTGGTCGCCGCCCGGCTGCGCAATTCCCTGCGCTACGGCGACGCCCGTAACAGGGACGCGAGCGCCGTAGCACGCCCCGGAGACCTGGCGCGTCTGGGCGGCGATGAATTCCTGGTGATGTTACCCAACATCCGCAAACCAGCCGATGCCGGCGTGATCGCCGAGCGCATCATCGGCGCTCTTCGCGAGCCGATGCAACTGGCGGCGAATTCACTGGTGGTCACGCCCAGCGTCGGCATCGCAACCTTTCCCAATGACGGCAGCGACGCCGAGACCCTGCTGCGCAACGCGGATCTTGCGATGTATTTCTCCAAGCGCAAAAGCCCGGGCACCTATTCATTCTACGATGCTGCAATGAACGCCAGTGCGCTGCATCGCTTCACCATCGAGGACAAGCTAAGGGGCGCACTGCAGCGCAACGAGTTCTCCCTGAACTACCAGCCGCTGTTCGATATCCGCACCGGGCACATATCCGGCATGGAAGCGCTGCTGCGCTGGACCAACGATCAGCTGGGTGTGGTACCACCATCAGAATTCATTTCGGTAGCCGAAGAAACCGGCCTGATACTGCCGATCGGCGACTGGGTGCTGCGCAACGCCTGCGCCCAGGCGAAGGCCTGGCACGACGACGGCCTGCCCTTGATCAGGATGTCGGTGAACGTCTCCGGGCAGCAATTCGCGCTGCGCGAGTTTCCGGCGCAGGTTGACGCTATTCTGAAAGAAACCGGCCTGCAGGCCTCAAAGCTGGAGCTCGAGATCACCGAGACGCTGATCATGAATGACGAGGCCTGGGCGGAGCAGGTCATCAACCAGCTCAAGGCCCTCGGTGTAGCCCTCGCCATCGACGATTTCGGCACCGGCTATTCCAGTCTCGCGCGCCTGCGCCGCTTCGCCGTCAACCGGCTCAAGATAGACCGATCGTTCGTGACCAGCCTGACCGAATGCAGCGACGATCGCGCCATCGCGGCCGCCATCATTGCCATGTCCAGGTCATTGCGCATCGACGTGACCGCGGAGGGCGTTGAAAACCTGTCGCAGCTGATGTTCCTGCAGGAGCATGATTGCCACGAGGCGCAGGGGTATCTGCTCGGTGAGGCCTTACCAGCCGCCGGCGCGCTGCAGTTGCTGCGCCGGGTGGACGCCGTGCTGGAAGCCAGCCGAACGCAGCGCCTGAAGGCGCTGATCGGATAAGCCCGGCGGCGATCACGGCCGCAAGCATCACTGTCAATTGCTACAGCTGTGGCGTATCAGCGGTGCTGCTAAGATTGCTTCAGTTCCAAGCCATACGATGCCGCTGCGTGTACAGCCCCTCTACCGTACGTCCCCTGCCGTGAACCTGACCGTAGCCCAGAAACGCGTGCAGCTGGCCGTCAAGGCGGCCCTCGGCGACGACTACCAGGTCGACTGGCTCACACCCGGCGCAGCCCATGGCCCGCATATTCTGCTGCTTCAGCATGCAGGTTCGCGCCGCGCGGCTGCGCTGCTGTTCGACGATATCGACAGCTGCGAGCGCGTGACGCTCAAGGACTACTCCGGACCGATATCGGCGGCGGACAAACGCGTAGCCGAAATCGCCGTGGCCGCGGCAACGCAGCCGGAGCAGGCACGTGCGATGATCAAGGGTCCGGAGGAGCCAGGGGGCGCCACGGCGCTGCATCACGCGCTCGATGCCGCATTGGCGGCGTTGACGCTGCAGGACTTCGATCCGGACGCCTAGCTCGGCGCGGCTACGCAACCTGATCGGTCCAGACGCGAAAGCTCTCGAGTGTGCCCGAGCCGAAGGCGGTGCTGATGGCAACATCCGCCGCATCGCGCCCACGCGCGATGAGGATGCGGCCGATTCGCGGATGATTGTGGCGTGCATCGAAGGCGTACCACGTGCCGCCCAGATAAGCTTCAAACCAGCCCGAAAAATCCATCGGCGCGTCCATTAGCGGTACGCCGATGTCACCCAGATATCCGGTGCAGTAGCGCGCCGGAATGTTCATGCAACGACACAGGGCGATCGCCAGATGAGCGAAGTCGCGACACACGCCGTTGCGGTCGTTGAAGGCCTGCAGCGCCGACTTGGTCGGACTCGCGTACTGGTAGCCGAATCCGAGGTGCCCATGAACGAAATCGCAGATCGCCTGCACGCGCGGCCAGCCGGGCGGCGTGCCGGCGAACAGATTCCACGCGATATCCGTCAGGCAGTCGGTTTCACAGTAGCGGCTGCCGAGCAGGAACAACAGGGTCTCGGCCGGCAGGTCCTGCACCTCGTGCTGGCAGGCATTGGGCACCGTCGGCTCGGGTACACCGGTGTCCTGCAGGATGGCGTCGGCCGACAGCCGCATCCTGCCTGGCGGGGCGATCAGACGGCTGCACCAATTGTCAAATTTATCGCGATAGGCAGTCACCGGGACCGCCGGGTCGGTGATCAGGTGATCCGGCTGAATCAGGTCGCGGGCCCGGCTGTGATGGATGTTCAGCGCCAGGATCATCGGCGTGGGCATGGGAAATTGATAGATCAATTCATAACCAGCCCGGATTTGCATTGCTATTCCTCTAGACCTTAGATTGGCGCGTCACGCTCGCGCGCACGCGCCAGGCGATCCGCGTGCGTCGATGCCCGCGGCAGCTGCAACGTATCCGTGCCGGCTGCCGGACGCCCTCAGTGCATTGCTGGGTGCGCTGTCGGAATGCACCTGCGTACTTGTGGATTCCGCATTGCCGCGCCATTCTTGAGCAATCTGGCGCCGCGAAGGATCGACCTCGACCATGTACCTGCAGCACCGATGAAACAGTCCGGTTCGCGCGATCGCGTCGCCTGGCTGGTCGTGCTGATGACGGCGCTGCTGTTCGTCAATTACGTCGATCGCGGCAATCTGGCGACCGTCGGGCCGCTGTTGATCGACCAGCTCGGGCTCACCAACGCTCAACTCGGCTTGCTGCTGTCGGCCTTTTATTTCACCTACGCCCCGGCGCAGCTTCTCGCCGGCTGGTTATGCGAGCGCACCGACGTCTATCGGCTGCTGGCGCTTGCCGTCGCCGTCTGGTCGCTGACCACCGCGGCCACCGCACTCACCGTGGGATTCACCTCGCTGCTGCTGATGCG
>DATAJH010000108.1:0-15205 GCA_036262215.1 Steroidobacteraceae bacterium
GTGCGGCAGCCGCAGGCGCCGGCTCCAAGCCCGCCCGCCGTCACGCCTCCGGCCCCGGCGCCTGCGGCTGCCGCACCGAGCGCGACCGTCACACCCGCGCCGCCGTCGCCAGCGGCCGCACCGGCGGCTAAGCCGAGCAGCGCGCCGCCGGTCGCCGCCGCTGAATCAGGCAATTCGGTGCTCGATCTGATCGAGCAATACTGGTACGTACCTGCGGGCCTGATGGCGATCCTGATCATCCTGGTGGTGCTGCGATTCGTGCGCGCGCGCCAGGAAGATGAGTTTGATCGTTCGCTCGGGCGACTGCAGCCATCGTTCGAGACCTCCGCCACGGATGCGCTGCGTGCTTCCGACACCGTGCCGGTACGTACGCTGCCGTCTTCGGGCGCGGAGACGTCCTATCGGGTGGAGGAAACCGGACCGCATGAGCAGCCGAGTTTCGACCACCCGGTGGTCGACGCGGCGGCGACCAGCCAGCACGTTGCCATCGATGATACGGTTACCGGCGAGCGGCCGGTGGCGCTCGATCAGGGCGATCCGCTGGCGGAAGCGGATTTCCACATGGCCTATGGCCTGTACGACCAGGCGGCGGATCTGGTCCAGATCGCCATCTCGCGCGAGCCGAATCGACGCGAGCTGAAGCTCAAGCTGCTCGAGGTGTTCTTCGTCTGGGGCAACAAGGATCGGTTCCTGCAGACCGCGCGCGAACTGGCCGGCAGCCGTCCTCAGGCGCTGGCGGGCGAGTGGGAAAAGATGGTGATCATGGGGCGGCAAATTGCGCCCGAGGATCCGCTGTTCGCCAACGCCGGCACGCTCACCGGGGCGGCCAGCGGTGGCGTCGACCTCAATCTGGAAGGTGGTCAGAACCGGGTCGATTTCGACCTGCTCGGCGAACCCTCGGTCAGCGGCGCTACCGCCGAGACCGGAGCCGGACTGGACCTGGACCTGGGCGCGGCGCTGGGCGACGGCGACATCACCGGCCAGGTCAACAAGGTCGGTGACGACGGCGTCGACTTCGTGCTCGATGATCCGGAGCGCGGTAATGACTCCACCGGTTCAACCCGCGAGATGCCGGGCGCGCCGGCAGCAAACACGCGCGAGATGCCAGGCGTGCCGTCCGCAGCCGGGACCGACGCCGCCAAGGAATTCACCGCCACCATGCGCATGGCGGGCGGATCCTCGGCCGACGCCGAAGCACCCACGGTGGAGCAGCCGCAACTGCCCGGCGGCGACAATTCGACCATCCGCGAGAAGATCGGCGCCGCAGCGCGCGCCGGCATGCAGAGCTCGGACCAGACCGCCGAGCTGGCGCTCGATGACCTGGGACTGGACCTGGGAGCGCTCGAAGGCGTGGGCGATGAGACCGGCCTCAGCAACGCCGCGGACGCCCCGACGATGCTGTCGAATCTGGATGAAGATACGCGCGAATTGCTGGCACGCGCCCGGGCAGAACACTCCGACAGCGATGCCACGCAACGCGCGCCGACCGGCGACGGTCCGAGCGACAGTGGCACCTGGCTGTTCACCGACACCGACTTCGCCAGCGGCATGGCACGCGAGGCCGGCAAGGCGCCAGGCTCCCATGAGGGCGATGCACCGACCCAGCTGGTCACGCAGCTGTCGCCGCAGCTGCCGGTGGATATGGATACCGCTTCGACCTCGAGCCTAGTTGCGCTCGACGCCAGCGCGCTCGACCTGGATGTCGGCAGCCTCGGGGAGGAATCAGCAGCCGTCAATGGGATCGATCTCGACGTCGGTACCCCGTCGGTCAGCGAAGGGACCTTCGTGCAGACGCAGAAGATCGCCTCCGGAGACATGTCGCTGCCGGAACTCGAGCCGGCAACGATGAGCGAGGTCGGCACCAAGCTTGACCTGGCGCGTGCGTACATGGACATGGGCGACCCGGAAGGGGCGCGCAGCATCCTGGCAGAGGTGTTGAGCGAAGGCTCGGTATCGCAAAAACAGGAAGCGCGCCGGCTGATGGATACGCTGCCCGGCTAGGCCTGTTAAGAGCGGCAGCGCGACGCATGCGCCGCCGCCTGGCGGTCGGCCTGGAATACGACGGCGGCGCCTATTGCGGCTGGCAGCAGCAGACTGCCGCGCCCAGCGTTCAGGCAGCGCTGGAACAGGCCCTGAGTCGCGTCGCCGACGAGCCCATATCGACCACCTGTGCCGGCCGTACCGATGCCGGTGTGCATGCCTGCGAGCAGGTGGTGCACTTCGATACCCACGCCGCGCGCAGCCCGCGCGCGTGGCTGCTCGGGACCAACACCCACCTGCCGCGCGATATCAGCCTGCGCTGGGCGCGCGCCGTGCCCGGGGAGTTTCACGCCCGATTCAGCGCGCTGGCGCGCAGCTACCGTTACCTGATTCTCAACCGCGTCACGCGCTCGGCGCTGGCGCACGGACGCGCTCTGGTGGCGCATCACCGACTCGATGTGGCGGCGATGCAGGCCGGGGCACAGTGGCTGATCGGCGAGCACGATTTCAGCGCCTTTCGCTCTTCGGAGTGCCAGGCGCAGTCGCCGGTGCGGCAGCTGCGCTCGCTGAGCATCGAGCGTCGCGGCGACTGGATCATCATCGAGGTCACCGCCAATGCATTCCTGCATCACATGGTGCGCAACATCGTCGGCTTGCTGCTGGCGATCGGGCAGCAAAAGGCTGCACCCGAGCGCGCCCGCGAACAGCTGGCGTCGCGTGCGCGCAGCACCGGTGAGGCCACTGCTGCCGCGCACGGGCTGTATCTGTGGCGCATCGACTACGCCGCGCAGTTCGGCCTCCCGGCGGATTCGGCTATCATCGACGCCCCGATTCTTGGCTGGCCTTAGTGCCCGCCGCAAGGATTCGCTTCGATGACCTGGTTCGAAAAGATCGTACCCTCGCGCATCAAGACCGAACGGCGCTCGCGCTCGGTGCCTGAAGGCCTGTGGATAAAGTGCCCGGCCTGCGATGCGGTGCTGTATCGCGCCGAGCTCGAGCGCAATCTCAACGTTTGCCCCAAGTGCAGCCACCACATGCGCATCGGTGCGCGTGAGCGACTGCGGGCATTGCTCGATCCGGAGCCGATCAGCGAGATCGGTGCCGGCGTGATGCCGGATGACCCGCTGAAATTCAAGGACAGCAGGCGCTATCGCGACCGCCTGGCGCAGGCGCAGAAGACCACGCGTGAAAGCGATGCGCTGGTGGCGCTCGCTGGGCAACTGCACGGCGAGCCGGTGGTGGCCTGCGCGTTCGAGTTTCAGTTCCTTGGCGGCTCGATGGGCTCGGTGGTCGGTGAGCGTTTCAAGCGCTCGGTGGACTTCAGCATCGAGCAGCGTTGCGGCCTGGTGTGCTTCTCGGCCACCGGCGGCGCGCGCATGCAGGAGGCGTTGCTGTCGTTGATGCAGATGGCGAAGACCAGCGCCGCGCTGGCGCGACTGGCCCGGGCGCGGCTGCCATTCATCTCGGTGATGACCGACCCGACCACCGGCGGCGTATCGGCCAGCCTGGCGATGCTGGGCGATCTCAATATCGCCGAGCCGCGCGCCCTGATCGGATTCGCGGGTCCGCGCGTGATCCAGCAGACCGTGCGCGAGACGCTGCCGGAAGGATTCCAGCGCAGTGAGTTCCTGCTCGAGCATGGCGGGCTCGATCTGATCGTCGACCGGCGCGACATGCGTGATCGCATCGCGCAGCTGCTGCGATTGCTGCAAAAGCGCCCGCCGCTGCCAGCTGCTTGAGCAGGTCGCTCGAGCAGTGGCTGGCCTACCAGCAGGGCACCCACAACCTGAGCATCGATCTGTCGCTCGAGCGGGTGCGCGAGGTGGCCGGCCGGCTCGGACTGCTCGAGAAGCATTGCCCGGTGGTGATCGTTGGCGGCACCAACGGCAAGGGCTCGACCGCGACCACGCTGGCGGCTTTGCTTCAGTCCTGCGGCCGGCACGTCGGCCTGTTCACCTCGCCGCACCTGGTGCGCTACAACGAGCGGGTGCAGCTGGACGGCGTAGCGGTGAGCGATGCGGCGCTGGTGACTGCCTTCGAGCGCATCGAGGCCGCGCGCGGCGCCGTCACGCTGACATTCTTCGAATACAACACGCTGGCGGCGCTGGAGGTGTTCCGCCGGGCGGCGCTCGGCGCGATGGTGCTCGAAGTGGGTTTGGGCGGCAGGCTCGATGCAGTCAATATCATCGATGCCGATGTCGCGGTACTGTGTTCCATCGGCGTTGATCATCGCGAATGGCTGGGATCGACGCTGGAGCAGATCGGCGCCGAGAAAGCCGGGATCTTTCGCCGCGGTCAAAACGTGGTGCTCGGCAGTGCTGCCATGCCCGCGAGCGTGTGGCATGCCGCGCGCGAACTCGATTGCCGGGTCTGGACCGCGGAGCGGGAGTTCAGTTGGCGCATTCACGGCGACGGATCGGGCGCCGCGCCATGGGACTATAGCTGCGGCCCGTGCACGCTGGCGGATCTGCCGGCGCCGGCGCTGGCCGGAGCGGTGCAATATCGCAATTCTTCCAGCGCGCTGACGGCGTTGCAGCTGCTGGCGGTCGCGGGTGGCTGCGATCGCCGCTGCATCGCGCACGGTCTGGGGCGCGTCGCGCTGCCGGGCCGCTTTCAGATCGTCCCGGGGGAAGTGGAGTGGATCCTGGACGTGGCGCACAACGAGCCGGCGGCGCTGGTGCTGGCCGGCGCGCTCGCTGCTCGGCGCGGTGAGGGCAAGACCTTCGCCGTCGCCGGTATGCTGGCCGACAAGGATGCGGCCGCAATCGCCCGCATCCTCGATCCGCTGGTCGATCACTGGCTGCTCGCCGGCATCGATGACGAGCCGCGCGGTCTGGATGCCGGCGCGCTGCAGGCACGGCTGCCGCCGCTGCGCGGTACGGTCGAGCTCGCGAGCGACGCGACCGCGGCCTGTGCGCGCGCGCGCGCGCTCAGCGCGCCGCGCGATCGCGTGGTCGTGTTCGGTTCGTTTTACGTGGTCGGACCGGCGCTGCAGTGGCTTGGGCTATACTGAAGGCCGATAGGTATGGAAAACCGCCTAAAAGAGCGACTGACCGGCGCGGCGATCCTGGTGGCACTGATCGTGATGCTGGTGCCGGAGATGTTTCATGGGCAACGCGGCAACGTCGCGGCAGTTGCCGGCAGCAGCGGCGAGGGACCGCCGGTGCGCTCCTACACTATCGATCTGTCCAACGGTGCGACCCGCGCCGGGCCGCTGCAGTCCACCCCGGTGAGTGGCGGCAATGACGAGCAGCCGGCGAGCGCACCGGCCTCCGGGCCGTCCACGGCGGTGACCGGCAGCGCGATCCAGGGCACGATTGGCAGCGCCCGGCCCGCGCCGCAGGCGAGCGCGGCGCCGGTGGCTGCAACCAGCGCGCCCAGTGTTCCCGAGACTACGGCGCCAGCCGCTGCGACACCGAAGCCGGGCACGCCGCTATCCAGTGTCAACAGCCATCAGTCGCCGGCCCCGACGCCTTCGCACGGCGCGTCAGTGGGCCGCTGGACAGTGCAGCTCGGGCTGTTTGCCAAGCGTGACAACGCCGACCGCCTCGCACATGGCGCGCAGGCCCAGGGCTTCGACGTCAGCGTATCCAATGCCGACGCCAAGGGGCTGTATCGCGTTTATGCCGGCGGCATCGGCGAGCGCAGCGTGGCGGAGGCCTACGCGCAGCGGCTCAAGGATCACGGCCTGCCCGCGGCCGTGGTCGCATCACCGTGACACGCATACCACTCATGCGCCTGAGCTCACGATAGAATGATGCGTTCGCGCAGGTAATCGTAGCTATGAACTGGATCGACTATCTGTTGATCGCGCTGATTGCATTCTCCTGCGTCGCGGGCGTGCTGCGCGGCCTGCTGCGCGAGGTGATCGCGCTGGTGACGTGGGTCGCGGCGGTCTGGATCGCCTGGCATTATGCCTACGTACTCGAGCCGCACCTCGGCGGGGCGCTGGCGAGCGAAAGCGTGCGAGCCTGGGCTGCGCGCACCATCATCTTCCTGGGAATCGTGCTGATCGGCACCGGTATCGGCGCCCTAGTCAGCCATCTGGTACGGCTGTCAATATTCAGCGGCACCGACCGATTTTTTGGCGGCGTGTTCGGATTTCTGCGCGGGCTGGTGATAATCGGTCTGTTTGTCATGCTGTGTCATGCGCTGCGCCTGAACGGCGAGCCCTGGTGGCGCGGTTCGACGCTGATACCCTACGGCGAACGCGCGGCGAATGTGCTGCGTGGCATGGTCGGCGAGCGTAAAATACCGATCGAGCCCCCGGGCACGTCGTCGGGTCCACGGATCTAAGGAACTGTAACGCAATCATGTGCGGCATCGTCGGTATCGTTGGCACCAGTCCCGTCAACCAGCGCCTGTACGATGCGCTGACGGTCCTGCAACATCGCGGCCAGGATGCCGCCGGTATCATGACGGCGTACGAAGGCCGGCTGTGCTCGCGCAAGGGGGCAGGGCTGGTGCGCGATGTGTTCCAACAGCAGCACATGCTCGCGCTGCAGGGCAACGAGGGCATCGGCCACGTACGCTACCCGACTGCCGGCTGCGACAGCGCTTCCGAAGCGCAACCCTTCTACGTCAATGCGCCCTATGGCATATGCCTGGCGCACAACGGCAACCTGACCAACGCCGCCGAGCTGGCCGAGGTGCTGATCCGCGAGGACCGGCGTCACCTGAACAGCGAGTCCGATTCCGAGGTATTGCTGAACGTGTTCGCCTCGGAGCTGCAGCGGGTGGGTACTCCGCGCGTCACGCCGGCCGACATCTTCGCCGCCGCCAGCGCGGTCTATCGGCGCTGCCGCGGCGGTTACGCTGCCGTGGTGCTGGTCATCGGTCATGGCGTGCTGGGCTTTCGCGATCCGAACGGCATCCGGCCGCTGGTGCTTGGTCAGCGGCGTACCCCGCGCGGCACCGAATACATGCTGGCCTCCGAGAGCGTGGCGCTCGACATGCTGTCGTTCGAGCTGGTGCGCGACGTCGCCCCGGGCGAGGCGGTGTTCATCGACGAGCAGGGTCGGCTGCATTCGCAGCAATGCGTTGCCACCGTGCGTCACACGCCCTGCATCTTCGAGTATGTCTATTTCGCCCGGCCCGACTCGATCATCGACAACATCTCGGTGTATCGCGCGCGCATGCGCATGGGCGAGAAGCTCGCGGCCAGAATCCTGCACCAGCATCCCGATCACGACATCGATGTGGTAATCCCGATTCCGGACACCAGCCGCACCAGCGCGCTGCAGATGGCGCAGATCATGGGCATCAAGTACCGCGAAGGTTTCAACAAAAACCGCTATATCGGTCGCACCTTCATCATGCCAGGGCAGGAGCAGCGCGAACGCTCGGTGCGGCGCAAGCTCAACGCCATCGACCTTGAGTTTCGCGGCAAGAACGTGCTGCTGGTGGATGATTCGATCGTGCGCGGCACCACGTCGGCGCAGATCATCGATCTGGCGCGCGAAGCGGGCGCCAAGAAGGTCTACTTCGCCTCGGCAGCTCCGCCGGTGCGCTTTCCGAATGTCTACGGCATCGACATGCCTGCCACCAGCGAGCTGGTGGCCGCTGGCCGCAGCGCCGATGAGGTCGGGCAGTTCATCGGCGCCGACTGGCTGGTGTACCA
This sequence comes from Steroidobacteraceae bacterium, assembly GCA_036262215.1. Classification (GTDB taxonomy): domain Bacteria; phylum Pseudomonadota; class Gammaproteobacteria; order Steroidobacterales; family Steroidobacteraceae; genus FEN-1191. Next base: position 7,601 of record DATAJH010000108.1, read on the forward strand.
GGAACTCGATGATCTGGTGGCTGCCTGCCAGCACGACAACGCCAAGATCGAGGAGTTCGACACCTCGTGCTTCTCGGGTGAATACGTCACCGGCGATGTAACGTTCGAATACCTCGATCGACTGCAGCGCGTGCGCTCGGATGAGGCCCGCAACCTGCGCCGCCTCGCACGCTCCGGCCTGAAGGCCATCAGCTCACCCTGAAGGCAGAGCGGTCAGCGCCCGCAATGCATGGTCGCCGCGCGTCGCCCGTGATTTAATCGCGCTAACAGGGGACGGGCAAGCGCGCATGCGACTATTGCTGGTGGAGGAGGATCCGAAGGTCAGGGCGCTGATCCGCCATCACGTGAGCTGCCAGTGGCCCGAAGCGCAGATCAGCGCGCACCCGCCGCTGCAGCGCGGACCGCTGCCGGTGGAGTTCCTCGCCCAGGGCTACGATGCGGTACTGCTGTCTGCCTCGGCCAACGACGGGCACGGCATGATGTGGCTGCGTGAGCTCACCAGCCGCCCGGGCTTCTGCCCGGTGATCTTCCTGCTGGAGGAGGAAGACGAACAACAGCGCGCGCACGCGATCGACGCCGGTGCTTACGGCGTTGTGTCCAAGTGCCGCATGGACCACAACCGCTTCATCGAGCTGATCGAAGCCGCCGGACGGGAACATCGGCGAGCGCTGGCTGACTGGCGCATTTCCACCGAAGCGCAGGAATCGCGGCGCTTCGGCGAGGCGCGCATACCCGGTTACCGGCGTGCACGGCTGCTGGCGCGCGGCTCGGTGTCGCAACTGTATGTGGCCGAGAGTGAAAAGGCGGGCATCCTGGTGGTGCTCAAGGTCACGCCCTCGCGCCGCGACGAATCCGGGGTGGATCAGGCGTTCGCGCGCTTTCTGCAGGAATACGAGATTGCCCAGCGCGTCCATCACCCGAACATCGTGCGGCTGTACGAGCTCGGGGTGGCGGATGATCACGCGTATCTGGCGATGGAGTACTTCCAGCATGGCGACCTGCGCCGGCGCATGCGCAGCGGCATTTCGCCGTCCGAGGCGCTGAACTTCGCCTCGCAAGTCGCGCGCGCGCTGGGCGCGCTGCATGGGGCAGGCATCCTGCACCGCGACCTGAAACCCGGCAACGTCATGCTGCGGGTCGATGAGCAGGTGGCGCTGATTGATTTCGGACTGGCCAAGCACGAGGCATTGGAGTTCGAGATCACCGATACCGGACTGATCTTCGGCACCCCGCATTACATGAGCCCGGAACAGGGGCATGGCCAGGACCTCGATCCGCGCAGTGATCTCTACAGTCTGGGCGTCATGCTGTTCGAGATGCTGGCGGGGCACAAGCCGTTCACCGCCGACAACCCGATGGCGATCATCTACATGCACCGCAATGCCCCGTTGCCGCGCCTGCCCGAACCGCTGGGCGATCTGCAGCCGCTGCTCGAGCGCATGCTCGGCAAGCGACCACAGGATCGCTTTTCCGACGCCATGGATACGGTGCGCGCGCTTGACGCCGCCCGCAACGCCTGGCTGCTCAAAGGCGCGCTGGTGTGATCCTCGCGGTGCCGACGCCATCGGCCTGGGTCGATGCCGCCTGCGAGCACTGGCGCGAGCTGCTGATCGATCATGCCAACTGCGAGAAGAAGGCGGCCTCGAGCGCGCTGGCGCTGATCTTCGCCTATCCAGAGGATCAGGAGCTGTGCCCGGCGCTGTCGCGGCTGGCGCGCGAGGAGTTGCGTCACTTCGAACAGGTATTGCAGCTGATGCGCCGACTGCGGGTGAGCTTTGAGCGCCAGCGGCCCGGGCGCTATGCGGCCGGACTGCGCGCGGCACTACGCCAGCATGAACCGGCCCGAAAGCTTGACCTGATGCTCGCCGGAGCGCTGATCGAGGCCCGCTCCTGCGAGCGCTTTGCATTGCTGGCGCTGCGCCTGCCGCAGCCGCTGGGCGGTTTTTATGCCAGCCTGCAGCAGGCCGAAGCGCGCCACTTCGAGCTGTATCTGCGTCTGGCGCAGCGCGCGGGCGCAGACGGCGACGGCGCGGCGCTGCAGTCGCGACTCCGGGCGCTGGCCGCAGTGGAAGCCGAGCTGATCAGTGCCAGCGATGAGCAGCTGCGCTTTCACTCCGGGCCACCGCCGGACCGCCTGCCCGGGCGCGCCGCGATCTGCGCGCTGCCGCTCAAGCGCAATGCTGAGCCGCACTGCGCGGCAGTTCCTCCAGCCTGAAGCCGTCCGCTCCCCACGCCAGCACGCTGCCCTGCTCGTGCCAGGCGCCAAGCACGATGCGGCGTGCCGGCCGGCCGTCGAGTTCGAACTGGTGTACCGCCGGTCTGTGGGTATGACCGTGGATCAGCGTATGCACGTTGCAGGCGCGCATGGCGGCGGTGACTGCGTCCTGATCGACGTCCATGATCTGGCTGGCGGTACGCTGTGTATGGCGCTGGCTGCCCTGGCGCGCCTGTTCGGCCAGGCTGCGGCGCAGGCCCAGCGGCAGATGCAGGAACTGCCGTTGCCAGCGCGCACTGCGCACTACGCCTCGCAGCAGCTGGTAGGGCCGGTCGGCGATGCACAGCGCATCGCCATGCGTGAGCAGCGCCTGCTCGCCGTACAGGTCGATGATGATCGGATCGCCGATCAGGTGCGCACCACTGCGGCTCGCAAAACCTCGCTGCAGCAGAAAATCGCGATTGCCATGCATCACGTAGCAGGCGACGCCGCGCTCGGCGAGGCTCGCGAGCGCGGCGCAGATGCTGTCGCGATACGGCTCGCGATCGTCGTCGCCAACCCAGGCTTCGAACAGGTCGCCAAGAATATAGAGCGCCTCGGCGCTGGCAGCCCGAGTCGCCAGAAAGTCGACGAATTGCGCTCCGGCCGCCGGCTCGCCCGCATCCAGATGCAGATCGGAGATGAACAGTGTGTCCAAGGCGGATCGCTCAGCGCTGGTAGTTAGGCTACATTGTACTGATGTATCAGGACACCGTGGTCACGCGCTTTGCACCGAGCCCCAGCGGCGCGTTGCATCTGGGTAATGCGCGCACGGCGCTGTTCAATTTTCTGCTGGCGCGCAAGCACTCCGGCCGATTCGTGCTGCGTATCGAGGATACCGATGCGCTGCGTACCCAGGAGGCCATGGTCGGCGCGCTGTGCACCGATCTGGCCTGGCTGGGCCTCGACTGGGACGAGGGTCCGGATCGCCCCGGTGCGCATGCGCCCTACCGGCAATCGCAGCGTGGCGCGATCTACCAGCAGTACTTCGAGCGGCTGGAGAGCGAGCAGCTGGCGTACCCGTGCTTCTGCAGCAACCTCGAGCTGGATCTGGCGCGGCGTGCGCAGTTGGCTGCCGGCCGGCCACCGCGCTACGCCGGAACCTGCCGTCAACTGACGGCCGAGGAGCGCGCGGCACGCCTGGCACAGGGCCGCAAGCCCAGCCTGCGCTTTCGGGTACCGGCCGGCCGGCGCATCGAATTCGAGGATCTGGTGCATGGCGCACAGAGTTATCTGTCGGACGACATCGGCGACTTCATCATCCGGCGCGAGGACGGCACCGCGGCGTTCTTCTTCAGCAATGCACTGGATGATGCGCTGATGGCTGTCAGCCACGTGCTGCGCGGGGAAGATCACCTGAGCAATACCCCACGGCAGCGGCTGCTGCTCGAAGCGCTGGCACTGCGGCCGCCGCAATATGGCCACGTGTCGCTGCTGGTCGGCGCCGACGGCACGCCGTTATCCAAGCGCCATGGCGCCACCGCCGTGCGTGAGCTGCGCGAAGTCGGCTACTCCAGCCAGGCGGTGTGTAATCACCTGTTCCGCCTGGGGCATTCGACGCCGCTGAATAAGATGTTGGCGCTGCCGCAGATGGCGGCGGCCTTCGACCTTGCGCATCTGCAGCGCGCACCGGCGCATTTCGAACTGGCGCAGCTGCGGCACTGGCAGAGCGAATGGGTACATGGACTGACGGCCGGGCAGGCGCGCGAGTGGCTCGAGCCAATCCTGCCGCCGGATCTGGCGCCGGACCAGGTCGATGCCTTCATCGCGGCGGTGCTGCCGAATATCGTGCTGGCCGAGGATGCGCGCCTGTGGCGACAGATCATCTTTGGCGAAGCTCTGTCGTACGAGGAGCCGGCGTTGCGCACGGCGCGCGAGGCGGGACCCGCGTTCTTCATCGCGGCGGCCAACGCGATCAGCGATCGAGCGGATCTCGGCGCCTTGCGCAGTGCCACCGGACGCAAGGGTGCGGCGTTCTTCATGCCGCTGCGTGCAGCGCTCACCGGCAGGCTGCATGGTCCCGAGCTGGCGCCACTGCTGGCTGCGATGCCGGCCGATCGGGTACGCGCCCGTCTGTTGCGATTCGCCAATGCTGCGCATCCATAATTCCATGACCGGCCAGAAGGAGGAATTCCGGCCGATCCACGCCGGGCGCGCCGGCCTGTACGTGTGCGGCGTCACGGTGTACGACTACTGCCACGTCGGCCACGCGCGTTGTTACGTGGCGTTCGACGTGATCTGCCGCTGGCTGCGATACCGCGGCCTGGATGTCACCTATGTGCGCAATATCACCGACATTGACGACCGGATCATCAGCCGCGCGGCCGAGAACGGTGAATCGATCGGTGCGCTGACGCAACGCTTCACTGCCGCGATGCATGAGGATTTTGCGGCGCTCGGCATCGAGCCACCCGATCACGAACCGCGCGCCACCGAATACATTCCCGGCATGATCGCCATGATCGCGCGGCTGATCGAACGCGGCTATGCCTATCTGGGCACGCAGGGTGACGTGCTGTACGCGGTGGCGAAGTTTCCGCCATACGGCCGGCTGTCCGGAAAACGTCTGGCGGACCTGCGCGCCGGCGCGCGCGTCGAAGTGGACGAAGCTAAACGCGATCCGCTCGATTTCGTGTTGTGGAAGCGTGCCAAGCCGGGCGAGCCGGCCTGGGCCTCGCCCTGGGGCGACGGCCGGCCCGGGTGGCACATCGAATGCTCCGCCATGGCGGCGGCGTTGCTCGGCACGCACTTCGACCTGCACGGCGGGGGCATGGATTTGAAATTCCCGCACCACGAGAATGAGATCGCGCAGTCCTGCGCCGCGACTGACGGGCCGTTCGTGAATGTGTGGGCGCATAACGGCTTCGTCAATCTCGACAACGAGAAGATGTCGAAGTCGCTGGGTAATTTCTTTACGGTGCGCGGGCTGTTGCCGCACCTGCGTCATCCGGAGGTCCTGCGCGCGTTCCTGCTGTCGAGCCACTATCGCGGGCCGATCAACTACAGCCAGGTGCAGCTGCTGCAGGCCGATGCCACACTGACCCGGCTGTACACGGCGCTGCGCGGGATCGAGCTGGTGCCGCCGGCGAGCGGCCGCGAGCCGGGTTCCAGCCCGCACAGCGCGCGCTTCGAGGCGGCGCTGGACGATGATTTCAACACCCCGGATGCGCTGGCGGTGCTGCAGGGAATTGCGCGCGAGCTCAATGCCGCGCGCGCCGCCGCCTCGCAGCAGCAGCTCACGGCGCTGGCTCACGAGCTGCGCCGGCTGGCGAATTTGCTGGGTTTGCTGCGCCTGCCGCCGGAGCACTGGTTCCGCCTGGCGCCGGCGCTGCCGCTCGAGACCGCGGGCAGCGCAACGGCGGCCGCGAGCGAATTGAGCGAGCCACAGATCGAGGCGCTGATTGCCGCGCGCCAGGCGGCGCGCCAGTCGCGTGATTTCGCCGAGGCCGATCGCATCCGCGGGCAACTCTCGCAGGCGGGGGTGGTGCTGGAGGACCAGCCGGGAGGCGCTACCAGCTGGAAGCGCGCCTGACGCGCCGTGCCGACCGGCGGTGGCAGATGTGACTATCTTCCCGACGGCCATTGCGGTATTTTTCGCGCGCGGCACTCAAGTGCCGAAGGACCAGTCAAGTCCATGGCGACTCCAACACCAGGCGCGATGCCTGATGAGGCCAACGAGCTGCCAGCGGTCGAATCGGCACCGCCGGCGAGCCGCACACGGGGGCGCGCCGCGGGCCGGAGCACTGAGGCGCCGTGGTAGACACGCTGGTCCAGAACCGCGACGTATTGATCATTCCGTGCTGGCGCCGGCCCGAGTTTCTCTGGCACTGCCTCGATAATCTGCGGCGGGCCGAGGGTATCGGCGATCTGCACGTGATGTTCCGGCCAGATCGCGGCCACGACCCGCGCATCCACGACGTCATCGACGAGTTCGGGCCGCAGCTCGGAAGCTACGAGGTCGATGTGCCACCGCGTTGCCCGTATCGCCGCGGCAAGCAGAGCGCCAACGTGCTCGGAGCCTATCTGCGCGCCGCCGCCACTACGCGACGCTACGTGTTCCTGGTGGAGGAGGACGTCATGGTGGCGCGCGATTTCCTGCGCTGGCACTACGCGGTGCAGGCGGCCCAGCCGCAACTGTTCTGTTCGATTGCCACACGCAACACCAACCGCGCGGTGCCGGACGCAGTCGACCCCGAGGCCTATTACGTCACCACCCTGGATTACTGCTCGCTCGGCGTTTGTTTCGAGCGCTCGGTGATCGTACGGCGCATTGCGCCGCACGTGCGGCGCGAATATTTCGAGAATCCGGGCGCCTACTGCCAGCAACATTGGAGCCGCAGTCAGGTCAGTGCGGGGTATGTCGAGCACGACGGGCTGATCCGACGCATTCAGGAGGAGCAGGGGGCGCGCCGCCCGATCGCCTATCCGTACCGGCCGCGTGCATTCCATGCCGGCTTCTTCGGCTTCCGGCGGCGCGGAGCGATCAATGGCGCGCTGTCGCACCGCATCCGCGAGGTCGGCGCGATCATCTACAACGTGGGGGCCATGCACAGCGCGCCCGATGGCCCGGAATTCTCGGCCGACAGCGTGCCCGTGTCGCTGGAAACCCCGCCGTGGAGGCAGGTGCGCTGCACCGCCCGATGGGAATGATCGATTGATCGCCGGCGGCTGCGCGGCGCTGAATGCGCGATGCGGCCCGCTTCCTCCACTATAATCCTGCGCGCCATGACTACCGCCGTCGACCGACTCCGATATGACCGCGATCGCGTGCCGGTCGCGACCGTCGCGACCGTCGCGAAAGTTGCGGTGAATGCCGCAGCCTCGAAGCGTTCGGCGCCCGAGCGCCCTGCAGAGATCCCGGCGTGATAGCAGCCCGTTGGCAGGCTTGGGCCGCGACGCTGCTGCTGGCCGCGGGGCTAGGCGTCAGCGGCGCTGCGCGCGCCAGCGGCGCGAGTCCCTACCTGCCGCTCAACCTGTCGCCCGGGATCGAGCGCAAGATCGAACGCGTACTGATTCTCGGCGGCCAACCGGTGCTGACACGTCCGGTATCGGTGGACAAGGTCATGCTGGCGCTGCCCAAAGCCCGCAGGTTCGATCGGGCACTGTGCGCCGAGGTCGAACGCTATCTGGACCGCTACTTCAGGAGTCGCGGCGTCACCCACGCCAGCGCCGAGGTTGCGGCGGCTACACACTCGACCACGACACTGCCCAACCAGCGCGGTGAGCGCGCCGATTCGCCCTGGGACGCCTCAGTGGCAGCTTTCTACCGGGCGGACGATTACCTGCTGTTTACCGCGGGCGGGGTCGGCTACGGCGGCACCGACAGCCGCTTCAATCCTGCCGGCACCATG
>DATAJH010000109.1:0-14165 GCA_036262215.1 Steroidobacteraceae bacterium
GTTGGATTATGCGCACAATAGCGTGCGGTTGCTGCCGCCAAATATCGCCAGCTGCCGCCGGACATTGCCGACTTAACAGAATTCGAACGCCCAATAGTACGCGTCCCGCGACAGGCGCCGCACGAATGCTTTGGCCGCACACGCTTAGCACCTTCCGATGCTCTGGCACGTACCCGAGCATTTCCGAAGAATGCCCACCCAACGCGAGCAATGCCCCGACGCGCTCCGGACAGGTAAGCGCTCCGGGAGTGGGCACTAACGGACAAGGCCAGACGCGGGAGGACAGCGCTGGACAGGATTCTGGAGGCTAGGGTCGGAATCGAACCGGCGTACACGGCTTTGCAGGCCGCTGCATGACCACTCTGCCACCTAGCCGCACGCTATCGTTCAAAAAAAACCCTTAGGGCCGTGAAGGCCTTAAGGGCTTCAGGATACTGTTCATTTCATTGGAGCGGGAAACGAGGCTCGAACTCGCGACCTCAACCTTGGCAAGGTTGCGCTCTACCAACTGAGCTATTCCCGCACCGTGGCAAGGTGGGAATCTTAAGACCACGGGGCGCCAAGTCAAGGTAAGTTCCCGTCCCCGGGGGAGATTTCGCCGTGACCGTCCGCCGTGCGACCATAGCACCCCATGAGCAGGGAGCTGGCATGAGCAGCCGCAGTCGAGCGACTCTGCACGCGATGGTGCTGGCCGCCGGCGCGTCGAGCCGTTTCGGTTCGCCCAAACAGCTGGTGCGATTCGAAGGACAGCCGCTCGTCCAGCGCGTGATCGCCGGTGCCACCGAGCTGGCGGGCAGCGCGGTCACGGTGGTGCTCGGCGCCTATGCGGCCGAGATCGCCTCAACGCTGCCGCCCGGCAGCGCCAGCATCATCGTCAACCGCGACTGGCAGCAGGGCATCGCCAGTTCCATCCGCGCTGCGGTGGCTCGCCTGCCCGGTGCCTGTGACGGGGTGCTGATCCTGCTGGCCGATCAGCCGCTGGTCGGCAGCCACAGCCTCAACCGTCTCGCCGCCGCCTGGCGCCGCCAGCCGCGCAGCATCGTTGCTTCCCGCTATGGCGCAGTGACCGGCGTGCCGGCGATCTTTCCACGTTGGTGCTTCAGCGACCTCGGGGCGTTGCGCGGCGACCAGGGCGCGCGCGTGCTGCTGCGTCGCTACGCCGATCATGTGGTGCGCCTTGCGCATCCGGAAGCCGAGGTCGACATCGATTACCCGGAGGACCTGCTGGAACTGGGCAGCGAACAGGCGCCGAACGTCGACGTCGGGCAGTGAACGCTGGCGCGAGATAAAACGCCGCTTTACAGCTCGACTACGCTATCGATGACCTTGGGCGCGCCGGCGGCGCGCCCTACTTCTTGTCGCCCGGCCGCGTCTCCTGCTGCACCAGCCATTTCACCAGCTCGATGGTCTGCTCGTAGCCACCGGCGGACACCGGGTTGAGCCGATACTTGCCGTTGACGACGATGCTCGGCGTCTCGCTGACGCCGTAGTTCCTGATCAGTTCATCGGCCTGCCTGACCTTGACGTCGACCGCGAACGAGCCGGCGGTCGCAAGGAAAGCCTCCGGTTTCACGCCGGCGACCTTGGCATAGAACCCGGCGGCATCGGCTATGCCCGGTGCCGGCCGCTTGGCGCGCTGCGTGGCCGGATCCAATACCGCCAGCTCACCGGTCTTCCACACCGCGTCGAACATCGCATCGTGGCTGCGTTGGTCGATGCCCATCTCCTTGGCGGTCAGATAGGCGCGCTGAAACATCGGCCAGTCCTCATCCGGGCGGAATGCGGCCGGCAGGTAATCCATCACCGCATTGGCCGGCAGGCTGGCCTGGAGCCGGTCGGCCACCGGGTAGAAACGATTGCAGCCCGGACAGGCGTAGGAAAACACCTCGGTGACTTCGATTTTGCCGGAAGGCAATCCGGTCGGCTGCGCCGGATTGATCACGAAGTAATGCACGCCGGCGGTCCAGCGTGAATCGCCGTGAGCCGTCGGCGCGGCACCGAGCAGCGCCAGCGTGCTCGTGGTCATCAGCATCAGCCACAGGAAACCGGGTCGTTGCATGGATCCCTCCGCTGGCATCAATTGCCGGCGCCGTGCCCCGACGGCGAGCGCGGTCAGCGCTGCCAGTGCCAGCAGGCTGGGCGCAGTCATCGCCCCGCCGCCGCCGCTACTGGTACTCGCGCCGCCGCTACTGCTCGCCGCAGTCACGGTGACCTGTGCGCTGCCCGAGCGCGTGCTGTCCGCCATCGAGACGGCGACGACGGTCACCGTCGGAGGCGATGGCACCGTGGCCGGCGCGGTATACACGCCTGAAGTCGAGACGGTACCGGCACTCGCATTGCCTCCGGGGCTGCCGTTGACGAACCAGGTGACACCGATATTCGAAGTATTCATCACCGAGGCGACGAAGGGCTGCGTGGCCCGGGCCATGACCGTGGCGACGCTCGGAACGACCGCGACCGAGACATACGCCACCGTCACCGCCGCCGATCCCGAACGGGTGGGATCTGCAGCCGATACCGCCGTCACCGTGACCGTCGCTGGTGACGGGATCGTCGCGGGCGCCGCATACACGCCCGCGCTCGAGATCGTACCGACCGTGGCATTGCCGCCGGCGATGCCATTGACCTGCCAGCTCACCGCCGTATTGGATCCGGCATTGGCCAGCGTAGCGGTAAATTGCTGGCTGCCGGTGGCCGCGAGCACGACCGCTGTGGCAGGAGCGACCGACACCGCCACCGGCGGCGTGATGGTGACACCGGCAAAACCAGTCTTGGTCGGATCGGCGACCGACACCGCTACCACCGACACCGTGGGCGAGGACGACAGGTTCACCGGTGGCGTGTAGACACCACTGGTGGAAATGGTACCCACGGAGTTCGCATCGCCGCCGGCGATGCCGTTGACCTGCCAGGTCACGGTGGTATTCGCGTTGCCGGTCACCGCGGCGCTGAAGGCCTGAGTGGTCAATCCGGACTGCGCCGTCGCGCTGCTGGGCGACACCGTGACCGTGACCGGCAGAGTCGGTGTTATCGGCGTGAGGCACGCGCTGCTACTGGTTCCGGCACTCGCCGGCGCGGTGCTGGTCGCCGTGGTCGAACTCAGCACCGCCTGGGCAGTATCGGTGTGACCGGCATCGTCGGCCACGACCACCTGCACCGTAAAGCTGCCCGAAGTCGGGGCCACCACCATGGCGCTGCTACCGTTGGCGGGCCCGGAAATACTGCCGGTGGCGGTGCCATCGATGACCGACCAGGAGTAACTGGCGATGCTGTGCATGCAGGCCGCCGCGCTGCCCGCGGCATGGAATACATTCGGCCCGGCGACGATCGGGTTTGGCAGCAGCAGCGCTGCGATCGGACGCAATGCCGCGGTCACCGCGCCGTCGGCGTTTGCCATACCGGCGCCGCAGGTCGTCGTGGTGCAATAGCATTCGAAAGTCTGCAGGTTGCTGGAACTGGGCGTCTGGCATATCGGCACCGTGCTGCCGGGAGCGCCCACCGGAAATGGCGTGACGCTGGCCTGCAACCGCGAGGCGATTTGCGCAGGCGACAGATTGGCGTTGACCGACAGCATCAGGCCCGCGATGCCGGTGACCATCGGCGTTGCAAAGCTGGTGCCGACGCTGATGTTGGTCTGATTGGTATAGGAGTTCGCACCGGGCGTGGTAACGCCCAGATTGGTGGTGGTGTCGATCGAATACAGGCAGGCGCCGGTGGTATTGACGCAGTTACCGCCCGGGGCACTGAGCGCAATCTCCGGGCCGAGGCTGCTGAAACCGACTTTGGTGCCGGCCTGGCGCAGGCCCGCGACCGCGATCACATTCGGACAGTTGGCCGGCGCATCGACCGGGCCGCCCTCATTGCCGGCAGCGGCCACGACCGTCACGCCGGCGGTCGCCAGCGTGTTGATGACCTCGGCGTAGCTCGACGGACAGCTGCCAACGGCGCCCAGGCTCAGATTGATGATCCTGGCCGGATACGGATTCAACGGCACCGCGGCGCCGGTGTCGTCTTCGACCTGCATGCCCGCGGCCCATAGCATCGCGCTCTCGATGTCCGAATCCGCGCCACCGCACTTGCCCAGTGCGCGCACCGGAAGCAGCCAGCCACTCCAGGTCAAGCCGGCAATTCCGATGCTGTTGTTGGTGATCGCCCCCAGAATGCCCACCACGCGTGTGCCGTGCCAGGTGCTGTTGGCTAGCGAGCACTGACTGAAATCGGGCAGCTGCGTATCGGCCTGCGTGATCCAGTCCCCGGGATCGGAGGCGTCGGCATCCCAGCTGGCATTCATCAGAGTATCGGCCACGGCACCGTCGTTGGCCGTGAGCACGTCGCTGATGAACGTATAGCCGGGCAGCAGGCGCCCGGGGACCGGGGCACCGGCGCGCAGCAGATCCGGATGATCGAAACGCACCCCGGTATCGATGTCGGCGATGACCAGGCCGTTGCTGCCGGTGGCGGTGGTCCAGGCATCGATGGCATCCACGGCGCTTGGGTCGCCGGCAATGGTCGGATTCTGCAGATACCATTGGCCGGTCGCCCCCGGGGTCGCGACGTACAACGGATCATTGGGCGCAGCCAGCACGTGGCGCCGCTGATCGGGCTCGGCGTATTGCACCGCCGGGTCCGCGCGCAGCCGCGCCAGCGTGGTCTGCAGCGATTCGCCCGCGCTCTGCGGCGCGATGTCCATGACGTGCAGCCCGGGCAGGATACTGCGCGTGTGCCCCACGCTGATGTTGTTGCGCGCCGCGAGCGCGGCGATCAGCTGCTGCTCCTGGAGCGCCTGGCGCTGCAACCGGGCAGCGGACAGCGGCGGCGGGCTGCCGCTATCGCGCAACTTGAGGATGATGCGGTGGACAAAAGCCGGCGCAGCGGCGGACGCCGCTTTAGGCGGACTGACAGGCGCAGCCGTGACGCCGAATGCCAGCCAGATCGCCGCCGACCAACCCAACAGTACAGCCCGTAGCCGCATCTGACCCCCGTGAACAGCCGGTAGATCTTAAGGGTTCAGCCGCCATCGTGCTCGCGGCGCTGGTCGAATTCTGCCGCGCGCAGCCGGGAATCGCGTCGCAGGCGCGCCATGGCGTCGCTGCAACCGCCGTCGGTATTCGGCGCGCTCATGCGAAACAGATACAGCTGCGGCGTGATGGCGCGCAGGAAGTGCAGTTCCACGCCGTTGGCAGCCGCCAGGTCGCGCACCCATTGATCACTGGGCGGCGGCCGCATGGCCTGCGCCAGAGTGAGGATAATCCGCACGTTGCAGGCCGATGCTGGGGCTGTCTCCGCGCCACCTACGCTGCCTGCCGGGGCCATGAATGCGCACCACAGCAGGGCCCAAATCTGGCATCGGCCCATGCGCCGCGCCTCAGGTGACGCGCGCGCCCAGCTGCAGATAGTCTGCCAGACCGCTCAGGCAGCCCTGCCAGCCCTGCTCGTGCCGCTGGCGAACGGGGACACTGGCGATCCCTTCATGCGTCACGATAACTTCAGTGCTCTCGCCCAGCGGGCGAAATTGCACCGTCACCCGCTCGGTCGCGCCCGAGACTGGCTCGAGTGCCCAGGTGTAGACCAGTTTATGGGGCGCTTCGATGGCTTCGAATTCCCCGGCGATCCACAAAATCTTTCCGTCCGCAAACCGATTGGCGATGCGGTAGCGACCGCCGACGCGTAAATCGACCTCGGCGTCGATACACACCACCGATTCCGGCCCCCACCACTGCCGCAGCTGCGCCGGTTGTGTCCAGGCCTCGAACAGCCTGGCGGGCGTGGCGCGGATTGTCCTGCGCACGATGAGAGTGAGCATGGGCGCAGCCGCCCCTGTTCCACGGTTATCCGCGGCCATGCCGGCCCCGCGCTGCCACCGGGCGCTCGGCGCCGCCTTCGGTCTCAACATAACGCGCCAGCGCCGCAAGGTTGCCCTGCCAGAAGCGCCGATAGTGGCTGAGCCACGCTTCGGCCGTCTTCAGCGGACCGGCGGTGAGCGAACACTGATGCACCCGGCCATCGACGCTGCGGGCCACCAGACCGGCGGTTTCCAACACGCGGATGTGCCTGGAGACCGCCGGCAGCGACATATCGAACGGCTTCGCCAGCTCGGTGATCATCGCCGGGTGGTCGGCCAGCCGGGCCAGTAGCGCACGGCGCGTTCGATCCCCGAGCGCGTGGAATACCGCGTCCAGCCGATCATCGGCCGAGCCGTCTCGACTGCCAGCGCTTGACCGCATCGCGCCTCTCCATTAAAAGAGAATCATTAAACAACATCGTTTAATGTTACAGCGTCCAGCCCAGCCACGCCAGTAGGCGGAGATCGCATGACAACCCACAACACTACTCGCAGGAATCTGGTGTTCAGTCTCGCGGCGATGCCGGCCGCACTCGGCGCATCCCCGCAGGCCGTCAGGGCCGCGGACAACGCGCACACCGAGCAGGAGATCATTCACACCGCCGCGGCAATCCATCAGGAGGTCATCTTCCAGGCCAGCCGCAAACGCATCTACCGCGCCTTGACCGACAGCGCTGCCTTCGACCGCGTGGTGCGGCTCAGCGAGGCGGTGGCATCGGGCATGGTTCCTCGCACGGCCGGGCCGAATCAGATCAGCCGCAGCGTCGGCGGTGCCTTTTCGTTATTTGGTGGCTATATCACCGGGCTGCAGCTGGAACTGGTGCGCGAGCAGCGCATCGTCCAGGCCTGGCGCGCGGGCAGCTGGCGTGCTGGTGAGTACTCCATTGCGCGCTTTGTGCTGACCGATGACGGCCCCGGAACGAGGCTGGTACTGGATCATCAGGGTTTTCCCGCCGAGGCGGCGCAACACCTGGCCGAGGGTTGGCACGGCAACTACTGGCAGCCGCTGGCGCAGGCCCTGGCCCAAGCCGGACAGTGATATTCGCGCATCGCGCCGTTGGATGCCGCGTTGGGTGGCAGCTGCGGCTAGCGCGTCGGGCCGCCACAGTCATCGCCGCAGGCCGCGGTCTCGATCTGCACCGTGGCGTGCACGATATTGAGCTCGGCGCGCAGCGCGCCCTGAACGCCGATCAGGCAGGCCATATGATCCGCACCCTCGCGCACTACCACATGCAGCGTCAGCATCGGCCGCTCATCGCTCAGTGACCAGGCGTGCACGTGATGCACCGCCGTCACCGTGGGTACTGCCGCTTTTATCCGCCGCTCTACATCGGCGGCGTCGAAGGCCGCCGGTGTGCCTTCCAGCAGGATATGCGCCGATTCGCGCGTGATGCGGTAACCGCCGCGCACGATCAGTATCGCGGTGATCATCGACAGCAGCGGATCGATCGGCGTCCAGTGGGTCAGCCAGATCAGTAACCCCGCCAGCACGGCACCGATGTTGCCGAGTATGTCCGCGGCCACGTGCAGCAGCGCACTGCGCACATTGAGGGTGCGCTCTCCGCGCGACAGCACAAGATAACTGAGCACGTTGGCGACGACGCCCAGCCCCGCCACCGCCACCATGGTGCGCGCCTGGATTGCCGCCGGCGAGACCAATCGATGTGCCGCCTCGAACACGATCCATGCGGACAGCAACAGCAGCGCAAGGCCATTGACGAATGCCGCCAACACCTGCCACCGATGATGCCCGTAGCTCATCACCTCGGTCGCCGGCCGCCGCGCGGCACGCACGGCGGCGTAACTCATGGCCAGCGCCCCGGCATCGGCCAGCATATGCGCCGCGTCGGCGATCAGCGCGAGCGAGCCCGCGATCCAGCCGCCGATCGCTTCGGCAACCATGAATCCGGCCGTGATCCACAGCGCCCAGAGCAGCGCCTTCTCGCTGGCACCTCTGCCATGAGCGTGACCGGCGTGCGCCTGGTGGCCATGAGAGTGACCATGCCCATGTCCATGCCGATGGCCATGATCATGGGCATGATCATCGTCATGATCGTGTGGGCGCACCGTGCTGCGTAACGACATCGTGCGGCTCCCGCGGCTGCAGATTGCCGATTAAGAACCCTGTAGCTACTATAGAGTCAACTAGTCACAGGATGAGCGGCATGAGTCACGGAATCACCATCGGCGTCCTCGCCAGGCGCACTCAGTGCCACGCCGAAACCATACGCTACTACGAACGCGAAGGTCTGCTGCCCGCGCCGGCGCGATCCCAGGGCAACTACCGCCAGTACGACATGACGCATGTCGAGCGGCTGTCCTTCATCCGCCATTGCCGCTCGCTCGATATGACGCTGGATGAGATTCGTGCGCTGCTGGATTTTCGCGATGCGCCGACGCGCGATTGTGCCGAAGTCAGCGCCCTGCTCGACGAACACGTGCGCCACGTTGCCGATCGCATTGCCGGATTGCGCCGACTACAGCGCCAGCTCAAGCAGCTGCGTGGGCTGTGCGCGCGGCCCGGTCAGGCCGAGCGCTGCGGCATCTTGAACGCGATGTCGCGCGCTTCCAGCAGTGCCGGCGCGGCGCCCGCATCCGGACACGTGCACGGCTCGCACAGCCGCCGCATCCCTGAACACCGTCGGGTGATGTCAAAATAAGGCATATATAACAATAGTTTATATGTACATTCTATAATCTTAATTACCCACATAGCAGCTGCCGCTGCCGTCGCGGCCAGCTAGTGGCTCAGCATATTCACCGTGCTGGTGTTGTCGTCATTGAAGTAGATGATCTGGTTGCCCTGGGTATCCACGGCAGTGGCAAGTCCAAACAGAGCACCTGCGGTGCCACTGGTGTCCAGCTGCAGCGCTGTTCCCACGAATCCCAGCGCCGGTGAAATCTCGAACAGCAGGTTCGGCGTAGTCGGGTTGTTGATGTCAGCGTTGGCCACCACCAGATCGCCATCGGACAGCAACGCAGCGCTGAGCGGCGCATTGAACTGGCCGCCGGAGGCGATCACACGGGCGGAGGACGCCGACGGTCCGCTGAAGGTCAGTGCCGGCGTCGGAGTGGTCGCGCTGCAAGTGCCGTTGACGAGCACTCCATCGGCACCGATTTCCGAAACACCGTTTAAGGCCACCACGCTGTAAGAACTGGTATCGATAATGTAGAGCGTGTCGAGCGCCGGATCGTAGGTCAGGCCCGCGGGTGCAAACAGCGCCCCGGGCACGCCGCTGACGCAGAAGCCCTTGGCGATCTCGGTGAACGACGTGGGTGCATCGCCGTTGAGCACGATTCGATCGATGGTGCCGCTCTGTGCATTCGACACGTACAGCGCAGCAGGCGCGCTGCCAGATGCCGGCACGTACGCCTCACCCCAGGGGCCACTGAAGGTGTCCGCCGCGAACGGATTGCCCACCGTGCCCGTGGGGGCGGCCAGCGGATTGAGGTTCGCGCCCCATGCGGCTGCCGCAATACTGTCGTCGGCAAACATGGCGAGCGCATTGCATCCGAGCAGTTGCGGCGAATTGGCGATGCTGTAGGGCATGGCACCGGCGGTCGGATGCAGGCCCACGATCGTGGTGCCATGGCCCTGGGTATTGGTCGCGCCATCGTTGAAGTTGCACACGATCAGATCGCCCTGGGTGATCAACCCGGCGCTGATCGGCGCGATTGCCAGCCCGTAGGGGTTGCCGCCCATCTCGACCGGATCGGGCGTCGGGCCAATGGTGGTGATGGTTGACAGGCCGCTGAGAATCGACGGCCCGACAGTGATCATCTGGGAATTGGCGCTGCCCATACCGCCGGCACCGGTGCATGTCAGGCTGTAGGTGACGGTGCCGATCGCTGTCGGCGCGATAGTCTGAGTGCCGCTGGTGGCGACCGTGCCGGCGAAGCTGCCGCCGGTAGCGCTCGAGGTGCTGGCGGTGCACGCGGTGGCATCGGTCGAGGCCCAGGTCAGGGCCACGCTTTGGCCCAGATGGATGGTGGTCGCCTGCGCCGGCTTGGAAAACGCCGCGGCCGGCGCCGGAGTCGCAGGCGCCATATAGCTGCCGGACCCGTAGCCGCCTCCGCCGCACGCGCTCAGAGCGGTGATGCATCCTGCAGCCACGATGACGGCCCCGCGCGAGTGACGGTTGCTCATGATTCTTCGCCTGAATTGGAAGTTCACCCGTGAGTTCCGCTGGCCATGGGAAAGGTTTACCGCGTGAAAAAATCAACCGGCGCGCGGATCCGTGCCAGGCAAATTGTTGCCGGTATGGTCAAATGCCCGGGATGCCGGCCATCAGGCCACCGGCAGTGACCGCGTTCACACCGGCCCCGTGAACCCGGTCGCATACAGGAAATGCATTTCGGTTAACTATTCCCGACGGAGATGTGCGTGCGGAGCTGGTTCAGCGATGATCAAGACCTACAGCCTCTATGAAGCGGCGACTGGCCTGTTTACCGGTAAGCGTCTGCATTGCGACGATGATGGGCTGCTGGCCGTCAGATTGCCGGCCGGTACACTGACCATGGAAGGTGCCTTCGACCATCGCAGCCAGCGCATGGATCTGAGCACCGGCGCCGTGGTGGCCTACCGACCGCCGGCGCCGTCGGGCGATCACGAGTGGGACAGCGTCGGCAAGCGCTGGCAGGTGAAGGCCGCCGTTCGCGGGGCCGAGGGCCGCAGCGCCGTGATCTATGCGCGAATTCAGGCGCTGGAGGCGACACAGGGCCGCGCGGTACGCGAGGCCACACTCGGCGATGCCTCGGCCATGAAGCGCCTGAAGGAAATCGACGCCGAGATCAACGAGCTGAGAAAGGAACTGGCCCGGGCCTGACCGGCAGCTTGGCCGGGCGGCGGTCATTGCCACCGGGCAGCATCTCCCAGCCAGAAGCTGCGCCGCAGCATGGACCGATTACAATGACTGCGCGCACCATGCAGCTGCGCGATTTAACTGTGAGCACGTCGTTGATCGGAGAATAGGTTTGGCATCGTCCGCATCATGGCGTCCCTGGCCATCAGCCCCCGGTGTTTCGCGCCGGCAATTCGTGGGTTGTGGCGTGTCCTCGCTGGCGCTCGCGCCGATGATCGGATGGGCGCAAACCGCTCCACAGGATCCCGCCATCGGCCAAGCCGCCGACAAGATTGCCGCTGCCACCGATACCGCAGAGCATCTGACGGTCGACGTACGCATTGACGGCGCCGGACCGTTCCGCTTCGTCGTCGATACCGGCGCCGATCGAACCGTCATATCCGAGGAAGTCGCCGCGTCCCTGGGGCTGGTGCGCGGCAGGCAGGTGATGCTCAACGGTATCGTGCGCTCGCTGGCTGCCGACACGGTGTTGATCAGCAACTTTTCGTTGGGGCCGGTCGTGCGCAAGAACCTGGAGCTGCCGGTGTTGCCACGTTCCCTGCTGCAGGCCGACGGCTATCTGGGTCTGGACACGGTCGATGGTCTGCGCGTGACCTTCGATTTCAGGAATCATGCCCTGGAAATCGGCAAACCGCATTCCGGTTTTGCCTCCACGTCCTCCTCAAATCAGCTTGGGTCGGACAACGCGCGCCTACTCGCCGAGGGGTCGTCCGGGCACCTGCGAGCAGTCGACTGCTATGCCGGCGACGTCCCGGCGGCTGCCTTCATCGACAGTGGCGCCGAAGTGTCGATCGGCAATCCGCCATTGCTCGCCGCATTGCTGGCTCGTCATCCCACTCGGCTCGATCTCGGCAGCGTGCAGGTGACCGGCATCACCGGCGGTCAGGTCGCCGGACGCTTGACGATGATCGACAGAATCCGGCTGCAGCGGCTGGAGTTCACCGACTGCGCGCTGGTGATCGTGGATCTGCAGGTGTTCGATATCTGGGGCCTGAGTAAACAGCCGGCACTGCTGATCGGGATGAATTACCTGCGGCAATTCTCCAGCGTGGCGATCGATTACCGGCTCAAGGAAATACGATTCGATCTGGCCAGCCTGATGGTCGCCGGGCCGGCCTGAGCCGTCTGCTGCTAGCGCGGCCGCCGCGGAGGAAATCCATGCAGCCCCACGGGCCGCGCCGATCCTATCGCCTCGTGCAGCATACCGAAGAACTCCAGCAGGAATTTATCCATCGCGCCCTCGTCCTGGCTCTTCAAGGTCCGCCGCAGTGACACATTGGCCTTGCGTACCGGGCCGCGGATATCATCAGGCGACAGCCCCAGATGCAGCCCCAGGATGCCCACCAGTCCGCATTCGACCTGCCAGGGCGGACTCAGCGACAGCGAATGCTGCGCGAAGGCCATGAGCGCTCGCAGGTTGTCATAGAACACGCGCTCGAACACCACCGACGCCAGGAAGGGCAGCTTGATCCATGCCGGCCGTTCGCCGCGTTCGTGCGCGACCAGTGCAGCACTCAGGCTCCACAGCTCGCCGCTCGGGAACAGTTGAGTCGACGCGCCGAGTTTTCCACGACCGCGTCCAGGCTGTGAGCCAACCTCGAAGCCTATGGCTCCATAGCTGTTGCTGCCGCTCATCGCTCCGCCGGGTTGGCGGCTCAGCAGCGGCGCCTTCCCGACCGCATCCAACAGGGTCGCCAGCGGCAATGCGCTCTGCAGCGTCGGCACTGGAATCAATCGCAGATAGCAGAACGTGTCGGCCGAATAGGAGTACGACGCGCCGTTGCCTTGCGACTCTCCGACCTGCGCCAGGACCTCACCGACCTGGAAATACACTGCCTTGTTGAAAGTCGAGGGTGTGGCAGCGGACTGATCCGGGCCGGGCACCGGCTCCTGAATGCATCGATCGATGGCACTGACCAGCCGCGCGGTCAGTTTCTTTCTCTCCAGCTCGATTTCCGGTCGCCCGGCATTCGGCGGCAGGGTGTAGGTGATGGCATCTTCCCGGTTGCGCACATCGAACGGCAACTCGCCCTGCCATCCATAGTGGACATTGAACACAACGATCAGCTTCAGATCGCTCAATGCGCGCAGCGCGTAACCCAGTTCCATCGCCACGTTCGAATTGATGAGCCTCTCGCCGGCGCTCTCCGGCTGCATATCCGCGCCACTTCCCACCTTACCCACGGCGGTCACGTCGGCCACGAACACGTCGGCGGCATCGATGTTCTTCAGGATCGCGCGCACCAGACCGACACCGCCGGAGATTCGTTCCGGATCGTGATCGATCGTGGCCGCGTCGCGCTCCGGCTCATCGATTTCAGCTACGATCTTGAGCTGCTCGATCGCCTCCCGCAGGGCATCGCGAACAAGGATGCGTCCTGTTCTTTGGGGCGTTTCCGATTGCCACGACCAGAAGAGCTTTATCGCCACCGCATCCTTCCCGGTCGCTGCTGCCGCACCGTCTCCGCTCCCGTATTCTCGGCCCTTGGGGCACGCGGCGTCATGCCGACTTGCCGAACAATGCCGACGTCAATAGTGCCGGGGGCCCAGTGCCAGCGTCCACATATCCTTGGCAGGACGCACGCAGAAGGTGGCATTGCGTAGCGCTCTAAGCCACGCGCGTGCTACTCATCAGTTGGTGCTAACTGCCGTTATGAATCGTCGTTAGGCGGGGCAAGCTTTCGCTGAACACCAATTACGTCCGAGCCAGATAAATGATCCCGACCTAAATGGCCCTGCACATCGGCAAGGCTAAAGACAACAGTGCCGGCGACCGTCATCAGCTGCACCGGTACCTTCTTGCCACCTCTCACACTGACCTCGGCCGTCGCAGCAGATGTCATGCGCGACTTAAATTACATTTCAGTCCGAGAACGTAAAGCCTCGAAAATTTACGATTCGAATCGTTATTCTCCGCCGTGAGCCTGTTGCCGACAGCGAATGGCCCGGCGTTGCCATCCACGCTATTTTGAAATGCCTCCCGGCGCGCGTCGGCTAGATCCTCAGTGAGGAAATACGGGAGGTAATCGCGTTTGGTCGCGGCATCGTAAGATATTGATGCACAATCTCAGAGGTTACGAGTGCTACCCAGACGATCCGACAGAATACATTGTTACGTAGCGCCTTATTTTTATCTCAGTCGGTTCGCATTGTCGGCGTGTCCGAGATTTGCGATCGGGAACTTACTTACCACGTGGAACTAGGGCCAACGGCGCATTAAGCTCACGCCGCACGTCGGAATCAGACTTCGCCCCGGCTCTCCCAGTCTTGCGAGGACGTTGACGAGTCATCTATCGACACACCAGAGCGAATTTTACGGAAGAACTCCCGTCTCTCGCAGCTACCAACGATGTCTATTCCGATTATCTTGTTGCTTTGCTGGTACCTGTGATGCCTGCGGTCTTGGCGCTGGTGCCGGTGATGCCTGCGGTCTTGGCGCTGGTGCCGGTGATGCCTACAGT
>DATAJH010000110.1:0-48837 GCA_036262215.1 Steroidobacteraceae bacterium
TTGTTGCAGGGGGCTGCCGCTACCGCAGTGCTTCGCCCATAATTTCCAATGGCCAAGTGGTTCCAAGCAAGCTGGGATTATGCCATGTTTGCCCGGCGCGACGGCCGTTCTTGCCAGTTCCGGGGTGACAGTTTCCATGGCGATTTCCGAGGCTAGCGTACGCGCGGCCGTTGAAAATTTTGTCGATCCATACCTGCGACAGACCCTGGCGCAAGCTCAGGCGGTGCGTGCCGTAGAGCTGCATGCGGACCGGGTGCTGGCAAAAATTGAACTCGGTTTTCCCACCATTGGCTATGCGCATACGCTGCAATCGGCGCTGCAGCAACACCTGGCTGCGGCCGGTCTGGGCGTGGAGCTGACGCTCGAGCTCGCCAGCCACATTGTGCCTCACGCCGTGCAACGTAACCTCAAGCCCCTAGCGGGCGTGAAGAATATCGTGGCCGTGGCGAGCGGCAAGGGCGGAGTTGGCAAATCCACCGTAGCGGTGAACCTGGCCCTGGCTTGGGCGGCGGGCGGTGCGCAGGTGGGCATCCTGGATGCCGACATCTACGGGCCCAGCCAGCCGCTGATGCTGGGCCTGACCGGACAGCACCCGAGCTCCCCGGATGGCAAGCACATTCAGCCGCTGCAGGCCCACGGCCTGTCGGCCATGTCCATCGGCTTTCTGGTGGATCCGGCGCAGGCGGTGGTATGGCGTGGCCCGATGGTGACGCAGGCACTGTCGCAGCTGCTGACCGACACCGATTGGGGCGAACTCGACTATCTGGTGGTCGACATGCCGCCCGGCACCGGTGACATCCAGCTCACGCTGTCGCAGCGCGTGCCGGTGGCGGGCGCGATTATTGTCACCACACCGCAGGATATCGCACTCGCCGATGCACGTAAGGGGCTGGCGATGTTCGAAAAAGTCTCGGTGCCGGTGCTCGGGATCATCGAAAACATGAGCCTGCACCTGTGCTCCAACTGTGGTCATGTCGACCATATCTTCGGCTCCGGCGGCGGAGCGCGCCTGGCCGCCGAGTACGGCGTGACACTGCTGGGCGAGTTGCCGCTGGACGCGAGAATTCGCGAGCAGGCCGACGGCGGCCGTCCGACCGTGGTGGCGGAGCCGGGCAGTGCGCGCGCCCAGGCCTACATCGAAGCCGGCCGGCACGCTGCCGCCGCGCTGGCGCGCCGCACACGCGATCGCAGTGCGCTGTTCCCGAAGATCGTGGTGGAAGACAGCTGAAGGCCAGGAGCGCGTGAGCATAAAATCTGATAATTGGATCCGCCGCATGGCGCGCGAGCACGGTCTGATAGAGCCGTTCGAACCGGGTCAGGTGCGCGAGAGCGCTGCCGGGCGCGTAATCTCCTACGGTACCTCGAGCTACGGCTACGATGTGCGCTGCGCGCCCGAATTCAAGATCTTCACCAACATTAACTCGACCATCGTCGATCCCAAGCAGTTCGACGAAAAGAGCTTTGTCGACGTCACAGCGGATGTTTGTATCATTCCGCCCAATTCGTTTGCGTTGGCGCGCACGGTGGAATATTTCCGAATCCCGCGCAACGTGCTGGTCGTCACATTAGGAAAAAGCACGTACGCAAGATGCGGGATCATATGCAACGTAACGCCTTTGGAACCCGAGTGGCAGGGCCATGTGACGCTGGAGTTTTCCAACACCACTCCGTTGCCGGCCAAAATATATGCGAATGAAGGCGTCGCGCAGGTGCTGTTCTTCGAGTCGGATGAAGTCTGCGCAACCTCATACGCCGATCGCGCCGGCAAGTATCAGGGACAGAAGGGCGTGACGCTGCCGAAGGCCTGAGCGCCTCAGTCGCGTTTGACGCTGCGGATCTCCATGCTCCATTCCACGCTGTCGACGCGCTTCTGTTCCACCCGCAGCGGTAGATAATCCATGGACGGCGCGCACCAGAAGCGCGTCACCCGCGGCGAACCGGGGTGCTGGCTGCTGTAGATGATGGTGTCGATCCGACCCAGCGCAGTGGCGATGGCCTGCGCGCCTTCGCGCCGGTAGCGGTACTCGCGCGTGGAATTCTTGTCGATCATCCACAGCTGCTCGGGTGTCCTGCCGTGCAGCAGTTCGACCATCATAGCGATCTGCACCGACAGGTCGTCCTGCACGCCGGGCTTGAGTGGCATGTCCACTGTCACGCCCTCGTATACACCGGAGACGCGGCCGGCGCTCCAGTCGAACGCGAGGTCGGCGTTGTGATCGGTGCCGCCGCCGTCGGCCTTGAAGCTCAACGGCTGCACACCCTGGTCGGTGATCCGCAGCGTGCTGCGCAGTGCCGGGCGCAGCGGATACAGATAGCCGAGGCCGCGCGGTTCGCTGGTCGAGCTATAGATCCAGGTATCGCCGTCGCGATGCTCGAGCTTGAGCGTGGAGATTGCCACCGTGGCGCCGTGCCAGCTCCAGGCGTAGGAGGCCTGGAAGGGTTTTATTTCCTCTGCCGAGGCTGTGGTTGCCGCGGCCGATGCGTACACTACGACGGCCGCGACCAGCGTGTGCAGCGCCGAGCTGGTGGTGCGCGCAGCGCGCGCCGCACTCATGTTTCGATGACCACGCCGCGCTCGCCGTGCCTGACTGCACCGATCACCATGGCGTGCTCGCCCGCCTGCTCCAGCACGCGCACCGCTTCGGCGGCATCCTCACTGGCCACGAGCACGACCATGCCGATGCCGCAGTTGAAGGTGCGGTGCATCTCGCCGTCTTCGATCGCACCGGTGCGTGCGAGCCAGTCGAATACCGGCTGCTGCGGCCAGCGGCGCCGCTGCAGTACCACCTCCAGGCCGGCGCGCAGTACGCGCGGGATATTGTCGCTCAGGCCACCGCCGGTGATATGCGCCAGCGCATGCACCGGCAGCACGCCGATCAGCTTCAACAGCGACTTCACGTAGATGCGCGTCGGCGTCAGCAGCTGATCGAACAGCGATCGACCCGCGAGCTGCGTGGCGGAGGTGGCACCGGCGACGTCGATGAGCTTGCGGATCAGCGAATAGCCGTTGGAATGTGGACCGGACGAGGCCAGACCGATGACCGCATCGCCGGCCGCGACCAGGCTGCCGTCGATGATGGCCTCCTTCTCGACTACGCCGACGCAAAAGCCGGCAAGATCGTAATCCTCGCCCTGATACATGCCCGGCATCTCGGCGGTTTCCCCGCCCACCAGCGCCGCCCCGGCCAGCACGCAGCCTTCGATGATGCCGCTGATGACGGCCGTGGCGACGTCCACGTTAAGGCGACCGGTCGCATAGTAATCCAGGAAAAACAGCGGTTCCGCTCCCTGCACGACCACGTCGTTGGCGCACATCGCTACCAGGTCGATGCCGATCGCGTCGTGCCGACCGGTCTCGATCGCAAGTCGCAGCTTGGTGCCGACGCCGTCGGTGCCTGAGACCAGCACCGGCCGCCGGTAGCGGTCGAGCGGCAGCTCGACCATGGCGCCAAAGCCGCCGATGCCTGCGAGCACCTCGGGGCGCGTGCTGCGTTTGACCAGCGGCTTGATGCGCTCCACCAGGGCATCGCCGGCATCGATATCGACCCCGGCGTCACGATATGTATAGCTGTGCGGCTTGCTCATGGATAGCGCATCGCAGTTTTGCCGCGGTGTGCGCAGCGGTCTCGGCAGCGGGTTATAGTAGCCGAGGGAGTCGCAGAAGAATGCACCGCGGTTGCGATTTTTTTCGGTCCTGGGCCCAGTGGGCGCTGATCCTGGCGTGTGTGGGGCTTGACGCTCGCGCCGCGCAGGTGGTGCCCTCGCTCTATGGCGCCGTCGTTTCCGATTCCGATGGCCAACAGGCGGCGCAGGATGCGATGCGCCAGGTGCTGTTCGATGCCAGCGCGCACGGCGGGCTCGACTATCGCTATCAGGCTGGCCCGTAGGCCGCTGTCATGCGTCATCTGCCGAATTTGATCTGCCTGTTGCGCATCGTGTTGGTGTGGCCGATCGTGGTGTCGATCGCGCACGCCCAGTATCCACAGACGTTGCTGCTGTTCTTTATCGCGGCGATGAGCGATGGCCTGGACGGCTACCTCGCCAAGCGATTCAACTGGACCTCGGAGTTGGGCAAGCTGCTGGACCCGCTGGCCGACAAACTGCTGCTGGTGGGCGTGTTCCTGGTCGCCACCTGGTATGGCCTGATCCCACGCTGGCTGACAATCGCCGCTGTCGGGCGGGATGCGCTCATCCTGCTCGGCTCGCTCGCCTTTCACGTCGGCTGGGGACCGCTCAAGGGTCGACCCATGATCAGCAGCAAGATCAATACGCTGTTGCAGCTGCTGTATGTGCTGGCGATCGTGGGTCATGCAGGCTATGGATTTCCGCCGCAGAGCGTACTGGATGCGCTGGCCTGGCTGACCCTGGCCACCGTGCTGATCAGCGGCGTTGCCTACGTGCTCGAGTTCACGCGGCGCGCACTGCAGGTGGCGCGCGCCTGAGACGCGGGCGCGGATCTTCAGCTGGAATTAGCGCCGTGAAGCAACTGCCCCTGGCCATGCGGCTGCGCGAGCGCGCAGTGTTCGACAGTTTTGTGCCCGGCCCTAATACTGCGGCGGTGGAACAGCTGCGTACGCTGGCGCACGGCGCATCGGCCGGCGTGTACTGGCTGTCCGGGCCGCCAGGAGTCGGCAAGACTCATCTCCTGCAGGCGACCTGTTCCATGGCGAGGAGCATCGGCGCCGACACGGCCTACCTGCCGCTGTCGCAGCTGCTGGCACTGGACCCGGAGACGCTCGAGGGCTGGCATGGCGCGCGCGTGGTGGCGGTGGACGATCTGGCGGCGATCGCCGGCCGGCGTGACTGGGAGCAGGGGATGTTCCGGCTGTATCGCGAAGTCGAGGAGCGCGGTGCGGTATTGCTCGCAGCCGCCGCGGCGCCGCCGTTGCTGCTGAAATTTTCGTTGCCGGATCTGGCGTCGCGTTTTGCCGCCGCCACGCTGTTGTCGCTGCGCGTGCTCGATGAAGCCAAGCAACGCGAAGCGTTGCAGCTGCGGGCGCACGCGCGCGGGGTGGAGCTGCCGGAGGAAAGCGCGTTGTATCTGCAGCGCCGGTTCCGGCGCGACCTGGCGACGCTGTACGAGCTGCTCGATGCGCTCGATGACGCCGCGTTGCAGGCGCAGCGGCGTCTCACGGTGCCATTCATCCGCCAGGTGCTCGGCCAGCGCTCCCGGCACGTTCCAGAGTAACCGCGAGCTGCGCCACCCGCTTGCCGAGCGCCTGCGCCAGCACGCGCTCATCCTCGGTCAGATCCTGCTGCACGCCCGCCACATGCGAGGCGCCGTAGGGTGAACCGCCCGCGCGCGTGGTCGACAGCGCACGCTCGGTATAGGGCAATCCGACCAGCAGCATGCCGTGATGCAATAGCGGCAGCATCATCGACAGCAGTGTGGTCTCCTGTCCGCCATGCATGGTCTGGGTAGCGGTAAATACGGCGGCAGGCTTACCCGCGAGCGAGCCGTCGAGCCACAGGCTGGCGGTCGAATCGAGGAAATACTTCAACGGTGCGGCCATATTGCCGAAGCGCGTCGGGCTGCCGAGCATCAATGCATCGGCGCGCCGCAGTTCCTCCAGCGTCGCAAACGGCGGCCCCTGAGCGGGCACCGCCCGCGGTGCAGCCTCGCTGCTGGCACTCACTGCGGGCACAGTGCGCAGCGTGGCGCTCGCCCCGGGGATGGATTCGATGCCGCGGCATGCCTGCCGCGCCAGCTCGGCGGTGCTGCCGTCACGCGAGTAATACACCACGAGTACTTCGGCCATCGCCGCAAGTCTAACCGCTAACGCTGCCGGCGTGAGAGCCGTTGACCGTATGCGCCCGGCCGGGAAATCATGTGGCATGAGTGCAGATTCGCAGTCCACGAAGCGACACGTCGCGCGCCGCTGCCTGGTGTCCGGCCGCGTGCAGGGGGTCTACTACCGCGCCAGCGCCCAGCAGCGCGCCCGCGCCGCCGGTATAGCCGGCCACGCACGCAATCTTGAGGATGGGCGGGTCGAGGTGCTCGCTTGCGGCGAGGAACGGCTGGTGCTGGAGTTCATCGACTGGCTGTGGATTGGTCCGTCGGCCGCCAAGGTCACGGAAGTGATCGTGGAGATCATCGAGATTCACCCGGCACAGCGGCCAGCGGATTTCAGGACGGCTTGACCGGTGCGCGACCCAGGTCATCGGCGCCGTGCCAATAGGTGGTCCAGCGCACGATCACGCGATCGGGATAGTCGCGGCGTCCGATGCTGCCGTTATAGCGCTCCAGCGCCCGCCGTACGTCGCGGCGTTCACTGTCCAGATAGAACCGCAGGATCGCACAGCCCATGTGCAGGTTGGCCGTGATGCGAGTGAGTTCGTAGCGGCGCATGCCCAGCCGCTCGGGCCAGAACGGCATCACCTGCATCAGCCCGACCGCCCCGGCGCTGGAGACGGCCCAGGGGTCGAAGCCGCTTTCGACATCGAGCACCGCCATGATGAGGCCGGGCGGCAGCACGCTGGCGCCGGATCGATGCGCCTCGCAGTACACCGTCTGCAGGATCTCCAGCCGTTCCTTGTCGTCCTTGACGTAGCGCCGCAGCTTCGGCTCCATCAAGGTGTACCAGACCGCGGAATCGTACTTATCGGCAAAGCACTGCGCCTGGCTGATCGCCTGCTGCACGACTTCGCGCAGTTCCGGGTCGCTCTGCGCGGGGATGGCCGGCGGCGCCGCAATCGTCTGGGGGCCCGGTGCCAGCGCGCCGAGCAGCGCCAGCACCAGTTGCCGGCAGTGACGCACGCATCTCATGCGGCCGCCCTAAGGCCGCGATGCGAACTGCAGGCGTGAACGGATGAACTCGAGGGCTGCATGCTGGGGAAAGTCCACGCTGTCGGTGGCGCGGCGATGGCGGTATTCGAGTGTCCCGGCGTCCAGGCCGCGCTCGCCCACGACTACGCGATGCGGAATGCCCAGCAGCTCAGCGTCCGCGAACTTGACGCCGGGCCGGGCATCGCGATCGTCATACAACACCTCGATGCCAGCGGCGCTGAGTTCGGCATAGAGCGCATCGGCTGCCGCACGCACCCGCGGCGACTTCTGCAGATTGAGCGGCACCAGGCACACATTGAACGGTGCAATAGGATCCGGCCAGATGATTCCGCGCTGATCGTGATTCTGCTCGATCGCGGCCGCGACGATGCGCGTCACACCGATGCCATAGCAGCCCATCAGCATCGCGGTGGCGGCACCGGCTTCATCCAGCACCGTGGCATTCATGGCAGCGCTGTATTTGCGCCCGAGCTGAAAGATATGCCCGACCTCGATGCCGCGCACGATCTGCAGCTTGCCGTGGCCGGAGGGGCTGGGATCGCCCGGCACCACGTTGCGCAGATCCGCGCCTTCGGCTTCCGGCAGGTCCCGGCCCCAGTTGGCACCGGTGAAGTGCTCGTCCTCGGCATTGGCCCCGCAGACAAAATCGGCCATCGCCAGCGCGGCATGATCGGCATAGACACGCAGCCCCGTGAGACCGATGGGCCCGACGGAACCGGGCGCGCAGCCGGTCGCGGCCTGCACGGCGGCAGCGCTCGCCATGCGCAGCGGATTGGCAACGCCCGGTAATCTCTGCGCCTTGACCGCATTGAGTTCGTGATCGCCGCGCAGCAACAGGGCTACCGGCGTGCCATCGGCGCCGGTCACGATCAGAGTTTTCAGGCAGCGCGACGCCGGAATCCCGAGCAGCGTGCTCAGTTGCTCGATGGTGTGGGCGCCGGGGGTGGGGATGCGCCCTAGAGGTTCAGCCGGCGCGGCGCGCGGCGCCGCCGGCGGCATCGCCGGGGCGAGTTCCACGTTGGCGGCGAAATCGTCGGCATCGGAAATCGCAATCGCATCTTCACCGGAGTCCGCCAGCACCTGGAATTCCTCGGAGGCACTGCCGCCGATGGCACCGGGATCGGCCTGGACGGTACGAAAATCCAGCCCCATGCGCTGGAACATGCGCGTATAGGCGGCTCGCATCGCGGCGTATCCTTCCGCCAGCGAGCGTTCATCGACATGAAAGGAATAGGCATCCTTCATGATGAATTCGCGCGCGCGCATCACGCCGAAGCGCGGCCGCACCTCGTCGCGGAACTTGAGCTGGATCTGGTAGAAGTTGACCGGCAGCTGGCGATAACTCTTGATTTCGCGCCGCGCGATGTCGGTGATCACTTCTTCATGCGTCGGCCCAAACACGAAGTTGCGCTCGTGGCGGTCTTTGAGGCGCAACAGCTCCGGGCCGAATTCGCTCCAGCGACCCGATTCCTGCCACAGCTCGGCCGGCTGGATCGCCGGCATCAGCAGCTCGAACGCTCCGGCCCGGTTCATCTCCTCGCGCACGATGTTCTCCACCTTGCGCAGCGCGCGCAGGCCGAGTGGCAGCCAGCTGTAGATTCCGGCCGCGACGCGCCGGATCATCCCGGCGCGCAGCATCAGCTGATGGCTGATGACCTCGGCCTCGGACGGCGTTTCCTTGACGGTGTTGATCGGGTATTGCGACAGGCGCATGCAGCGGGCGGGGCGGTTAGATAAAAACGCAATGCTAACAGAAGGGTTAGTGCGGATTGGCGCGGTTGGTTGTGACCGGGGGGGACTCACCCTATGATGCGAAGCCTCATGGATCCCGACAGCCCGCCCGTACGCCGACAGTCGCGCGGCATCTACCTGCTGCCCAATCTGCTGACGACGGGTTGCCTGTTCTCCGGCTTCTACGCCATCGTCGCCGCCATCGACGGCAATTTCGAGCGCGCCGGTGAGGCGGTGTTCATCGCCATGATCTTTGACGGCCTCGACGGCCGCGTGGCGCGCCTGACCAGCACCGAGACCGCCTTCGGCAAGGAGTACGACAGCCTGGCCGACATGGTCGCCTTCGGCGTCGCGCCGGCGATCGTGTCCTACCAATGGGGCGTGGCCCGCATCGCCGAATACGGCAAGGCCTGGGGCCGCTTCGGCTGGCTGGCGGCATTCTTCTATGCGGTCGCAGCCGCGCTGCGGCTGGCAAAATTCGGCTCCCGGGTGCAGGACAAGCGCTATTTCGAAGGCCTGCCGAGTCCGTCGGCCGCGGCGGTGGTCGCGGCGTTCCTGTGGATGTCGAGCGAGTGGCACGAGCCCGGCCTGCCCGGTTTGATCCTCGCGTTCATGATCACGGCGGCCGCCGGCGCACTGATGGTCTGCCGCTTCTCCTATTCGAGCTTCAAGGGTTTTGACCTGACGCGCCCGGTGCGCTTCATCTCACTGGTGGGCGTGGCGCTGGTCTTCATCGTGATCACGTCAGCCCCGGCGATTGTGCTGCTCGCCATCTTCGGCGGCTATGCGCTCTGGTCGCCGGTGGTGTGGATCTGGCGGCGGGTACGGCGTTCCAAACGCATGGAGCGCAAGGCGCCCCAGGACGCGGCTCCGTGAGTGCGCGCGAACAGTATCTGGAAGCCTTGGGGATTGAACTGTGGAAGCCGCGCCTGCGGCCGGCAGCAGCGGCGCCGCAGAAGCCGGCGGCGACGCCCGTCGGTGAGCCCGAGGCCCCAGCCGCTGGTATCGGGGCGGCCGATGAGGCGGCGTGGGAGACGCTGCGTGTCGCGGTCAGCGGCTGTACGCGCTGCGAGCTGTGCAACACCCGCACCCAGACCGTGTTCGGCGTCGGTAACCGGCGCGCCGAGTTACTGGTCATCGGCGAGGCGCCGGGCGCCGACGAGGACCTGCAGGGTGAGCCGTTCGTCGGGCGCGCGGGGCAGCTGCTCAACTCCATGCTGCGGGCGATGGGCAGCCCGCGCGAGACGGTGTATATAGCCAATGTCCTCAAGTGCCGGCCGCCGGGCAATCGGGATCCCAAGCCGGCGGAAGTAGCATCCTGCCTGCCCTATCTGCAGCAGCAGGTCGATATGATCCAGCCGCGGCTGATGCTCGCGGTGGGCCGTATTGCGGCGCAAAACCTGCTGGCCACCGACACCCCGATCGCGCGCCTGCGTGGCCATGTGCATCGCTTCGGCACCCGCGCGACGCCGCTGATCGTGACCTACCATCCGGCCTATCTGCTGCGCAGTCCGGGCGAGAAGCGCAAGTCCTGGGGCGATCTGAAATTCGTCCGTGCCGAACTGGCCCGCCTGCGGGCCGCGGCCGGGGCTGCCGGCCCCCGGGGGCTTGATGGCCTGCAGCCGGGAGCGTAAGTAGTCCGTCCATGGCGGTCGTGCGACAAGAGGCAATCGGGATGCCCGGGCTGGATATCCGCAGCATGCAGGAGGCGGATATAGCCGGGGTGCTGCGCATTGAACGCGCTTCCTATGCCTTTCCCTGGACCGAGGGAATTTTCCGCGACTGTCTGCGCGTCAATTACACCTGCCGGGTGGCCGAAATCGGTGTCGTGACGGTTGGCTATGCGATCCTGAGTGTCGCTGCCGGTGAAGCCCATCTGCTCAACCTGTGCGTCGCCGAAGCCTACCGATGCCGCGGCATCGGGCGCCGCCTGCTGGCCCACCTGCTGTTCGCGGCCGGTAATGCCGGCGCCGGGGAAGCGTTCCTCGAGGCACGCCCCTCCAATACCTCCGCCATCCGCCTCTATCAGTCGTTGGGGTTTACGCAAATCGGCATGCGGCGCGCCTACTATCAGGCCATCGACGGCCGCGAAGATGCGATCGTGCTCAAGCGCCGCATCGATTAGAATCGCGCGCCTTTTACCTCCAGACCACCAGCCATTCTTCATGACTGCGCTCGAGCAGCAAATCGCGCGGCGGCGCACGTTTGCCATCATTTCGCACCCCGACGCCGGCAAGACCACCTTGACCGAGAAGCTGCTGCTGTTCGGCGGCGCGATCGCCATGGCGGGAACGGTCAAGGGCCGCAAGGCCGCGCGCCACGCAACCTCGGACTGGATGCGCCTGGAGCAGCAGCGCGGCATCTCGGTGACCAGCTCCGTGATGCAGTTCCCGTATCGCGATCACATCATCAACCTGCTTGATACCCCGGGGCACGAGGACTTTTCCGAAGACACCTACCGCACCCTGACCGCGGTCGATTCGGCGCTGATGGTGATCGACTGCGCCAAGGGAGTGGAAGAGCGCACCATCAAGCTGATGGAGGTCTGCCGGCTGCGCGACACGCCGATCATGACCTTCATCAACAAACTCGATCGCGATGGGCGCGCACCGATCGAGTTGTTGGATGAGATCGAGCGCGTGCTCGGCATCCAGACGGCGCCGGTGACCTGGCCGATCGGCATGGGCCGCGATCTGAAGGGCATCTATCACCTGCTGGAAGACCGCATCTATGTCTACCAGGCCGGTGAACGCGGCCGCGTCGGCGGCAATCGTATGATCGAGGGTCTGAATTCGAGCGCGGCGCGCGAGCTGTTCGGCGACGACGCCGAGCGGCTTGCCGCCGAGATCGAGCTGGTGCGCGGTGCCACCGTCGGCTTCGATCCGCACAGTTATCGGGCCGGGCGCCAGACGCCGGTGCTGTTCGGTTCGGCCATCAGCAACTTCGGCGTCGAGGAACTGCTGCGTGCGTTCGTCGCCAACGCGCCCGCGCCGCTGCCGCGCGTGTGCCTCGAGCGCAGCGTGCAGGCGAGCGAGCCGCGCTTAAGCGGCTTCGTGTTCAAGATCCAGGCCAATATGGATCCCGGGCACCGCGACCGGATCGCATTTCTGCGCCTGTGTTCGGGCCGCTACCAGCGCGGCATGCGCATCCGGCACGTGCGGCTGAACAAGGAGCTGCGGATTGCCGATGCGCTGACCTTCATGGCTGCGGACCGCACCCAGGCCGAGGAGGCATACGCCGGCGACATCATCGGCCTGCACAATCACGGTACCATCAACATCGGCGACAGCTTCAGCGAAGGCGAGCCGCTGCACTTCACCGGCATACCGAATTTCGCCCCAGAGATCTTCCGCCGGGCGGTGCTGAAGGATCCGCTGCGCATCAAGGCCCTGGCCAAGGGCCTCGACCAGTTGTGCGAGGAGGGCGCGACGCAGCTATTCCGACCGCTGCGCAACAGCGACCTGATCCTGGGGGCGGTGGGCCAGCTGCAATTCGAGGTGGTCGCGTTCCGGCTGCAGGACGAATACGGCGTGCAATGCGTGTTCGATAATATTGCCGTGCATACGGCGCGCTGGGTGAGCGCCGTGCAGCAGGCCAGGCTCGAGGAGTTCAAGGTGAAAGCCTACGAACATCTGGCACTCGATCACGGCGGCGCACTGGTATACCTGGCGCCCTCGCGGGTGAACCTGCAGCTCACCCAGGAGCGCTGGCCGGACATCGGGTTTCACACCACGCGCGAACACCTGGTGGAGTAGCGCTAGGATAGCCGGCGCCGCAGCAGGGAGTACGCTTTGAGTTCCAATCGCGCCGCGCAATGGGCCTGGGCGCTCACCGCCTGGGCCAATCACGCCTTTGCCACCACCGTCCTGGTCGGTTTCTTTCCAATTTTTTTCGACCAGTACTGGGCCGCGAAGCTGCCGGGCACGACCTCGACGTTCTACCTCGGCCTGACCAATTCCAGCGCCGCCTTCCTCGTCATGCTGATCGCGCCCTGGCTGGGCGCACTGTCCGATCGGCGCGGCGAGAAGAAACTGTGGTTCGCGATCTGGACCGCGATCGGCGCGCTGGCGACCGCGGCACTCTCACTCATCGGCGCCGGCCACTGGTCGTGGGCGCTGATCGTGTTTGCATTGGGTTCGATCGGTTTCTTTGCCGGCTCCTCGTTTCAGGACGCGCTGATCGTGCAGGTGGCAGATGCGCGCCAGACCAACCGCGTGTCATCACTCGGCTTTGCGCTCGGCTATCTGGGCGGCGGCCTGATCTTCCTGTTCAACGTGCTGCTGGTGAAATATCCGCACTGGTTTCATATCGCCGACGCCAGTGCTGCCATCCGCATCGCGTTCGTGGACGTCGCGGTGTGGTGGATCCTGTTCTCGCTGCCGCTGTTCCGCTATGTACACGAAGCCGAGCCGACCGCCAGCGCGACCGGCTGGCGTGAACTGTGGAACACGGTGCGCGGCGTGCTGCGCAACCGGCCGGTGCTCAACTTCCTGCTGGCCTACTGGCTGTATATCGACGCCATCGGAACGCTGCAGCAGATGGCGGTTGACTTCGGCATCAAGCTCGGTTTCTCGTCCAACGCGCTCATCCAGGCGCTGCTGCTGGTGCAATTCGTATCGTTCCCGTGCGCGCTGCTGTTCGGCCGGATTGGTGATCGCATCGGTACGCGGCGGGCGATCTACCTGGGGCTCGGGGTGTTCATGGCACTGACCTGTTTCGCGTATTTCATGCAGAACGAGCGTCAGTTCTACATTCTGGCGGCGGTCGTGGGCACGGTGCAGGGCGGCGTACAGGCGCTGTCGCGCTCCTACTTTGCGCGCCTGATACCGCGCGATCGCGCCGGCGAATACTTCGGTTTCTATAACATGCTGGCCAAGTTTGCCGCGGTGCTCGGGCCGCTGGCGATGGGCGTGGTGGCAATCGGCACCGGCAATCAGCGGCTTTCAATCCTGGTGCTCGAGGTGTTCTTCATCGGCGGCGCGGTGTTGCTGGCGCGCGTGCGCGACCCCGATCCGGTGCGTTGATCAGCGTGCCGGATGCCGCGGCGGCGTGCGCAGCAGCCGCACGGCGCGGCGAAACTGCTCGAGCTGTGCCCGGCTGACCGATGGTCCATAGCGCAGTCGCGCATACCGCCGCGCCAGTGCCGCGAGCGTAGCGGACAGTTCGGGACGCGCGCGCCCGACGCGCTCGGCATAGGCCGTGGGGCATTCGTACGCCGCGCGCGGTGCGGCGACACGCCGCAACTTTCGCTCCAGCGCGCGCCAGCTGCGGCTCAGGCCGTCGTCGGCAGAACGCTGCGCGCGCGGGCGCAGCCCCCAGGCGATCAGCGCCAACCAGATGCCTGCGCCCGCCGCCAACAGCAGCGCCAGCGCCTGCAGCTCATGGTTCCTGACACCGAATCGGCCGAGCAGGCCGAGCTGCTTGGCGAAATCGAAGCCGACGAATTCATCCTGCCACCAGGCGTTGAGCCCCTGCCAGGCCTGCACCGCGTCGACGATCCAGGGCGAGTCCAGCAGCCGACGACCACCGGCGGCGGCGGGCAGCAGATCGTCCAGTTCTTCGGTCAGGCGTCCCGGGGCCACGACCGCCGTAGGATCCACCCGCACCCAGCCCTGGCCGTCGAGCCATACTTCGGCCCAGGCATGGGCGTCAGATTGGGTGATGTACAGATATTCACCGTAGCGATTCCAGATGCCGCCCAGATAGCCCGTCACCACCCGCGCGGGCACGCCACCGGCGCGCATCAGCATGACAAAGGCCGAAGCGTAGTGGCCGCAGAATCCTTCGTGCGTGCGAAACAGCAGGTCATCGACCGAATCGAGATTCAGCAGCGGTGGTTCGAGCGTATAGGTGAAGCCGCCGCGACGCAGATAATCGAGTACCGCATCGACATAGGGGCCGTCGCCG
This sequence comes from Steroidobacteraceae bacterium, assembly GCA_036262215.1. Taxonomy (GTDB): domain Bacteria; phylum Pseudomonadota; class Gammaproteobacteria; order Steroidobacterales; family Steroidobacteraceae; genus FEN-1191. The sequence goes on from DATAJH010000110.1 coordinate 14,426, forward strand.
TCCGCTGCGCTTCGCAGTGAGTGCGCCAGTTCGACGCTGCGCGGATTGCGGCCCGACGGCAATTGAAGATCCAGTCGTCGTACGGCGGCAGACAGCGGCGTGTCAGTGCGATGCTGCGGGTAGGACTGCAGCCGGTAGCTGGTAATTCGGCTCACCGGGGCCGGCGCGATTAGCTGATAGTCGAACGTCGGGTAGGCGTTGGGCAGCGTGTCCGGCAAGCCCTGCGGCAGTTCCAGCGCGATCAGAATATTGTGCTGGTTCGGCTCCAGTGTGATCTCGTAGCTATAAGCCGGCCCCTGGTACTGCAGTGGCGGCGCGCGACCCAGGTCGGCACGATGGCGACGCCAGGTGTAGCCATCGAAGTCATGCAACACCGGCCCGCGCCAATAGCGCTCAGCCGCCGGTGGCAGTGCGCCGTCGAAGCGCACGCGCAGCGCCGGATCGCCTGACTGCGTCAGTTGCGAGATGCTGCCGGGACTCATCTCGTCGCCGAGGCCGGTGAACGCCTGATTGGGTTGCGGCAGGGCCCAGAACGAGCCTGGCAGGCGCGGAACGAACAGAAACAGCAGCAGCGCAAACGGCAGCGCCACCGCCAGGCTCAGTGCCGAGCGGCGCAGCAGCGCGCGCGCAGGCGGCGCATCAGCGCCGGCGCCCAGCCCGTACAGCGCGCTGCACAGTATCCACAATTCGGCCGCATACAGCGGTAGCAGCCACAGTGCCTGTCCGTCCAGGCAGGCGGCGAGCAGCAGAAACAAGGCCGCGCCCAACACGATCAGCCAGTCGCGACGGTGCACGGTCTCGGTCAGTTTCAGCGTCGCCATCGCCACCAGCAGGCTGGAGCCCGCTTCGATGCCGTTCAGGGTGTGAAATCCGACAAGTACCGCGAGCGTCAGCAGACCGGCCACCCCGGTGCGCAGGTAACGGGCCGGCAGACGCGGCGTCACCCGCAGGCTTCGCGCCCGCCACGCCACGGCGCCGAGTGCCAGCGGCAGGCACCACAGCGCCGTGTGGTGCGCATTGAGCAGCACCGCGCCGAGGAAGCCGCCCAGCAGCAGCCACACGGTCTGGGGCGGCAGCACTGCGGGTTCATCGGCGATGATCGCGCGCGCCTTCACTGGCCGTACAGTCCCAGGGCTTCCAGGCAGGCACGTTGCTGTGCGATGCCGTGTCCGGGCTGCAACGATTGCTGTGGCAGCTGCAGGCTGTAGGTCTCGCCGAGACGCTCGCAGTCGAGCACCCATTGCGTCAGCTGCGACAAGCGCTGCTCGAGCGGCAGCCCCTGCAGCCGCGCGAAATCCAGCACGCGGCGCACGCCGGCGGGCGCATCGTAGTGCGCCACCAGCAGCGGTGCGCCGCGTGCGTAGGATTTCCAGGCGACGCTGCGCGGCGGATCGCCGTCCTGCAACGGCCGCAGCCAGGCCCATTCCTCCTCGCCGCTGACACGCGATCGCCATGCGCCGCGCAGCGCATCCCCGCCGCGTGCCGGCAGCGGGCGTGCTCCGCCCGGGGCCGGATATACGATGGCTTCGAGCGGCAGGTGCAGCCAGGTCCAGGCGCGAAACAGCCCCAACGGGGCACTGCTCGACAGCTCGAGGCGCTCGATGCGCTGTCGGCCGCGTGCGCCGGCCTGAAAGGTCACGCGCACCATCTGCGTGCCGCCCGGCGGCAATCGGAAGCGGCTCGGCGCACAGCCCGGGGAGCGCAGCAGCAGCCCGGCGCGGACGCGCGTCTGTGCATTGTCGAAATAAAGCTGCAGTTCGCCCAGTCGCCCGGCAAAGGTATTGTCGACCTCGGCGCGCAACAGCTTCAGGCCCGACAGCATGCCATGGCATTCATGCATCGATACCAGCGTCACGCCGCACAGCATGAAGCACAGCATCAGCGCCAGACTGTTGGCGTAGTTCATTCCGGCGAGCAGCATCAGAAACAGCAATGCCGCCGCCGATACACCGCTGGCGGTAGGCAGGATGTAGATGCGGCGCGCCTGCAGCGTCACCGGCGGCATGTCATCGCCCTGGCGGGCACGCGCCCAGCGCGCCAGCGCCGCCGCGAGCGCGGCGCGCGGCTCAGATAGGAACCGGGACTGCCTTGATGATCGCATCGGCGAGCTCGCTGCCATGAGTGGCCGCGTCGCCCTGCCGGCTCTCCAGGCGATGCGCCGCGATCGCGGGAAACACCGTCTGGACATGCTCGGGCAGCACGGCGCTCTCGCCCTGGATCAGGGCCCAGGCCTGCGCTGCGCGCAGCAGTCCCTGCGCGGCCCGCGGCGACAGGCCGAGGGCCAGATCCAGGCGTGTACGGGCCACCAACGCCTGCACGTAATCCAGCAGCGCGCTGGCCACATGCACGCTGCGCACCTGGCGCTGCAGGTTCAGCACCTCGGCGCCGCTGAGCACGGCCGGAGTGTCGTTCAGCAGCTCGCGCCGCTCGTCCTGCAGCAGCACGCGCCGCTCCGAGGCCCGATCCGGATAACCCAGGGTCACGCGCATCAGGAATCGGTCGAGTTGCGACTCCGGCAGACCGTAGGTGCCGACCTGCTCGTGCGGGTTCTGGGTCGCCACCACGTAGAACGGCTCGGGCAGCGGGTAGGTCACGCCGTCGACGCTGACCTGACGCTCCTCCATCGCTTCCAGCAGTGCGCTCTGCGCTTTGGGACTGGCGCGATTGACCTCATCGGCCAGTAGCAGCTGGGTAAATACCGGGCCGCGGCGGAACTGGAATTTGTGCGTGTCGCGGTCGAAGATCGACACGCCGATGATGTCGGCCGGCAGCATATCGCTGGTGAATTGCACCCGCGTCCATTCCAGCCCCAGCACCCGAGCCAGGCAGTGGGCGAGGGTGGTCTTGCCCACGCCGGGCACATCCTCGATCAGCAGATGACCGCGCGCGAGCAGGCAGGTCAGGCACAGCCGCACCTGCTGTCCCTTGCCCAGGATGACGCGCTCGATCGCCGCCAGGGTGTCATTCAGGCGGTTCAGACAGGCTCCTGGGCCAGCGCCCGCACCTGCTCGATCTGGCGCAGCAGCGCGGCGCGCTCGCTCTCGCGCTCGGCGAGGCGCGTGCGCTCCTGTTCGACCACGTCGGCGGGTGCGCTGTTGACGAAGCTCTCGACGGCAAGCTTGGCGCGCGATTTTGTCAGCTCCTGCTCGATTTTCTGCAGCCGCTTGCCGAGGCGTCGCAATTCGCTCGCCGGCTCGATCAGTCCCGCCATGGGCACCAGCAGGCCGAGCTCGCCGACCAGCGCGGCGGCCGCGGGCGGGGCGGTTTCGCCGGCAGCGAGCGGGCGCGCGCTCTCAAGACCGGCGAGGCGCGACAGCAGCGCATGATGACGCTGCGCCAGCTGCAGATCGCTCGCACTGGCATGCTGCAGCAGCAGCGGCAGGCGGCGGGCGGGGCTGATATCCATCTCGCCGCGAATCTGCCGGATGGCCAGTACCACCTGCATCAGCCAGCGCAGTTCGGTTTCGGCGGCCGCGTCGTGCTCGAACTGCGCCGCCTGCGGCCAGGGCGCGAGCATGATGCTCGGGCCGCCGGCGCCGGCCAGCGGTGCCACCCGCAGCCAGATGTCTTCGCTGATGAATGGCATCAGAGGATGCAGCGCGCGCAGCAGCGCTTCCAGCACCTCCAGCAAGGTGCGGCGCGCGGCGTGCTGCGCGGCCGCATCGCCTGTGTCCTGCAGCACCGGCTTGACGATCTCGAGATACCAGTCGCAGTACTCATGCCAGGTGAATTCGTATAGCGCACTGGCGGCATAATCGAACCGGTACTGCTCGAATGCGCGCTCGACCGCGCTGATCGTGGCGCCGAGGCGCGAACGGATCCAGCGATTGGCCACGTCGATGGCGCTGGTGGCGGCCGACGGTGCTGCGGCATGGGCCGAGGCCGCGGCCGGCGGCGGCGCTGCCTGGTCGAGCGAGAGCATCACGAAGCGCGCTGCGTTCCACAGCTTGTTGCAGAAATTTCGATACCCGGCCACGCGGCCCAGATCGAAACGCAGTTCGAGGCTCTGGGTGGCGAACGAGGCGAAGGTAAAGCGCAATGCATCGGTACCGTAGGCGGCGATGCCGTTGGGGTATTGCTTGCGCGTGGCCCGTTCGATGCCGGCGGCAAGCTGCGGCTGCATCAGTCCGGTGGTGCGCTTGGCCACGAGCGCCTCGAGATCAATGCCGTCGATGATGTCCAGCGGATCGATGACGTTGCCCTTGGACTTGGACATCTTCTGCCCGTCGGCATCGAGAATCAGGCCGTGCAGGTACACCTCTCGAAACGGCACCTCTCCCATGAACTTCAGCCCTAACATCAGCATGCGGGCGACCCAGAAGAATATGATGTCGAAGCCCGTGACCAGGACGTTGGTTGGGTAGTAACGCTCGAGCTCCGGGCGCTGTTCCGGCCAGCCCTGGGTCGAGAACGGCCACAGACCCGACGAGAACCAGGTGTCGAGAACGTCGTCATCCTGTCGCAGTGCTACCTCGCGGCCATGGCGCGCGCGCGCCTGGGCATGCGCTTCAGCCGCGCTGCGTGCCACGTAGATCTCGCCGCCCTCGTCATACCAGGCCGGAATACGGTGGCCCCACCACAGCTGCCGGCTGATGCACCAGTCCTGGATGTCGCGCATCCACCGGTAGAAGGTCTTGTCCCAGTTCTCCGGCACGAAGCGCACGCGGCCGGATTCGACCGCGGCCATGGCCGGTGCTGCCAGCGGCGCAATGCGCACGTACCATTGATCAGTCAGATAAGGCTCGATCACCGCACCGGTGCGATCCCCGCGCGGGATGGTCAGCCGGTGCGGCTCGATACGCTCGAGCAGACCGGCCGCTTCGAGCTCGGCCACGATGCGTTCCCGGGCCTGGAAGCGATCCAGACCGCGCAGATGCGCCGGCGCATTGTCGTTCAGGCGCGCATCGGGCGTGAAGATGTTGATCAGCGGCAGGCCATGACGCATGCCGATCGCGTAATCGTTGAAGTCGTGCGCCGGAGTTATCTTCAGGCAGCCGGTGCCGAAGGCGGGATCGACGTAGCTGTCGGCGATGATCGGGATCTCGCGTCCGGTCAGCGGCAGCAGCAGCTTGCGCCCGATCAGCGCACGGTAGCGCTCATCCTCCGGGTGCACCGCCACCGCGACATCCCCCAGGATGGTCTCCGGGCGGGTGGTGGCCACGACCAGCTGGCCGTCGCCGGCGGCGAGCCGATATCGCACATGCCACAGCAGCCCGTCTTCCTCCTCAGACAGTACTTCCAGGTCCGACAGCGCGGTGCCGAGCACCGGATCCCAGTTGACCAGGCGCTGGCCGCGATAGATCAGGCCTTCCTGGTGCAGGCGCACGAAGGCTTCCACCACTGCGCGCGACATGTCCGGATCCATGGTGAAGCGCTCGCGCGTCCAATCGACCGAGGCGCCAAGACGCCGTAACTGCTGCGCGATGGTGCTACCCGACTGCTGTTTCCAGGCCCACACGCGCTCGACAAAGGCTTCGCGCGTCAGCTCAGTACGCCGCTTGCCTTCGGCGTTGAGCTGCCGCTCCACCACCATCTGCGTGGCGATGCCGGCGTGATCGGTGCCCACCTGCCACAGGGTCTGCTCGGCGCGCATGCGATGCAGGCGTATCAACGCGTCCATGATCGTGTCCTGGAACGCATGCCCCATGTGCAGCGTGCCGGTCACGTTGGGCGGCGGAATCACGATGCAGTAGCTGCGCTCAGCCGGCCGCGGGGAAAAATAGCCGGCCGCCTCCCAACGCTGATACAGACGCTGTTCGATAGCGGCGGGCGAGTAGACTTTTTCCATCCGGGAATGAGGCTAGCGTTAAAGCCCCGCAATTATAGGGCTTGAGACCGGGCTCTAAGGTGTTTCTTCGGCTGCGATGTTGTGCGTCTCAGGCGCCAGCCCCAGGTCGCGGTAATGACGAAAGCGGTTGCGCCCGGCGCGACGCCGCGGCTCCTGCGCGTCCACGATCTCGGCGATGCGGCCGGCGCGCGCGGCGGCCGCGGGTACTTCGCTGCCCAGGTTCAGCAGCACGTCGAACGGCAGCTGTGGCTGTGCCTGAAAGCCCAGCAACACCGGCGTTTGCTGCCATTGCTGCGGATCGCTATAAATCTCGTGCGGCACGAAGCTGCGGTCAGCGAAGGTCCACAGCAGGTCATCGAAGCCCTGCAGTTCGGCGGCGTCGTCGAACCAGACCAGCACCCGTTGATCGGCCAGGTAAGCCTTCTCGGCGATTCGGCAGGCGAACTTGAGACGCGTGCGCGCCTCGGTACCCGGCAGCACGTAAAAGTCGACGCGTGGCGCTGCCGCCGGCACCTACGCCCTTGCCCCGGCAGCGCGCCGGGTCAGAAAATCTGCCACCAGTGACAGCGGCCGACCGGTGGCGCCCTTGGCGGCGCCGCCGGACCAGGCACTGCCGGCAATGTCCATGTGCGCCCAGCGCAGACCCTTGGTGAACTTGCCCAGAAAAGCGGCGGCCGTGATGGCGCCGCCCTCGCGACCGGCGATGTTCGCCATGTCGGCGAAGTTGCTGCGCAGGCCTTCGCCGTACTCCTCGGTAAGCGGCAGCTGCCAGGCGCGATCGTCGGTGCGCACGCCGGCCTCGACCAGTTCGCGCGCCAGCGCGTCGTCGTTCGCCATCACCCCACTGTGATGATGCCCCAGCGCGATGATGCAGGCGCCGGTCAGGGTCGCGAAGTCCACCACCGCCTCGGGCTGGTAGCGGCGCGCATAGTTCAGCGCGTCACACAGGATCAGCCGGCCCTCGGCGTCGGTGTTGAGAATCTCGACCGTCTGACCCGAGGCGCTGGTCACGATATCGCCCGGTTTTATCGCGCGACCGTCGGGCATGTTCTCGCAGGTCGGTATCAGGCCGATCAGATTGATCCTGAGCTCGGTGCGCGCGGCGAAATCGATCGCCGCCAGCACCGTGGCGGCACCGCACATGTCGTATTTCATCTCGTCCATCGACGGCGGGTCCTTGAGCGAGATGCCGCCGGTGTCGAAAGTGACGCCCTTGCCGACCAGCACCAGGGGTGCGCGGCTGCGGCGTGCGCCGCGATATTCGAGCACGATGAAACGCGGTGGCTCGGCACTGCCGCGCGTCACCGCCAGCAGGCATCCCATCTTCAGACGCCGGATTCCGGCCTCATCGAACACACGCACGCGCACGCGCCGCCGGTAGCTGCGCTCGAGCGCGCGCGCCTGCGTCGCCAGATAGCGCGGGGTGCAGACGTTGGCGGGCAGATTGCCCAGATTGCGCAGCAGCGTCGCGCTCTCGGTCACGGCCGCCCCCGCGGCCAGACCGCGGCGTACGTCGGCGATGGCGGAAGCGTCCACCGGTCCGAGCACAATTCGCGCCAGTGCCGGCGCACGCGCCCGCCGCTCGGTCTTGAGATCGTTGACGCGATACAGACTGGCGCCGACTATTTCCGCGGCGCAGCGCCCGAAGTAAAAGTCATCGAGTTCGGCGGCACGCGGCCGCTCCAGCGCGATGGCCGCCGACGCGATGCGGGTACGGGCCAGGGCGGTGATGGCGTTGTGCATCGCGCGGCGCCAGCTGCGGCGGTTGAACTGCGCTTTGGCACCCAAGCCGACCAGCAGCAGCCGCCCGCAGGCCAGTCCGGCCACTTCCGGCAGCAACAGGGTCTCGCCGCTGCGGCCTGAGAAATCGCCGCGCGTGAGCAGCCGCCGCACCCGGCCGCGCAGGCTGCGGTCCACCGCCGACGCTTCCGCGCCCAGCTCGCCGCGCTCGAAGGCGCCGATTACCAGACAATCGCCACGCTGGGCCGCGGCCCGGCGGCTGAATGCTTCGAATCGCATCGTCTGATTCCTTGTTTGCCTGCGAAATATTCGTATAACGTAGCGCCCGCCGCGGCGTAAACCCCGCAATGCAGCGGTATTGACCAGATACGCCGGCTCGCACGCGGCGGCGATAGTCCGGTGCAAGTGTAGCCGAAGCTGACTGGAGGATGAGGGCCGGTTGCGAATTCTGCAGCGCTATATGCTCTGGGAGATGACCGTCAACTTTCTGGCTGTGACGTTCATAGCGTTCGCCCTGCTGTTGGTCAACCAGGTCGGCTCGGTGCTGGCACGCGCGGCGCAGCTGCAGTACCAGAAGGGCTTCGTGCTCGAGCTGATCGGGCTGAGCGCCGTGCAAAATGTGGCGATACTGCTGCCGTTCGGGCTCATCATCGGCATCGTGCTGGCCTTCGGCCGGCTCTACCACGACAGCGAAATGGCTGCGGCACAGGCCTGCGGGGTCGGCGTCGCCCGTGTGGCGGCGGCCGTGTGGCTGCTGGCGTTACCGGTCACCGGACTGATCGCCTGGCTCAATTTCGATCTGTCCCCGCGCGCCGCTGCGGCCGAGGCCGGGTTGCGCAACGAGGCGATCCGTGCCGGCATCAACGCTCCGCTCGAGCCTGGCAAGTTTCGCAGCTTCAGCGGCGGCCACATCGTCGTCTACGCGCGCGCCGCTGAGCGCAACGGCGATCTGACGGATGTATTCGTAAAGCGCAGCGAAGGGCTGTCGGTCGAGACCACGGTCGCGCGGCGCGCACACTACAGCGGGCCGGGCGACGGCCTGGCCGAGACCATTACCCTGTACGACGGCGAGCGTATCGAGGGCACGCCCGGCGGTAATCGTTTCCGCATCATGCGGTTCGAACAGCAGCTGATTCCGGTACAGACGCCGGAGACCGCCGCGCGAGCGCCGCGGGCGAGCGAGCTGGGTACCACAGCATTGCTGGGAACTCGTGATATCAAGCTGCGGGCCGAACTGCAATGGCGCCTCGGCCTGCCGGTGATGGCGCTGGTGCTGACGGCGCTGGCGGTGCCGCTCGGAAGACTGCGCCCGCGCCAGGGGCGCTATGCCCATATCTGGATCGCGGTGCTGGTGTTCGCGGTGTATGCGAATCTGGCGCTGGCGGCACGTACCTGGCTCGAGCGCGGAGTGATCCCGGCGGCGTTTGGGCTGTGGTGGGTGCACGGGCTGTTCTTCACCATGAGCCTGGCCGCGATCCTTGGGCCGGGGCTGCTGCGCGCGCAACGCGCGCGGAGCCGGCGATGACGCTGCTCGATCGCTATATCGCCAGCACGCTGCTGTCCGCCGTTGCGCTGGTGATGGTGGCGCTGCAGATGCTCGGCATGCTGTTCGTATTCATCGGCGAACAGAGCAATGTCGGCATTGGGCATTACGGCATGCTCGATGCACTGCAGTACTCTGCAATGACGCTGCCGCAATTCGCGCTTGAATCCTTTCCGGCTGGTGCCCTCATTGGCGCGTTGCTCGGCATAGGAGTACTCGCGCGCAGTCATGAGCTGACGGTGATGCGGGCCTCGGGCATGTCGAAACTGCGTCTGAGCGTCGCGGTACTGATCAGCGCGGCGCTGCTGGTGGCGATCGATCTGCTGATCGGTGAGTTTCTGGCGCAACCGCTCGGGCAGCTGGCCGACGAGCAGAAGGCCATCGCCAAGTACTCGAACATGAGCTTCGCCGGGGCCGGTGCCTGGATCCGCGATGGCGATACCATCCTGAACGTTCAGGACCGATCGGGCGCGGCGGAATTCGGCGGAATGCTGATCTTCGAGCTCACACCCGAGAATCGGCTGGCGGCGATCGCGCGTGCCGAGCACGCGACCGCGGCCGGTCCGCAATCATGGCAGCTGCGCAATTATGCGGAGTCGCGCTTCGCTGACGACTCGGTCACCAGTCTGCGCGTGGCGCAGCAGTCGCTGCACACCGCCGCCGGCGCCGATTTCCTGCGGTTGGTCAACACCGACTCCTCGGAGCTGTCGTTGCGCACCCTGTTCAAGGCGATACGCTACCTGCGGGCCAACAATCTGGAGTCCGAGCAGTACGAGATCGCGTTCTGGTCTCGCGTGGCGCGCACCGTCGGCATTCTGGTGGCGCTGCTGTTCGCCCTGCCGTTCGGGTTTGGCTCGCTGCGCACCGCATCGCTGAGCGCCCGCAGCACCTTCGGCGTGGCGCTGGGCATCGTCTACGTGTTTCTGCAGCGACTGGTTGAAAGCGGCACGCAGGTATTCAACCTGGATCCATTGCTGCTGGCGTGGGTGCCGACCGGGCTGCTGGCGCTGGTCACGGCCATGATGATCTGGCGCGTGCGCTAGGCGCCATGCAGCGGCGTTTCCGGCGCTCGAGCGCATGGCTGCTGCGGTTGCTCGATATCGTCGCCCAGGTCGCACCGCACGAGCGTCGGGCAGTGGCGCTGGCGTTCATGTGCAATTTCGTTCTGCTCGGCAGCTACTACATCCTGCGCCCGGTGCGCGACACGGTCGCGACCGTCATCGGCGTCGGTCAGCTGCAGAACCTGTTTACCGCCACCTTTTTCGGCACGCTTCTGGCCTCACCGATCTACGCCATGCTGGCGTCGCGCGTCAGGCTGACGCGGCTGCTGCCGGGCGTGTTCTGGTTCTGGTGGTTCAATGTGCTGCTGTTCCAGCTGTTGTTCCGGCAGGCACCAGGCAATCTGTGGGTGGCGGCGGCCTATTACGTCTGGTTCAGCGTCGCCAACCTGTTCATGATTTCGGTGTTCTGGAGCCTGATGGTCGATCTGTTCACCCCTGACCAGGCGACCCGACTATTCGCGCTGATTGCTGCCGGCGGCAGCATCGGTGCGATCGCCGGACCGCTGCTGGTGCGGCTGCTGGTCCAGCGACTGCAGCTCAGCGGCATGCTGCTGCTGGCGGCCGCGGGGTTCCTGATCGTCATCGTGCTGGTGTACCAGCTGATGCACGAGAAGCAGCGGCTGCATGCCAGCCACGAAGAGGTGCAGGCGACGACGCTCGACCACGGGTTGCCGGGCAAGCCGTTCGAGGGCTTCAGCCGGCTGTTCAAGTCGCGCTACATCATGAGTCAGGCGGCATTCATTTTGCTGATGACCTGGGCCAATACCGTGGCCTACTTCCTGCAGACCGATGTCATCGCGCACGTTTTCCAGGAGGTGTCGGGCCGTGCACAGGCAATCGCCGATATCGATCTGGTGGTCAATATCGCCACCGCTCTGATCCTGACCTTCGGCCTGGCGCGGCTGGTGCAGCGTTTCGGCGTGACGGCCGGACTGGTGCTCAACCCGCTGATCATGCTGCTGGCCTTTCTCGTGGTGGCGCTATCGCCGTCGCTGGTCGTCATCCAGGCGCTGCAGGTGGTGCGTCGCGTCGCGCAGTACGCTATCGCCCGGCCCAGCCGCGAGATCTGCTTCACGGTGGTGGAGCAGAGCAGCCGCTACAAGGCAAAGAACGTCATCGATACGGTGATTTACCGCTTCGGCGATGTCAGTTCGGCCTGGATGCAGGCGGGATTGCGGGCCGCCGGATTCGGCCTTGGCGGCGCGCTGACGGTGGGCATCGGCGCCTGCATCGCCTGGGGCGCGGTGGCGCGCTATGCCGGCCGCCGTTATGAAGAGATTCGTAGCGAGAACTGCCGCCGGCCGTCGAATGGCTAGTAGCCGCGGTCGATGTCGACCACCGAGAGCATCGGCTCGCCGCCGATGTAGCGTCGAAGGTTCTCTTCCAGGATCGCGAGACGCGTATCGTCGGCCATGGGAGTGTAGGCGGACACATGAGGCGTGATCATCACATTGTTCATGTGCCACAGCGGGCTGTCGGCGGGCAACGGCTCCAGCTCGGTCACATCGAGGCCCGCGCCGGCGATGCGTCCAGCCCGCAGTGCCGCAATCAGGTCGGCGGTGACGACGCTGCCGCCACGGCCGACGTTAATAAAATAGGTCGACGGTTTCGTGATGCCGAAGAAATCCTTATTGAACAGCCCGCTGGTCTGGGGCGTCAGCGGTGTGCAATTAACGACGAAATCGGCCTCCTTTGCCAGCTTCAGCAGCTCATCCGGCGATCCGACGTAGCTGACGTAATCCGGCCCTCCCGAGCCGCTGGCGCGCGTTGCGGTGACGCGCATCCCAAAGGCGTAGGCGCGCTTTGCCACCTCGGTGCCGATGCCGCCCAGACCGACTACCAGCACGGTCTTTCCTTTGAGCTCGACCGGCTGCGGATAGTGATCCTCCTCCGTCGCCCAGTGACCTCGTCCCTGCTGCAGGAGAAAATAATCCAGATGATGGCTCAGGATGAGCATCATGCCCATCACGTGTTCTGCCATGCTCGCGCCAGCGGCACGCTGCATGTTGGTCACCAGCGGGTGTCGTTCGCGGATTGATGGCTGCTGCACGCAACGTTCAACACCGGCCCAGAGCAACTGGACCCATTGCACATGCAGCGCCGCCTGCAGGATTTTCTCCTCGCAGATACCAATGACCGCGTCGGCGTCGGCAATGTCGCTGGCTCGCGTGGTCGCCGAAACCTCGACGAATCGCACATGCGGCGCGATTTGCTTCAGCCGGGGCAGGTCGGCGTGTATTTCGGAGTCAACCAGAATCTCGCGCGGGGGTTTCCACCCGGCGCGCTCGCGTACCGGATCGGCGGCAACGCGCAGGCCCAGCTCGCTGATGATTGACGCCGTGCCCGCCGGCTCAGGGGTCTCGGCCGCCGAACCGGCCGCAGCTGCCATGGTCCCGATGGCGAAGCAGGCGAGCAGCACTGTCGCCCTGGTGACAACATTGTGTCTGAGGCGCGGGCCCGGCATTTGATCAGCTCCCTGTGAACGGTGCTTGATTCTCAGGGCTCAGCTAACGCCGATTTTGCATGGAGCGCAACTACGATTGATGCGGATAGCCGAACATCAAGGACGACGCATGCGGTGAGCAAATTCAGGGCGTCGGCCGATTGCCTCGGCCCACAGACGCCCCATCGTCGTGCGTAATGGGCGACCACTGCCACCGCTGCCCCGGGTTGCCCGCGTCGGGCGCGCGGCGCATTCTAGGCCGGCAATAGCGATCCCGATAAACCCTTACCGACCGCCCACATGAGCCCAACGTCGCCATCGCTGCCGCCGCGCCCGTCACTGCCGGCGCGGCTACTCAAATCCGTCGCCGCGATCGAGCCTTACGAGGTCAGGGCGGTGGTGCTGAGCATGCTGTATTTCTTCTTTCTGTTCGGCAGCTACTCGGTGGTCAAGCCGGTGCGCGATGCCATGGGAACAATCTATGGTGTCGATCATTACCAGCAGCTGTTCACGATGACGCTGGTGGCAAGCCTGCTGTTTGCACCGCTGTATTCGGGTCTCGCGGCGCGCATCAAGCTGTCGAGTTTTCTGCCCTGGGTGTATGGCTTCGTTGCACTCACCATCGGCGCGTTCTATGCACTGTTTGTCGCGGTCAATAACCAGGATCGCTGGCTCATCGCCGCCTTCTTCGTCTGGGTCAGCACCTTCAACGTACTGATCATCTCGGTGTTCTGGACCTTCATGGCCGACATCTTTTCGCGCACGCAGGCCAAGCGGCTGTTCGGTTTCGTGGCTGCCGGCGGCACCATCGGCAGCATCGTCGGGCCGACGATTGCGACCCTGCTTGCCAAGAGGCTGGGCAACAACAACCTGATGCTGATCTCGGCCGCAGGTTTTGTGGCGACCGCGCTGCTGGTGCGCATGCTGGCGCATGAAAAGCAACGGCTGCTGGCCGCCGGTGTCGACGTTCAGCACACCAGCCTGGAGCATCGCCTGCAGGGCAATCCGTTCGATGGTTTCGTGCTGCTGCTGCGATCGCGCTACCTGTTGCTGCTGGCATTGTTTCTGCTGCTAATGACCTGGATTTCGACCATCGTCTATTTCCAGCTCGGCGATCTCATCACCCGCGCCTTTCCCAATCGCGATGCCCGCACCCAGGCGTACGGGCTGATCGATCTGGCGGTCAACAGCATGGCGGTGTTGATCCAGCTGTTCGGTTCCGGACGCATCATCGGACGCTTTGGGGTGAAGGCTGGCCTGCTGCTCAACCCGATCATCATGGTGATCGCGTTTCTGGCGATTGCATTCTCGCCGGTACTGTTGATCCTCGGCGCCATCCAGATCGTGCGACGGGTGGCCGAATATGCGCTCGCCAAGCCGACGCGCGAGATGCTGTTCACGGTGGTTGACCAGCAGAGCCGTTACAAGGCCAAGAACGTCATCGATACGGTGGTGTATCGCTTCGGTGATTTCAGCAACGCCTGGGTCAGCTCCCTGATTCAGCCGCACGGCGTCACCGGACTGGCGATCTTCGGCCTGATCACCTCGGCGGTCTGGTTCCCGGTCGCCTGGCTGCTGGGACGCCGCTACGACAGCGTGCGCAGCGGTGAGCTGGTGGATACGGCGGCCGAGCCAGCTGCCATGGCTAAGGCCGAGGCCAGCACTTAGGACGACAGTTCAGCGCCTCAGTGCCAGCCGTTGCTGCGCGCTCTAGCTTCCGCCGCCGCGTTCAGAGGGTCGCCGCTGATATGGTCATTGACTGCCTGCAGCAGCGCAGCGGGCAGATTCGAGGCGGCCATGCGCAAATTCTGTCCAGTGCCGGTGGCGCTGCTGCCCTCGACAGCTTCCAGGTCCAGCAACTGCCATTGATCCTGATCGCGACAGGCCAGGCCCACCAGCGAGCGGCTGCCGCTGACCGCGAAGGTGCGGCAATAGTTGCCGCTCCGGGCCCTGAAGCTCAGTCCGACATGCACCGCCGCGCCGGGCGATGCGCCGCCGGCGAGCTGCTCGTTCAACGCTTGCGCCAGAGCGCCGCGAGCCAGCAGCGAACCGTCGTGCAACTCGGTCAGGGCGCGCGGCGCGGCCAGGCGCTGGATCAAGACACCCGCCATCACTCCCACCACCACACTGGCCGCAATGCTGTAGCGGCGCACCTTGATCTGGCGCTGAGCGTTGCCGCGCCGCGCGCGTTCCGCGCGCACGCGCGCCAGATCGATGACCTGGGCCGGACCCGCCGGCGCGCCGAGTTTGGCGGCCTGCACCAGGCGTTGTGGCACAGCCTCCTTCAATACCCCGTTGTAGGCGCCGCGCAACCGATCGCGCAGCGCGCGCTGTTGCGCGACCCGCTGCGCCAGGTGCGCGTCCTGGGCAATTGCCTGTTCGATGCGCGCCCGCTCGGCGTCTTCGAGCTCGCCGTCAACATAGGCCGCCAACATCTCGTCCGGAATAGTCATGCGCCATCTCCTGGTCCCAGCAACTGCTGCAACGCCTGGCGTCCGCGTGCGAGTCGGCTGGTCAGCGTCCCCATCGGAACCCCGATGATCTGCGCGGCTTCCTTATAGGGCAAGCCCTCGATGAGCACCAGTGCCACCGCCAGGCGCTGGTCCTCCGGCAGGCACTCCATGGCCTGGTCCACCGACAGCGTGCCGCTGGCATCGCCCCGATAGTCGGGGACCGCTTCGGCCTGCCCCGCGTCCTCAAATGTGCGCTCGCGCCGTGCACGCGAACGCAGCTCATCGATCCAGGCATGTCTGACAATGGTGTATAGCCAGCTGTCGAGCCGGGTATCGGTCTGCCACTGCTCCAGGTGGGTAAGTGCACGCTCCAGTGCAGCTTGCAACAAATCGTCCGCATCGTGAGGATTCCTGGTCAGGCTGCGCGCGAAGCGGCGCAGCTTCGGCAGCAGCTCGAGGATCCGGCTTTGCAGCAGATCGCTCGCGTCGCTCATGTCGCATCAGGTAAACGCGCTGGAGTAGGTGCTTCGTCCATGTGGGGCAAAGATTTATTTCCTGATGGGCTGCGGAACGCACCCGGGCGGTCGTTTCAGTCAATGCTAGCATCGTTAATCAAGGACGTAGCGCTATGGCACTTCGAACCGCCGCCAGGTTATTCGCACTCGGCTGTGCCGCCCTGACAGGCGGCGCGACAGCGCAGATCGGTCTACCCCCGGTGCGCCTGCCGCCGTTGTCGACCCCGGCGCTGACCAGTCCAATCGGGCAAACCGCCGCCGGCGCTGCCAGTCTCGACACCGTGGCGCTGACGTCACTGCGCCGCACGACGGGAGAGCAATTGATCCGGCAGAATCGGCAGCTGATTGAAGCTGATCCAAACGGCGAGCCGATGTTGCGCGGCGAACTGGTGGCGCTGGATTTGAGCGCGAAGGCACTCGAGCGCATTCTCGCTGCGGGTTTCGTGCGCGTCAGCGAGCAGCCGCCCGACGGCGCCGATACCCGTATCGATGTGTTGCGCGCGCCGCACGGCATGTCAACGCGGCGCGCCTTGCGGCAGTTGCGCGACCTCGAATCCGCTGCCGTGTTTGACTACGATCATGTCTATAGTGAAAGCGCCTCGGCCGCGGATGCAGTCACGTCCATGGCTGGATCCGAGGGCATCGCGGCAGCGCCTGATGGCGAACGCATCCGTAACGTGCGCGTAGGTCTTATCGACGGGGGGGTGCAGCTCGCCCATAGCGTATTTCATGGTGCCTCAATCGAGGTGTCGGGCTGCGACGGGCGAGCGGTACCGAGCGCACACGGCACCGCAATCGCCTCGCTGCTGATCGGCGATGCTGCAGCGTTTCATGGCGCAGCACCGGGCGCCCGGCTCTACGCCGCGGATGTCTACTGCGGGCGGCCGACCGGTGGTGCCGTGGACGCGATTGTCGCGGCTTTTGGCTGGCTGCACGCGAATCAGGTCGCGGTCATCAACATCAGCCTGGTCGGACCGGACAATCAGATCCTGCGACAGGTCGTAAAGCAGATCATCGCGCGCGGCCACATCGTCGTCGCGGCGGTTGGCAATGACGGCCCCGCGGCACCGCCGCTGTATCCGGCGGCGTACCCGGACGTCGTCGGCGTGACCGCTGTTGATGCGCACCGCCGCGCCCTGATTGAGGCCGAGCGCGGTAGCCAGGTCGAATTTGCCGCGCCCGGAGCCGACATGATTGCGGCGAGCTATCCTGACGGCTACAGCATCGTGCGCGGTACCTCGTTCGCTGCACCGCTGGTCGCCGGATTGCTGGCACCGCGCCTGATGGCGCCGGATCCGGAGGGGGCGCGCCTTGCGATCGCATCCCTGGCGCGAGACGCGATACATCTGGGCGCCAGCGGACGCGATGCTACCTACGGGTTGGGGCTGGTAGCAGAAAAGCTGCGGGTAGCACCCGACATAATCCAGGTGCGCCGCGAATAAGATGCTCGGGCCAGGGAAGAATACCGGCCCTGCAGTCGTTTTGCTCTGTGAAGGTCGCTATCCGCTGCGACCATATCTGGAGCAGGCACATGAAAACGAGTGAACTTCGCGCCGTAATGGTCGTGTCAGCGATTCTGGGGCTCAGTTCCGCGGCGCAGGCCGGATTGCTGGGCCGCGGGGCTGGCGGCGGCCTCAGCGGCAGCACGATGGGAAGTTTTGGCGGCGCTGGAGGCAATGTGGCCGGCAGTGCTAGTGGCAGCGCTGGCGGAAGTGCCAGTTCGGTAGCCAAAGGAGCACATCGCGACCTGGACGCCGGGCGAGATACCTCGAAGAGCGCGGTCCAATCCACTCAGGACCAGGCCACCGCTACCACAGGGTCGACCGCCGCGCTGAAGAAGGGCACCACTTCCGGCGCGATTCAGTCGGCGCAGTCGGCGCAAGCGACTGCCGGAACGGCGACCAATATCCCCGGCGCTGGCACTAGCGCCGGTACAGCCGGTGTGGCCGGTGTGGCCGGTGTAGCCGGTGCTGGCAGCGCCAGCGGTTCCGCCGCCCTCGGCAGTGCGAGCGCCGGCGCGCAGTCCACGGCGTCAGCACCGCTGGGAACGCAATCGGGCCTGTCGGCGAACGGTGCACTTTCCGGAGCCAACATGAGCGCGACCAACCCAGCCGCCAGTGCGAGCGCGTCGGCGACCAACTGACGCGACCCCCCCAGGCGACAAGAATGGCACGCGGGTGCCGACAAAACGGCGGGAGATGGTCCCGCCGTCTTTACATGCAGATCGGGATGCGGGACGCGCACCCGCTGCCGTAGCATCGGGCCATGTCCGGCCAGAACAGCGCACCTGATCGATCTGCAACCGGTGCGGTGCGTCGTGCTGCGCTGCACCACGCCGAGAATGCAGAGCGGGCATTGGGATCCTCACGTCCTTCCGATGTCGACGTTCATCGGGCGCGCAAGGAAATCAAGAAATCCCGTACCGCACTGCGTCTGCTGCGCGCGGCGCTGCCTGACGCGACATATCGGCGCGAGGACGCGGCGTTGCGCCGAGCGGCGCGCGCGCTCAATGCGGCGCGCGATGCCCGGGTGCTGGTGCGCACCCTCGACTCGCTTTGCCGCCGCAGGCCCGCGCTCGGCAAGGACAGGGCAGTCGCCGCGCTGTCGCGGTTGCTGCGCCGAAGCCAGGCCCAGGCGCAGCGTCAACTGCGCGACCGGCGGATGGTACTGGCCGCCGCTCGTACCACGCTGCGGCAGGTGCAGCTGCGTGGGCGGCGTTGGCGGATTGGCCGGCACGGCTGGTCAATGCTGGGACCAGGTTTCCAGCACATCTACCGCGCCGGCCGCCGCGCGGCTCGTGCCGCGCAGCGCCATCCCGATACACTGGCGCTGCACCAGTGGCGCAAGCAGGTCCAGTACCTGTGGCACGCACTGCAGATGCTGCGGCCGCTGCAGTCGCGCGGGCACTCAAAACCTGGCGCACGGGCGCGCCGGCTGGCGGATTGTCTGGGCCAGGAGCACGACCTTGCGCTGCTGCAGTCGACTGTGGCCGCGTACCGGCGGGCCAAGGATGCGGTGACTGACCCGCTGCAGGCGGCGATCGAGCGCCGACGCCGCTCGCTTCGCGCCAAGGCCATGGCGTCGGGCGCGCGCCTGTACGCCCCCAAACCGCAGGCGATAGCGGCGCGCCTCGGGCGCAGCTGCGTGCGGTCGCGCGAGCGATGAGAGTTCTGCTGCGTATCGTGGGCCTGGCTGCGCTCGCCGCGTTCGCTGTGATGCGCGTCTGGCTCGGTGTACTCGCTCTGGCCCAGCTCATCGGTCTGCCGTGGGCGATCGTACTGGCGCTGGCGCTGCTGTTATCCGGATTCACGCTGCCGCTGCGAATTGCCGTCTTTTTCGGCGCGCTGGCGCTATGGCACTGGCCGATGCTGCCGGCGCTCATCCTGGCCGCGCCGCGCCTGATTCTGATGCTGCCGGGGTTGATCTCAACCTTGCTGGCCAGCAGACGCCATCCGCGGCCGCGCTGGAGTCGCTTTAAATCGGCCTGAACCGTCAGGGCGGCGGTCGAGGGCGAAGTCCCGAATGGCGCTCCCTACGAGATTCGAACTCGTGTTCCAGCCTTGAGAGGGCCGTGTCCTAGGCCTCTAGACGAAGGGAGCAGTGAGAACGGGGGGCTGCGAAGAGGCGCGGTATTATAGACGTCCCTTACGAATGCTCAAGCGGATAGGACGATTTGAACGATACCCCCCCAGTAGTTGCGATCGGTACCGCACCGCGCATCATCGCCCGCGCCGACCACAACATCTCCCGCTCGAATATTTCCGGCAACGCCCTGCGCGTGCTCTACCGCCTCAAGGAGGCCGGTTACCAGGCGTTTCTGGTCGGCGGATGCGTGCGCGACGTGATGCTCGGGCGTCACCCGAAGGATTTCGATGTCGCCACCAATGCGTTGCCGGATCAGGTCCGAGCGCTGTTTCGTAATTCGCGCCTGGTCGGACGGCGATTTCGTCTGGCGCATATCGTGTTCGGCCGCGAGGTGATCGAGGTGGCGACGTTTCGCGCGGCGACGGCGCCGTCGCCGAGTGAAGAGCCGGTACCGGAGGCGGATCCGGAGGAGGGCGAAGCCCCGGAGCTCGACGAGGAATCCGAACTCGAATCGATCGACAATGAACGCGTGCTCGACACGCACGGTCGCCTGCTGCGTGACAACGTCTACGGCAGCATCGAGGAGGATGTCTGGCGGCGCGATTTCACCGTTAACGCGCTGTATTACAATATCGCGGACTTTTCATTGTGGGACTACGTGGGTGGCGCGGAAGACCTGACGGCGCACTGCCTGCGCATGATCGGCGATCCGGAAACGCGCTATCGCGAGGACCCAGTACGCATGCTGCGTGCCGCGCGCTTCGAGGCCAAGCTCGGCTTTGCGCTCGAGTCCGCGACCGCGGCACCGATACCGCGCCTGCGCGGATTGCTGGCCGGCGTGCCAGCGGCGCGACTGTTCGATGAGACGCTGAAGCTGTTCCTGACCGGCCATGGCGAGGCCAGCCTTACGGTGCTGCGCCGGCGCGCGCTGCTCGAAGTGCTGTTTCCGGCGATCGAGCGTTACCTGGCGAGACACCCCGGCGGTCTGGTCGAGCAGCTGCTGCAGCAGGGTCTGCGCAATACCGACGCGCGCGTCACGCAGGACAAACCGGTCACTCCGACGTTCCTGTTTGCACTGCTGTTGTATGGCCCGATCGCGGAAGGCATCGAATCGCTGCCGCCGCAGCGCTGGCACGAGATCGGCGCGATCGTCGAAGCCTGCGACCGGGCGTTGCGCGAGGCCTCGGCGCGCGTGACGATTCCGCGGCGCGTGGCACTCGGGCTGCGGGAAATGTATGCGTTTCAGCCGCGGCTGGAGCAACCGCGCGGCAAGCGTGCGCTGCGCCTGCTGGAGCAGCCGCGTTTCCGCGCCGCTTTCGATCTGCTGGCGCTGCGCGCGCAGCTGGGCCTGGCGCCGGCTGAAATTGCGGCCTGGTGGACCCGCCTGCAGGAAGTGTCGCCGGAACAGCGGCTGCAGATGCTCGATGCGCTGCCGCGAGCGCGCGTTGCCGCGAAAAACGGCAACGCCGCCTCGGCTGCGGCGGCGCTGCCATCGCCGCCGGGCTCGCCAGCGCCCGAGGCCGGCGCCGCGGCAGATACCGGAGCGCGCCGGACACGGCGCCGGCGGCGGCGTCGGCGCGGTTCTCCGGGTCCGGCTTGAATGCTGTGGCGTGCGGCCTACGTTGGTATCGGTAGCAATCTGGATCGGCCCGCGAGCCAGGTGCAGCGCGCGTTGGCGGCCTTGCCGCAGCTGCCGCAGACGCGCCTGGTACTGCAGTCCTCGCTCTACGGCTCGAAACCGCTGGGACCGGCGATGCAGCCGGATTTCGTCAACGCGGTGGCGGCGTTGCTCACGCAGCTCGAGGCGCCGGCGTTTTTCGACGCCTTGCGTGCGCTCGAGGTTGCATTGGGCCGCGAGCCCCCGCGCGTGCGTTGGGGACCGCGGCGCATCGATCTCGACCTGCTGGTATTCGACGCCGCGCAGTTCGACAGTCCCGAACTCACGTTGCCGCATCCCGGGATAGTGCAGCGTAACTTCGTTCTGTATCCTCTGCTGGAGGTGGCGCCCGAGCTGAACGTGCCGGGCCGCGGGCGCGTCGCCGAGCTTGCGGCCCGCGTCGACCCGGCGGGTATCTGGCGTCTGGACAATAATCCGAAAGCGCATGGCGCCTGAAACTCTGCCTCATCGTTTAATCGTGATTGAAGGACCGATCGGAGTCGGCAAGACCACGCTCGCGACCAGGCTGGCCTCAACCCTGGGGGCGGAGCTGATCCTCGAGCGCGCCGATGAGAATCCATTCCTCGAGCGCTTCTACCGCAATCCGCGTGCCGGCGCGCTGCCGGCACAGCTGTATTTCCTGTTTCAGCGCGCGCAGCAGCTCGCCGGCCTCAAGCAGCACGATCTGTTCGCGCCCCTGCGGGTGGCCGACTACCTGATCGACAAGGATCGGCTGTTCGCACGCACCACGCTGGATGAAGAAGAGTACCGCCTGTACGAGCAGGTGTACGCCAAACTGGCGATCGAGGCTCCCAAGCCCGACCTGGTGATCTATCTGCAGGCGCCGGTGGATGTGCTGCTGGCGCGCATCGGCCGCCGCGGCATCCAGCACGAGCAATTCATCGATCGAGGCTACCTGGAACGGCTGAATGACGCGTACGCGCGGTTCTTTCACGAGTACGACGCGGGGCCGCTGCTGATCGTCAATGCGGCCGCGATCGACCCGGTGAACACTCCCGAGGACTACGAGGAGCTGCTGGCGGCGATCCGGCGCCTGCGCCGCGGCCGCCTCTACTACAATCCAATGCGGCACGCGGCACTTTAGGAGAGGAGCGGTCGATGTACACCCAGCTGCAGCAGCGCGACTCTGATCGTCCGACGGTCACGCTCAATACACTCGGGCAGATGAAGCAGCGCGGCGAGAAGATCGCCTGCATGACCGCCTACGATGCCAGCTTTGCGGCGTTGCTGGACGCCGCCGGGGTCGACGTGGTGCTGGTGGGCGACACGCTGGGCATGGTGATTCAGGGCCACGACACCACGGTCCCGGTCAGCATGGATCACATGGTGTATCACAGTACGGCAGTCGCCCGTGGCCTGCATCGTCCGTTTCTGATCACCGATATGCCGTTCATGAGCTACCCGTCGCGCGAGTTGGCGCTGGCCAATGCCGTGCGGCTGATGCAGGAAGGCGGCGCGCGCATGGTCAAGCTTGAGAGCGGCAAAGCGCAGACCGAGATCGTCGAGTTCCTCGCCAGTCACGATATCGCGGTGTGCGCGCACCTTGGCCTCAAACCGCAATCGGTGCACAAGACCGGCGGTTTCCGCGTACAGGGCCGCGATGACGAAGCTGCGCAGCGTATGCTCGAGGATGCACTGGCGCTGGAAGCAGCGGGCGCGGACCTGGTGCTGCTGGAGTGCATTCCGGCCGCGCTCGGCCGCGGCATCTCCCAGGCGCTCAAGGTGCCGGTGATCGGCATCGGCGCCGGTCCCGACACTGACGGCCAGATACTGGTGCTGTACGACATTCTCGATATCACGGCCGGGCGCAAGCCGCGCTTCGTACGCAATTTCATGCCCGGCAGCGATTCGCCCCAGGCCGCGGTCGCGCGCTACGTGCAGGCGGTCAAGTCCGGCGAGTATCCGGCGCCGGAACACTGCTTTTGATCGCGCGGGCGATGGACACGGTGACCGCGGTCGAAGCCGTGCGGGCGCGCGTGCAGCAGTGGCGCGCCGCGGGGCTGCGTATCGCCTTCGTGCCGACCATGGGCAATCTGCACGCCGGCCACATGAGCCTGCTGGCGGCGGCGCGATATCGCGGCGATCGGGTGGTGACGAGCATCTTCGTCAATCCGCTGCAGTTCGGGCCGAGTGAGGATTACACGGCTTATCCGCGCACGCTGCTCGAGGATCAGCAGTTGCTGCAGGAAGCGCGTTGCGATCTGCTGTTTGCCCCCAGCGTGGCGGATATGTATCCGTATGGCGGCGACCAGCGAACCCTGATCGTGGTGCGCGGCCTGTCCGATATTCTGTGCGGCCGCTTCCGTCCGGGACATTTCGACGGCGTGGCGACCGTGGTGGCGAAGCTGTTCGGCATCGTGGCGCCCGACGTCGCGGTGTTCGGCGAGAAGGACTACCAGCAGCTGCTGGTGGTGCGCCATATGACGCTGGATCTGGCGCTGCCGGTGGAAATTGTCGGTGCACCGACGGTACGCGCACCGGACGGACTGGCCCTGAGCTCGCGCAATCGCTACCTGAGCCCCGACGAGCGGGCTCGCGCGGCGCTGATTCATCAGTCGCTGAGCCAGGCGGTGCGCGCGATCTACGGCGGCGATACCGATCATGCCGCCTTGGAGCGCGCTGGCGGCCAGATGCTGGAGCGCGCCGGCATGAGCGTGGATTACTTTGCGGTGCGCAACGCCGCCGACCTGACCGAGGCCAGTGCTGCTTCCAGCGATCTGGTGGTGCTCACGGCAGTGCGGCTGGGACGGGCGCGTTTGATCGACAACCTGCGTACCCACCGGCCGTAGGCCGCCGCCGCGCCGCCCGGTGCCTACGATGCGGCCGCGGTCCGCGCCGCGCGATCGCGCTGTTGTTGCAGGGCCCACTCCACGTGCTCGCGCACCAGCGCCGACGGATGCTCGCGGCGCGCTTCGAGCGCGCTGAGCACGGCGACGGAGCCGCCGGCGTTGCCCAGGGCTACGGCAATGTTGCGCATCCAGCGCTCATAACCGATCCGATAGATCGCCGAGCCGCGCATGCGTTGCTCGAAGGTCTGGGCATCCCAGCCGAACAGTTCGGTCAATCGCGGCGAATCCAGCGCGTGGCGTACATGGAAATCGGGGTGCGAGGCGTCGCGGGCGAATTTGTTCCACGGACACACCAGCTGGCAGTCGTCGCAACCATAGATGCGATTGCCCAGGGCGGAGCGCAGCGGCGGTGGAATCGGGCCGTCGAGTTCGATCGTCAGGTAGGAAATGCAGCGGCGCGCGTCGAGCTGATACGGCGCCACGATGGCGCCGGTGGGACAGGCGGGAATGCAGGCCGAGCAGCTGCCGCAATGCGCCTCGGCCGCCGTGTCCGGCGGCAGCGGCAGGTCGGTGAACACCTCGCCGAGGAAGAACCACGAGCCGGCATCGCGAGCGATCAGATTGGTGTGCTTGCCGATCCAGCCGAGCCCGGCATTGCGCGCCAGCGCCTTCTCCAGCACCGGGGCGCTGTCGACGAATACCCGATAGCCATGCGGGCCGGCGACTTCGGCCACGGCTGCAGCCAGCCCCCGCAGCGCCTTGCGCATCACCTTGTGATAGTCGCGGCCAAGCGCGTAGCGCGACACATAGGCAGTCTCCGGCTCGCGCAGCACCGACCCGGCATCGCGGGCGCCGCGCGGTCGGTAATCCATGCGCGCGGAGATCACACGCAGGGTGCCTGGTACCAGTTCATGCGGGCGGCTGCGTTTGCG
Source organism: Steroidobacteraceae bacterium (assembly GCA_036262215.1). GTDB lineage: Bacteria > Pseudomonadota > Gammaproteobacteria > Steroidobacterales > Steroidobacteraceae > FEN-1191. The sequence continues at coordinate 38,953 of DATAJH010000110.1, forward strand.
GCCGTGGCGGGCCATATAGCGCATCTGGCCGTGCCAGCCGCGTTCGAGCCAGCGCTCCAGGTGCCGCTCGTCCTGCTCCAGGTGCACCTCGCTGACCCCGATCGCATCCAGGCCCAGTTTCCGCGCCGAGTGCGCCAGCGCCGCGCGCAATGCGCGCGCTGCGGGTAGCGCCGGCGGAGCGGCTGCGGATGGCTGGTGCATGGTGCGCTTCGTCGGCTCAGTATAATCGGACGATGTCTGCCTCCAGTCTGCTGTATTCCGCGGCGCAAGTGCGTGCGCTCGACGCTTACGCCATCGCGCACGGCACCAGCGGCTATACGCTGATGAAGCGCGCAGGCGAAGCGGCGCTGCGGGCGTTGCGCAGCCGCTGGCCCAAGGCGCTGGAGGTTGCCGTGGTCGTGGGCGGCGGCAACAACGCCGGCGATGGCTACGTGCTGGCGCGCTTCGCGCAGGCCGCCGGTCTGTCGGCCACGGTGCTGGCCGTCACGGCGCCGGATCAGCTGCGCGGCGATGCGCGTACCGCCTGCCAGGATTTTCGTTCCAGTGGCGGCCACATCGTCAGTTACGCGGTGTCGCTGCTGGCGCGCGCCGATGTGATCGTCGATGCGTTGCTCGGCACCGGGCTCACCAGCGCGGTGCGGCCGCCACTGTCCGAGGCGATACAGGCCATCAATGCCTGCGCCCGTCCGGTGCTGGCACTCGATCTGCCCTCGGGACTGAATGCCGACAGCGGGGCGGTGATGGGGGCGGCGGTGCGCGCCGACTGCACCATCAGCTTCGTGGCACTGAAGACCGGACTGTTTCTGGGTGACGGCCCGGAGTACGCAGGGCGCCTGCTGTTCGATGATCTCGAAGTAACGGTGCCGCCGGAGGCGCAATTTACCGCGCTGCTGGAGCGGCTGGGCGAGGGCGAGATCGCCCTGGCACTGCCGTCTCGACGCCGGCAGGCGAACAAGGGCGACTTCGGTCGCGTGCTGATCGTGGGCGGTGGTGCCGGGATGCCCGGTGCGGCGAGACTGGCGGGCGAGGCCTGCCTGCGGGTCGGCGCCGGGCTGGTGGTGGTGGCCACCGCGCGCGACAACCTGACTGCGATCGCCACCGGTCGTCCGGAGCTGATCGTGCACGGCGTCGAGCAGCCCGACGAGCTGTCCGGGCTGCTGGCTGCGGCCGACATCGTGGCGATCGGACCCGGCCTGGGTCGCTCGGCGTGGGCGCGCTCGTTGCTGCAGCTCACCCTGGATTGCGGCAAGCGCCTGGTAATCGATGCCGACGCGCTCAACCTTCTGGCCGAAACAGGCCAGATTGCGCCGCCGGGCTCGGTGCTGACGCCCCATCCCGGGGAGGCGGCACGGCTGCTCAGGATCAGCACCGAGGCGGTACAGACGGATCGCATGTCGGCGCTGCGCGCGCTCACGGTGCGTCATCCGGGGGCGGTGATCGTGCTCAAGGGCGCGGGCACGCTGGTCGGCATGACCCATGTGAATGCGCCCAGCCCGATGCCGGCCATCTGCGAGCGCGGCAATCCGGCCATGGCGGCCGCCGGCATGGGCGACGTGCTCACCGGCGGCATCGCCGGCATCCTGGCGCAATGTCGTGAGCCCTGGCTCGCGGCGCGGGCCGGCGTGATGGCGCATGCATTGGCGGGCGATGACCTGGGACGCGACCGCGAGCGCGGCATCCTGGCGCTGGAGCTGGCCGATGCGCTCAATCGCTGGGTGAATCTGCGCCGATGAAGGCGATGTGGCGGTTGCCGGGCGCGCGCCAGACCGAAGATCTGGGCGTGGCGCTGGCGCGTAGCTGTCCCTGGGACGAGGTCGAGCCACGGCTGATTTTTCTTTCCGGCGAGCTCGGGGCAGGCAAGACCACGCTGGCTGCAGCCCTGTTGCAGGCACTCGGGGTCGAGGACACCGTGCGCAGCCCGAGCTACGCGCTGATCGAGACGTATGCGGCGCGTGCGGGTGAGGCGGTGCATCTGGACCTGTACCGGCTGCAGGGCAGGGAGGAGTTGCAGCAACTGGGTCTGCGCGATTACCTCAATGGGCGCACGCTGCTGCTGATCGAATGGCCGGAGCGCGCCGGCGGCGCACTGCCGCCTGCGGACCTGGAAGTGCGGCTCGAGCTGAGCGACGATGCGGGTGGCGGCGGCAGGAACGCCTACGTCGAGGCGCGCTCGAGCGTCGGCGAGGCGTGGCTTGAGCACACCTGTGCCGGACTGCCAAACCAGATCTGAGTTGAGCTTAAGCGTGTATCTCGCTAATTAATATTGAAATGTGCCCGTAGTCGGCATAGAGTTCCCCGGCGCAATGGTGCAAGGAACGACTGTTTGAACCACGATCAGGGGATCCATTTCGGGCGCAGCGCCCTGCTCGCTGTCCTCATGGCCATGGCGATGACGGCACTGGTAGCGCCGGGCCGTGCTTTGAGCACGGAACTGAAGCAGATGGCAATTGAAGCGGGCCCGCAGGACGGCGAAGTACTGACGCTGACGCTGTCCACGCCGGTCGCGCAGCATATGTTTAACCTGCAAAATCCCGACCGACTGGTCATCGACCTGCCCAACACCCGGCGGCGGGTCAAATTGCCCGCGCCGCCCGAGGGTGGAGTGGTGACGGGGCTGCGTTCGGGGGTACGCGAGGGCCATGGGCTGCGACTGGTAGTGGAGCTGCGAGCGCCGGTGCAGCCGCTGCTGCAGTTGCAGCCGCTGACGGGCGCCGGCGGCTTGCGCCTGCGCATCGCGCTGGCCGCGGCAGCCGCGACGGACGACGCCGTCAAGGCGCCGCCGGTCGCGGCGATGAGCGCTGCGGCGGCGGTGAGCGCTGCCGCTGCCGTGAGCGCGACCGCACCGAAGCCGCAGCGCAGCGTGCGCGCTACCCACGCTCCCCAGGGCGAGCACGAGATCATCGTCGCGGTGGATGCCGGCCACGGCGGCGACGATCCAGGCGCCACCGGCGTGACCGGCACCCATGAAAAGGTGGTGACGCTGGCGATTGCGCGGGCTCTGGCGGCGCGCATCGACCGCGAACCGGGGATGCATGCGGTGCTGACGCGCGATGGCGATTATTTCGTTGAGCTGCGCGATCGCATGGAGCGGGCGCACGCCGCTCACGCCGACATGTTCGTGTCGATCCACGCCGACGCGGTGGGCGACCGCGGGGTGTCCGGAGCGTCGGTCTACATCCTGTCCGAGCGCGGCGCCTCGAGCGAGGCGGCGCGAACGCTGGCAGAACAGCAGAATGCGGCCGATCTCAAGGGCGGAATTTCGCTCGCCGAGCAGCGCCCCGATGTGCGTTCGGTGGTGCTCAACGTGGCGCAGAGCGCCAATATCGGTCAGAGCGTGGAGGCGGCGGACCGGGTCCTGGGCGCGCTCGATCGGGTCGGCGCGGTGCGCAAGCGCGAAGTGCAGCAGGCGGCGTTCGTGGTGCTCAAGTCGCCGGATATTCCCTCGCTGCTGATCGAGACCGCCTACATTTCCAATGCCGCCGAAGAGCGCAAGCTGCGCACGCCGGCCGAGCAGCAGCGTCTGGCGGAAGCCATCTTCAGTGGCATCGACAGCTATTTCCGCAAATTCCCGCCCGAGGGCAGCCAGTATGCGCGCGCTCCCGGCGCTGCCGCGGACAACGGCGCTGAGCTCGCGCGCGCTGGTTTCTAAGCCCGCGGCGCCGGGCCCTTAAGGCCGTGCAAGGCGGCCGCCACCGCTCAAACACCAGTGGTTCGACCGGCAGGCGCAGCTGGCACGCATGGGCTTAAGGGAGCGTGCGCCCGCAGTAGCGCCAGTGTGTACACTGCGGCCGTTTGCAGCCGTGGGTACCCGCCGGGTTGTTCAGCGCATGCCGATACGCGTTCTCTCCCCCAATCTGATCGATCAGATCGCGGCCGGCGAGGTCATCGAGCGTCCGGCCTCGGTGGTCAAGGAACTGATCGAGAATGCCTTCGACGCCGGCGCCCGGCGCATCGAGATCGAGATCGAGCACGCCGGCCTGCGTCTGATCCGGGTGCGCGACGACGGCTGCGGCCTGGATGCGGCCGATCTTGCGCTCGCGGTCGAGCGCCATGCCACCAGCAAGATCGCGACGCTGGATGACCTGGAGGGCATCGCCAGTTTCGGCTTTCGCGGCGAGGCGTTGCCATCGATCGGTTCCGTCGCCCGGCTGCGGCTGGTGTCGCGCAGCCGCGAGCAGCAGCAGGGCAATGAAATGACAGTCGAGGGCGGTGTGCGCTCGGCCGTGGCGCCGGCAGCGCATCCGGTGGGCACCAGCGTCGAGGTGCGGGATCTGTTCTATAACGTGCCGGCGCGGCGCCGGTTCGTACGCAGCGAGAGCACCGAGTTCGGTCACGTCCTGCGCCAGGTCGAACGCCTGGCGCTGTCGGAGCCGGGGGTAGCCTTTCGATTGCGCCACAATGGCCGCGAGATCCTGGATTTGCCGGCCGCCGATGAACACCTGGCGTTCGAACGGCGCATCGATCGCGTCATCGGCGCGCAATTCCGCAGCCAGGCGCTCGCCATCGATGCGGCCGCCGGTCCGTTGCGCCTGAGCGGCTGGCTCGGACTGCCGACCGCGGCGCGAGCGCAGGCCGACCTGCAGTTCTGGTTCGTGAATTCTCGTGCGGTGCGCGATCGTGTGCTGGCCAATGCCGTACGCCTCGGCTACCGCGACGTGCTCTATCACGGCCGACACCCGAGCTACCTGCTGTATCTGACGCTCGATCCGCGTCAGGTGGACGTCAACGCCCATCCGACCAAGCTCGAGCTTCGATTCCGCGACAGTCGCGCGGTGCATGATGGCGTGTTTCGCAGTGTCGAGCGGGCGCTCGCCGCTACCAGGCCGGCGTCGGCGCCTCCCGGTTCGCCCGCGGATGGCGCGGCGGCAATGCCCGCGCCGTTCAGCGCGCCGTTGCAGTTCGATCCGCCAGTGGCTGCGGCTGGCGCCGCGCCAGGGTTCAACGCGTTGCCGGAAGCGAAATCCGACTACGCCTATTCGCGCAGCAGCTTTGCGGCCGCACGGGCGCTGGCGGCCGGGGAGCCGCCCGAGGAGGAGCGGCCGCTCGGCATCGCCGTCGCACAACTGCACGGCCTGTACATCCTGGCGCAGAGCCGCGACGGGCTGATCGTGGTCGACACTCACGCGGCGCACGAGCGCGTCATCTACGAGCAACTGAAGTCGCTGTACCAGGCTGGCACACCGGCCTCGCAGCTGTTGCTCGAGCCACTGAGCGTCGCGGCCGGCGAACACGAAATCGATGCGCTGCTGGCCGAGCGGCTGGAGTTCGAGCGCGTCGGCTTCGAGATTGAACGCCTTGCACCGGAGCGGCTGGCGGTGCGGCGGGTGCCGGCACTGCTGGCGGGCACCGATATCGCCGGCCTGGTCGCGCAACTGGCACGCGAGCTGACCGGGGAGGCGGGCACACATCATCTGGATGGTGCGGCGCATCGCATCCTTGGCAGCATGGCCTGCCGTGCGGCGATCCGCGGCCAGCGCGCCCTGAGCCTTAAGGAAATGGATGTGCTGCTGCGCCAGATGGAGCAGACCGAGCGCGCCAGCCAGTGCAATCACGGCCGACCGACCTGGATGCGAATGTCACTGCGCGAGATCGATCAGCTGTTTCTGCGGGGTCGTTGAGCGTGACTGCGGGCGCGCCGCCGCCGCCGCCGCCGCCGCTGCTGCTGGTACTCACCGGGCCGACCGGCAGCGGCAAGAGCGATCTGGCACTGGAGCTGAGCGCCTGTCTTGCGTCCTGGCTGCCGCTGGAGATCGTCAGCGTCGATTCGGTACAGGTGTATCGGGGCATGGACATCGGTAGTGCCAAACCCGGCATCGAGGCGCGCGAGCGCGTGCCGCATCACCTGATCGATATCCGCGACCCGGCGCAGAGCTATTCGGCGGGCGAGTTCGTGCGTGATGCGCGTAGCGCGATCGCAGCCATCCAACAGCGCGGTCGATTGCCGCTGCTGGTCGGCGGCACGATGCTGTACCTGCGAGCGCTGTATCAGGGACTGGCGCCGTTGCCGCCCGCGTCGCAGGAGCTGCGGCGTGAAATCGATGCGCGGGCAGCGAGCGCCGGCTGGCCGGCGCTGCATGCCGAGCTCGAGCGGGTCGACGCGGCCGCGGCGGCGCGCATTGCCCGCACCGACGCGCAGCGCATCCAGCGAGCGCTCGAAGTGCATCGACTCACCGGCGTGCCGATTTCGCAATGGCAGCGCGGCACGCATGGCGCGCGCGAGGAATTCTGCTGGTTACGTTACGCGCTGCTGCCGGCGTCGAGCGTTGACTGGCGTCGGCGGCTGGCGGCACGCTTTGATGCGATGCTGCGTGCCGGACTGGTCGATGAAGTCGCTGCCCTGTATGAGCGCGGTGATCTGACCGAGCGCCACTCGTCGGTGCGCGCGGTTGGCTACCGCCAGCTATGGCAGTACTGCACTGGCGGCTGCAGCCTCGAGCAGGCGGTGCAACGGGCGATCATCGCGACCGCGCAGCTGGCCAAGCGCCAGCTGACCTGGTTGCGGCGCGAGCAAGGGATGACGCTATTGCCGGCGCACGCTGTAGGACTTGCGGCAATTGTCGCTCGCAGCATACAGGCGACTGCTCGCGCATGACCGACTGTGGGCGCGGTGATAGAATCGCCACGCATGTGTTTCCTTCCCACGGATTTGTCAGATCGAGCGCTCTGACGCATATCCCGACTCGCATACCGACCTGTTTGAAAAGCAAAAGCAGTTGAAAAATAAGGAGAATCCCATGGCCAAGGGCCAATCTTTACAAGACCCGTTTCTGAACGCATTAAGAAAAGAACACGTACCGGTGTCGATCTACCTGGTCAACGGCATCAAACTTCAGGGACAGATCGATTCCTTCGATCAGTTCGTGGTGCTGCTGAAAAATACCGTGAGCCAGATGGTCTACAAGCACGCCATCTCTACCGTCGTGCCGGCGCGAGCCGTGCGACTGACGGTCGAAGAAGGTACCGTCACTGAGCCGGCGGCGGAATGATGCGCCGTAGCGGACACAGGCATGTTCGAACGACCGCGCGCCGGTGAGCGCGCCGTACTCGTGCGCCTCGGGCTTGGCACGCCGGTCAAGCGCGAGGATCTCGAAGAATTCGCGCAGCTGGCGCGTTCGGCGGGTGCCTGTCCGATAGCCACCGTCACCGGCCGGCGCGAGCGACCGGACCCACGTTATTACGTGGGCAGCGGCAAGGCGCAGGAGATCGCCAGCACGGCACGCGCCGAGAATGCCGAACTTATCCTGTTCGATCACCCGTTGTCGCCGAGCCAGCAGCGAAATCTCGAGCGCCTGAGCGGCGTGCGCGTGCAGGACCGCAGCGGGCTGATCCTGGATATTTTTGCGCGCCGCGCGCGCAGCTTCGAGGGCAAACTCGAAGTCGAGCTGGCGCAGTTGAAGCATCAATCCAGCCGTCTGGTGCGCAGCTGGACCCATCTGGAGCGGCAGAAGGGCGGTATCGGCATGCGCGGCGGCCCTGGGGAAACGCAGCTGGAGACCGACCGGCGGCTGCTCAACGCCCGCATGCGTTCGGTCACACACCGCCTCGAGCGGCTCAAGCGCCAACGCGACACCGGCCGCAGCGCGCGCGCTGAGATTCCGGTGCCTTCGGTGGCGCTGGTCGGCTACACCAACGCCGGCAAGTCCACATTGTTCAATGCGCTGACCGGCAGCGACGTCTACATCGCGGACCAGCTGTTCGCCACGCTGGATCCGACCGTGCGTCGCCTGAGTCTGCCAGGAGGCGCGCCGGTGGTGCTGGCCGACACCGTGGGTTTCATTCGTGAGTTGCCGCACGAGCTCGTGGCCGCATTCCAGTCGACGCTGCAGGAAGCGCGCGAAGCGCATCTGCTGCTGCACGTAGTCGATGCCAGCGACCCGCGGCGTGATGAGCACATCCATCAGGTCGACAGCGTGCTCAACGAGATTGGCGCCGGCGAGATTCCGCAGTTGCGCGTCTATAACAAGATCGATCGGCTCGAGCTGCAACCGAAACTGGAGCGCGCTGCGGATGGACGGCCCAGCGCGGTGTGGATTTGTGCCTCGGCCGGCCAGGGGCTTGCGCTGTTGCGCGAGGCCATCGCCGAGCGCCTCGATCTGAATGTCAGCCGCCTGTGGGTGCATCTGCCGCCTGGCGGCGGCGCGATGCGGGCACGCCTGTACGCGGCCAGCGTGGTGCGCGACGAGCGTGCGCTTGCGGACGGCGCGATCGAATTGCTGGTGGAATTGCCGGCAGCAGAACTGGCGGGGTGGGCGGCCCAGCCTGGCGTGCAGTTGCTGGAAGCTCAGCCGTATCCGGCGCCGCTGGCTGCTGCGACGCCTGCGCCGCAGCTGGAACCGGTTGCAGTGCCGCAGGCCGCGACCGTGGAGTACTGAGCGCCCCCATGGCCTGGAATCAGCCCAGCGAAGATAAGCCGCGGCCGCCGCCCCGCGGCGCTCCCGACGATTCCTCGCTGGATGACATGTTGCGGCGCTGGCAACAGCGGGTGCAGCGCCTGTGGCGGCCTGGCAGCGGCCGCGGCACCGCGGCGCTGGCGTTGCTGCTGCTCGCGGCAGCGGTATGGCTGGCGAGCGGCTACTACCAGATCGATGCCCCCGAGCGCGGCGTGGTGCAGCGCTTCGGCCGCCTGCTCGCGATCGAACAGCCCGGACACGGCTGGCACTGGCCATGGCCGATCGAGACCATGCAGAAAGTCAACGTCGGCAGCATCCAGGCAGTGGAATCCAAGGCCCTGATGCTCACGGCCGAGCAGAGCCTGATCCAGATCAGCTGGTCGATGCAGTATCGAATCAACGATCCGGTGCAATACCTGTATCAGGTGCGCGAGCCGCAGTTGACTCTGAGCCAGAGCGGCGAGACGGTGGTGCGGGAACTGGTGGCGCAGTACCAACTGCCGGCACTGCTGAGCGGCGAGGCCCGTGGTCACGTCACCGGCGAGGCGCGCGCACGCCTCCAGCAGGCCATGGATACCTACCGCGCCGGCGTTACGGTGACCAGTGTCAACATGACCGACGTGCAGCTGCCCGACGCCGCTTTGTCCACCCAGCGGGACGCCGAGAAGGCGGCGGAGGATCGCCAGCGGGTGATCGCCGACGCCCAGGCGTATGCGAATGACATCGTGCCGAAGGCGCAGGCCGCCGCGCAGCGTCAACTGGCCGATGCGCAGGTGTACGCGGCGCAGACGGTGGCGAATGCGGACGGCGAAGCCGAGCGCTTTACGCAGCTCGCCGGCGCCTACGCGCAGGCGCCGGAGGTGACGCGTAGCCGCCTCTACATCGATACCATGCAGACCATCCTGTCGCGCTCGCGCAAGATCGTCATCGACGCCAGGAATGGCGGCGGCAGCATGATCTATCTGCCGCTGGACAAGCTCGCCGAAGCGGTACGTTCGGTGACGCCGATGGGTGCGCCCGCGGGCTCCGCCGCCGGGGTCGCGGCAACCGGCGGCGCTGCCACGGGTGCGGCTGCCATCGGAGCGACGGCGCCAGCCAGCGCTAGTGCCGGCAGCGGCGAACGCGCCGATCAGACCGATCGTGGCCGCGAGCGGGGGGATCGTTGATGGCTGCGCGGGTGCTGATATCGCTGGGCGTCGCGCTGCTGGCGCTGCTGCTGTGGCGCTCGGCGTTCATTCTGGATGAAGGCGAGGTCGCGCTGTTCACGCGCTTCGGCCAGATCGACGGTGTGCAGTACCACCCGGGGCTGCACCTGAAATCGCCTTTGGATGAGCTGCATGTTTTCGATCGCCGCATTCAGACGCGTGCTTTTCCCGGCGAGAGCTTCCTGACCCGCGACCAGAAGGCGCTGAGCGTCGATTTCTACGTCAAATGGCAGCTGCTCGACGCCGCTCGTTTCATGCAGGCGAGCGGCGTCGAGCAGCTGCCATTTGAC
>DATAJH010000111.1:0-29361 GCA_036262215.1 Steroidobacteraceae bacterium
GGCACGGCGGCAGCGGCCGAGGACGCTTCGCCATCAGGCCCGCGCATGTATGCCGGCGCCAGCCTCGGCGCCAGCCTCGGCGGCGGCGGCCGCACGCGCGCCGAGCCACCGCCGCGCATCGATCTGCCGCCGCTGGAGCCGACAGCGCCGGATACGGGGCCCGGGGATACCGGCGGGCGCATCGCCGCCTCAGCCATCGTGGTCGATGAGCCGATCAGCGCTCACGGGCCCGGGCCCGCAGCCGATCCGGCCGACGCCGAACCCTACTACGTGTACGCGCGCGCCGGGCCGCCCGACGGCGAATCCGCCGCAGAGCCGGCGCTGCCGGGCGAGCTGTCGCGCGCACCGGTGGTCGATTGGCCACCCGAGTCGCAGCGCCACATTCTGTCGCTGCGTATCGCGGCACTGAGCCACGAGCGCCTGTCCGGCCGCGTGGTGCGGCTGGCGCTGGGGGCATGCGGATTCGAACACGGACGCTTCGGCATTTTCCATCAGCCCGGGGCTGATGGCCGGGCACTGCTCAGCGCCGCCAACCTCAGCAAGCCAGGCATATTCGATCTGCCGAACATGGACTTTCAGCGCTTCTCGGGCCTGAGCCTGTTCGCCGTGCTGCCGGGGCCGCTGCCGCCGGCGGCAGCGCTGGATCATCTGCTCGACACCGCGCAGGACCTGGCCGAGCGGCTGCGGGCACGGCTGCAGGACGAGCAGGGCCTGACGCTGGGCGCAACGCAGCTGGAGGCGCTGCGGCGCACGGTGCAGGATCTGTCGGCGGCGGAGCGTGCGGAGCCAAATTCGTGAATTCGGCAACGCGGCGGCGCGCCGCCGAGTTGCGTGGGCTGATCGATCAATACGACTACCGCTACTACGTGCTCGACGATCCGTCGGTGCCGGACGCCGAGTACGACCGCCTGATGCGCGAGCTGCGCGACATCGAAGCGCAGCGTCCCGAGCTGGTGACCGCGGATTCCCCGACGCAGCGCGTGAGCGGGCAGATCGCCGCGGGATTTGCCGAGGTGCGGCACGGCGTACCGATGCTGTCGCTCGACAACGCATTCAGCGACCAGGACATCGTGGCATTCGATCGCCGGGTGCGCGAACGTCTGGGACGCGCCGATCAGCCGATCGAGTACTGCGCCGAGCCCAAGCTCGACGGCCTGGCGGTATCACTGACCTATCGCGCCGGTCGCCTGATGGTCGCTGCCACGCGCGGTGACGGCAGCAGCGGCGAGGACATCACGGCCAACATACGCACCATTCGTGCCGTGCCGTTGCTGTTGCGCGGACGCGCACCGGACGAAGTAGAGGCGCGCGGCGAAGTGTTCATGCCGGTGGCCGGCTTTACGCGCATGAATACGGCGGCGGTGGCCGCCGGCGAGAAGGTGTTCGCCAATCCGCGCAATGCCGCCGCCGGCAGCCTGCGCCAGCTCGATGCGCGCGTGACGGCAACGCGGCCGCTGCAGGTGTTCTTTTATGCCATCGGCCAGTGGCAGGGGAGCATGCCGCCGCCGCCAAGCCAGATCGAGCTGCTGCGCCAGCTCGCGCGCTGGGGCCTGCGCACCAATCCGGAGATCCGCGCCGTCCTTGGGGCGGCCGGGTGCCTGGAATACTTTCATGCGCTCGGTGCGCGGCGCGCGGCGCTGCCATACCAGATCGACGGCGTGGTCTACAAGGTCAACTCGCGTGCCGATCAGCAGGCGCTCGGCTTTGTGTCGCGCGCGCCGCGCTGGGCGATCGCCCACAAGTTTCCCGCGGATGAAGCCCTGACGGTGGTGCGCGATATCGAATTCCAGGTCGGGCGCACCGGCGTGCTGACGCCGGTGGCCCGGCTCGAGCCGGTGCAGCTGGCCGGTGTCACGGTCAGCAACGCGACACTGCACAACATGGACGAAGTCGAACGCAAGGACGTGCGCCTGGGCGACACGGTGGTGGTGCGGCGTGCGGGCGACGTGATTCCCGAGATCGTGCGCGTGCTGCCCGAGCGCCGCCCAAAGGGTGCACGGCGACCGAAGCTGCCGGAGAAATGCCCGATCTGTCACTCCACCGTGCTGCGGGTCGAGGGCGAGGCCGCCGCGCGCTGCAGTGGCGGCTTCAACTGTCCGGCGCAGCGCAAGGAAGCTCTGCGACATTTCGCCGGCCGCAGAGCACTTGATATCGAGGGACTCGGAGACAAGCTGATCGATCAGCTGGTGGACAAGGAGCTGCTGCGCACCCCGAGCGATATCTTCACGCTCGCGACCGGCAAGCTGGTCGAGTTGGAACGCATGGGCGAGAAGTCGGCCGCCAACCTGGTGGCGGCCATCGAGCACAGCAAGGCGACCAGCTTGCCGCGGCTGCTGCACGGGCTCGGCATCGCCGGGGTCGGGGAGAGCACCGCCAAGGCGCTGGCCCAGCACTTCGGTTCGCTGGCGGCGCTGCAGGGCGCCTCGGCGCAACAGATACTGGAAGTGCCGGACATCGGCCCGGTCATCGCTGCCAGCGTGCAGGGCTTCTTCGCCGACGCGCGCCATCGCGCCGAGCTCAAACGCCTGCGTTCACTCGGCCTGCATTGGCCGGAAGGGTCGCCGGCCGCGGCGGCGCAAGACAGCGCGCTGCCGCTATCGGGAATAACCGTGGTGCTGACCGGCACGCTCGCTTCCCTGAGCCGCGATGCGGCCGCCGAGCGGCTCGAGGCGCTCGGCGCCAAGGTCAGCAGTTCGGTATCGAAGAAGACCAGCTATCTGATCGCCGGCGCGGAGCCCGGTTCGAAGCTCAAGCGCGCCGAGCAACTCGGTATCGAGGTGCTCGACGAGCGCGGCCTGGCGAAATTACTGTCGCGCAAATGAGGCGAGCAGAGGCTAGGGCGTCGCCGCCGCCGCCGGTTTAGGGGCCTCGCTGTCCAGATTCTTTTCGACCTTGGCGGTTTTCAGCAGCTCGTCCTGATAGGCCCGGAACTTCTTGGTCTCCACCAACTGTGCGACCCGATCCTTGACCTGGTCCAGCGGCGGCACCGGTGTGTCGCGGGTATCCACCAGCTGGATCACGTGCCAGCCGTACTGCGACTGCACCGGGCTCGGGGTGACCTCGCCTTTCTTCAGCTGCACCACGGCGTCCGCGAACGGCTTGACCATGTTAGTCGGCGTGAACCAGCCCAGATCCCCGCCCTGGTCCTTGGAGGAGTCTATCGAGTCCTTCTTGGCGAGGTCCTCGAACTTGGCGCCTTTCTTGAGTTCGTCGATGATTTTCTGCGCCGCATCCTGGCTCGACACCAGGATATGGCGCGCGTGGTATTGGGTCTTGGGCATGCCCGCGACCTGCGCGTCGTATTCGGCCTTCAGTTCCACGTCGGACGGCTTCTTGTCCTCCAGGTAATGGGTCGCACCGGCCTGCTGCAGGATCTCAAGCCGCGACAGCGACAGCAGCGAGGCGGTATCGGTGGTCTTGTCCAGTCCCTGCTTGATGGCTTCTTCGGCGATGATCTCGCCGCGAATCAGGTTGTCGAGCAACTGCGCGCGCTGCTCGGCGGTCAGTTCGGTCGCCGGCTTACCGGCGGTGTTCTTGGCGTAGTACTCGAACATCGCGCGGCTGATCGGCGTGCCGTTAACGGTGGCCACCGGCTTGTCGGCCGGCTTGGTGGTGTCTGCCGTGGGGCCGCCCTTGGAACAGGCGGCGAGCAGCGCCAGCACGGTAAACGGGAGTGCATTGGAAATTTTCATCAGATATCTCATTGGGTTACGTTGATTACTTTGTGAACTCGTCAGGAGTGAGGGTTTCCATTGCTAACGCATGCAGTTCGGTCTCGAACAGCGGTGCCAGCGCTTCGTTGACCAGGCGGTGACGTTGCAGGGGTTTCAATCCTTCGAAGCATGTGGACACAATGCGCAGCCGGAAGTGCCCCTTACCCCCGGCGCTGGCATGGCCTGAATGCGCGGCACTGTCGTCGCGCACCTCGAGGTGCGCGGGTTGCAGGCGCTGCTGCAGCAGACTGCGGATGTGCACGGCGGTCGGGCTCGGTGTCGCGGGCATGAGCGCTCAGGCGGCCACAGGCTCGGTGCGTGCGGCGAGCCACAGCGCCTGGCCGATCGCGAACAGGGCGAACGCCGCGCTCAGGCCGAACACCTTGAAATTGACCCAGGTGCGTTCGCTGGCGTTGTCGGCCACCCAGAGATTCACAGCACCGAGCGACGCATAGAACCCGACCCACAGCAGGTTGAGCTTGAGCCAGGTGCGTCGCGGTACGGTCTCGCTGCGGCTGACCATTGGCGCCAGCAGGCGCTGCGCCAGCGGCGTGCGGCCCACCCATGGGCTCAACAGGCTGGCGAGGGCGACCAGCCACAGGAACACGGTCGGCTTCCATTTGAGAAAGCGCGGATCGCGCAGGATCAAGGTGGCGCTGCCGAGCGCCAGCACCAGCAGCGCGCTCAGCAGATGCATCGGCGGTATGCGCTTGAGGCGCAACAGATCGAGCAGCAGCAGCGCCACCATCGCGACCATCAGTACCGCGGTCGCAACGTAGATGCCGCGCAGATAGTAGGCGACCAAAAACGCCACCAGCGGCGCAAGATCAAACAGGGCTTGCATCCGTGAATTTCGGTTGCCAGACAGGGCTGTTAACGGGGCCGCTATGATAGCGGATTGAAGTGCATTCGCGCAGGCCATGGCCCAATACTTCGAACTGCATAGCCAGAATCCGCAATTGCGCCTGATCCGTCGCGCGGCCGAGATCGTGCGCAACGGCGGCCTGATCGCCTATCCGACCGATTCCTGCTATGCGCTCGGCTGCCACATCGGCGATGCAGCGGCGCTCGAGCGCCTGCGGCGCATTCGTGGCGCCGATCGGCACCATCATTTCACGCTGGTGTGCCGCGACCTGAGCGAGATCGGACGCTACGCGCGCATCGAGACCTGGCAGTTCAGGCTGCTCAAGTCAGCCACGCCCGGCCCGTTCACGTTTCTGCTGCCGGCCACGCGCGAGACGCCGCGGCGGCTGCAGCATCCCAAGCGCCGCACCATCGGCATCCGGGTGCCCGATCACCCGGTGCCGAACATGCTGCTGACCGAACTCGGTGAGCCGTTGATGAGTTCGACGCTGCTGCTGCCGGGCGATGAGCTGCCGCTGACCGACGGCGACCAGATCCGCGCCCGGCTCGAGCACCAGCTCGATGCGATCCTCGATGGCGGGCATTGCGGCATCGAGCCGACCACGGTGATCGACCTGGCGGTGTCGCCGCCGGTGCTGGTGCGTGCCGGCAAAGGCAAGCTGGCCGGGGTTGGCTGGGAAGTGCTGGGGAACTCCGTATAATCAACTCTGTTCCATCAGAGGCCCGCCGCTCGCGCGGGGAACGACCGCAAGGATGAGTGCCGTCCCACCAGGCAAGCGCGTGCTGTCGGGCATGCGCCCCACCGGAGCGCTGCATCTGGGCAACTACCACGGCGCGCTGCGCAACTGGGTCGAGCTTCAGTACCGCTACGAATGTTTCTTCTTCATTGCCGACTGGCATGCGCTGACCACCGATTACGAGGATACCTCCGGACTGCCGCAGGCGGTGCACGAGGTGCTGATCGACTGGCTTGCCGCGGGGCTCAATCCGGGCGTTGCCACTCTGTTTGTGCAGTCGCATGTGCCCGAGCACGCCGAGCTGCATCTGCTGCTGTCGATGATCACACCACTGAGCTGGCTCGAGCGCGTGCCCACCTACAAGGATCAGCAGGAACAGCTCAAGGAAAAGGATCTGGCGACTTACGGTTTCCTCGGCTACCCGCTGCTGCAGAGCGCCGACATCCTGCTGTACCGCCCGACGTTCGTGCCGGTGGGCGAGGATCAGGTGGCGCATGTGGAAATCACGCGCGAGATCGCGCGCCGTTTCAATCATCTGTACGGCCGCGAGGCGGATTTCGAGCAGAAGGCCGAGCGCGCGATCAAGGAGCTCGGTGGGCGCAACATCACGCTCTATCGACAGCTGCGGCGCCGCTTCCAGGAGACCGGGGATGTGGCTGCGATCGAACGGGCGCGGGCGCTGGTCGAGAGCAACACCCGCATCACCGTCGCCGATCGTGAGCGCCTGCTCGGTTATCTGGAGGGCTCCTCGGTCAGCATCCTGCCCGAACCGCAGGTGCTGCTGACCGCGAGCCCAAAGGTACCCGGGCTGGACGGCCGCAAGATGTCCAAGTCCTATGGCAACACCATCTTGCTGCGCGAGGACCCGGATGCGGTGGCGGCCAAACTGCGCACCATGCAGACCGATCCGGCACGCGTGCGGCGTACCGATCCCGGCGACCCGGAGAAGTGCCCGGTGTGGGACCTGCACAAGCTGTATTCGGATGAGGCCACACGGCAATGGGTGGATCAGGGTTGCCGCAGCGCCAGCATCGGCTGCCTCGACTGCAAAAAACCGCTGATCGAGCGCATCGTCGAGGAGGTCACCGGCATGCGCAAGCGGGCGCAGGAATTTGAGGAAAATCCCGATATGGTGGCGAATATCCTGATCGAAGGCGGCGAGAAGGCGCGCGCCGCGGCGCGCGCCACGCTGGATGAAGTGCGGCGCGCCATGCATTTGCGACCGCAATGATTTATAAGTTTGCAGGATGGTGAAGCCAGACCTCAAGATCGTGGTATCCAACCCGCCGCCACCGGCGCCGGCGGCGCAAGCGTCTCCGGAACAGGTCGAGATGCCGTTCGCGGTGGTCAACGGCGAGCCGCTCACCCATCTGCCGCGCGATCTGTACATCCCGCCGCAGGCGCTGGAAATATTCCTCGAGGCGTTCGAAGGCCCGCTCGATCTGCTGCTGTACCTGATCCGGCGGCAGAACGTAGACATTCTCAATATTCCGATCGCCGAGATCACGCGCCAGTACATCCAGTACATCGAGCTGATGCAGGAGCTGCAGCTGGAGCTGGCCGGCGAATATCTGGTGATGGCGGCAACGCTGGCGGAGATCAAATCGCGCATGCTGCTGCCGCGACCGCCGGGCGAGGCTGACAACAGCGAGGAAGATCCGCGCGCCGAGCTGGTCAGACGGCTGCAGGAGTACGAGCGCTTCAAGCGCGCGGCGGCGGAAATCGACGCCATGCCGCGGCTGGAGCGCGACGTCTGGCAGGCGAGCGCCGAGCTGCGCGACAAACCGGTGGCGCGCAGCCTGCCGCAGGTGACGCTGCAGGAAATGCTGCTGGCATTCAAGGATGTTGC
Organism: Steroidobacteraceae bacterium; assembly: GCA_036262215.1. Lineage (GTDB taxonomy): Bacteria > Pseudomonadota > Gammaproteobacteria > Steroidobacterales > Steroidobacteraceae > FEN-1191. The sequence goes on from DATAJH010000111.1 coordinate 7,164, forward strand.
GGTGCGCGCCGCGATGTTCGCGCATCACCACGTGCGGCGCGAACCGCTGTCGGTGCGCGAGCGCATGAGTAACATCCTGGCCGCGCTGGCACACGGCAGCTTCGTGGAGTTCAGCCGGCTGTTTGTGCCGGAGGAGGGCCGCGCCGGCGTGACGGTCAGCTTCATCGCGATCCTGGAGCTGATGCGCGAGGGACTGATCGACATCACGCAGACCGAGGCCTACGCGCCGCTGCACGTGCGCGCGGCGGCGGCAAATCGTACACTGCATCTGGTGGCCGACAATGTGCCGCCCGAGCCTGCCGCCGCGGCGGTCACGGACGGACAGAGCGCGGCCGAGTCCTCCGGGGCTGACAGCGGAGTGTTGGAATGAGCGCAAGCGAAATCAGGAACGTTGTGGAGGCGGCGCTGCTGGCAGCGGGAAAATCGCTGACGCTCAACGAGTTGTCGCAGTTATTTGACGAAACCGATCGCCCCGATGCGCCCGCGATCCGTGCGGCGGTCGAGTCGCTGGCGGCGGACTATGCAGCGCGGCCGATCGAGATCAAGGAGACCGGTGGCGGCTGGCGAATTCAGGTGCGCCGTGCCTATGGGCCGACGGTGGCACGGCTGTGGCCGGAGCGGCCGCCGCGCTATTCGCGCGCGCTGCTCGAGACCCTGGCGCTGATCGCCTACCGGCAGCCGATCACGCGGGCCGAGATCGAGTCGGTGCGTGGCGTCGCCGTCAATCCCAACATCACCAAGACGCTGCTCGAGCGGCAGTGGATCCGCGTCGTCGGCCACCGCGACCTGCCGGGCCGGCCGGAGTTGCTCGGGACCACGCGCGAATTTCTGGAGTACTTCGGACTCAAGAGCCTGGACGAGTTGCCGCCGCTGAGCGAGCTGCGCTCGCTCGGCGAGCTCGATCCGCAGCTCGATCTGCCGGTAGCCGGCCAGCCCGAAGCAATCGCCGGGGAACCGATCGACGACGATCCCGGCGACGCGGAGGCAAGCGAGCCGGAAGAGTTCGGCGCCGCGCCACAGGCCGTGCCGGGCCTGGTCGCCGCTCCGCGCGACGAATTCCACTAGAGCGATCATGGCGGTCGTGAGCGCAGCCGAGCGCCTGCAGAAGGTGCTGTCGCAGCTTGGGCTGGCGTCGCGACGCGAAGCCGAGGCCTGGATCCGCGCCGGCCGCATAACGGTCAACGGCAAGGCCGCGGTGCTCGGTACGCGCGTCGCCGCCGACGACCAGCTCAAGCTCGATGGCCGCCCCATACGCCGCCAGGTGACCAAGGACGTGCCGGTGTTCCTGTGTCACCGCTCACCGGGTGAGCCGCTGCTGCCGCCGCGCTCGGCGGGCGGGGCCGCAAGCGCCAGTAGTGGCCCCGCCAGCAACAGCAGTGCGGCGCCGGCCGCGAGCATTGCCGAGCGCTTGCCGCGCCGCGCCGGCCGGCGCTTCATCAGCATCAGTCCGATGCCCACGGTCGATGGCGGCCTGGAACTGCTCACCGCCGATGGCGCGCTGGCTACGCGCCTGCAGCGCGCGGTGCATGCGCTGGAGATGGAATTTAGTCTGCGCATCCGCGGCGAGCTGTCCGAGCTGCAGCAGCAGGCAATCCGTGAGGGCATGCTCGACCGTGGCGCAGCGCTCAGGGTGCTGCAACTGGAGCCCACGGGCGGCGAGGGCAGCAATCGCTGGTATCGCCTGCTCGCCGTCGGCGCCAGCGGCAACGACATTCGCCAGCTGATCGAGCGCCAGGCGGTCACGCTGGTGCGCATGCTGCGCACGCGCGTGGGCACGCTGCTGCTGCCGCGTACGCTGGCGCGCAGTCACTGGCGTGAGCTGGAAGCCGCGGAAGTCACCGCTTTGCTTGGCAGTCCAGGCTCTGGCCGTTGACGCCGCGACTGGCCGGTCCGAGCAGCCATAAATACGGCTGCACGATGTCCTCGGGCGTGGCCAGTCGGGTGCTGTCCTCGGCCGGGAACGCCTGGCGTCGCAGGCGGGTGCGCACCGGGCCGGGATTGAGCGCGTTGACGCGCGGCGTGCCGGCGTGTTCGAGCTCTTCGGCCAGAATGCGGGTCAGTGCCTCGACGCCGAATTTGGACACCGCGTAGGCGCCCCAATAGGCACTGGCGTGACGGCCGGCACCGCTGCTGGTGAACACGATGGATGCATCCGGTGCGCCACGCAGCAGCGGCAGCAGCACCTGGGTGAGTGCGAATGCCGCGGTCAGGTTGACGTGCAGTACCCGACACCAGGTCGGCACGTCGTAGTGCTCGATCGGCGCCAGCACGCCGAGAATACCGGCGTTGTGCAGCAGGCCGTCGAGGCGTCCATAGCGACGCTGCAGCGCGTCGGCCAGCTGGTCGTAATCGCCGGCGAGCGCCCGCTCCAGATCCAGCGGCGCGATGCTGGCCTCGGCTTTATTCAATGCCGCTATGCGCGCATGCACCGCCTCCAGCTTGCCGACCGAGCGGCCGATCAATACCAGCTCGGCGCCGTGCGCCGCCGCCGCCAGCGCGACCGCTTGCCCGATGCCGTCGCCGGCGCCGGTGATGGCGATGACGCGGCCACGCAATTCGTCCGGACCGGCCTGATAGCACTGGTGTGCGGCCACGGGGGTTGCGGATCCAGGTTCTGTGATGACGCTCATCGGTGCTCCAGGCTCGGGCGCAGTGAGTCAATGCGAAAGCGGCCGCGCATGGCCCGGCGCGCGGCGTTCCAGGCAAGCATATTGTCGGCGAAACCATCGAGGACCGAGCCGCGCTTACGCTGCGGGCGGCGCGCCCGGCGCCGCGCTTGCGCGGCGGCCAGCACCATCCAGACCAGCAGCGGCGCCAGCCACGGCTGCAGTGCGCCGTCGATGTTCCGGGCCTGCCGACGCAGCGCCTCGAGCGCCGCAGCGGGCGCGGCCACCGCTGACGGCACCGGCAGCGTGAGTGTCGAGGCTGCGCCGGCCGCGAAACGCTCGAGCTCGAGCGTGTGCTGGCCCAGATCGCCCAGCGTGCGCTGCAGCGCCGGCGCGAGCGGATCGGCGCCGGCATCGGCACGCAGTACGCTTGCGGCCAGCTCGAACACGGCACCCTGCAGTCTGGCACCCGGCAGCGCCACGCCGGGCTGCGCGCTCAGCGTCTGGGTCGCCAGGTCCACCGCGGCGGCCTGCACCAGCGGCTGCAAATTCAGGCCGCGGCTTGCCGGATGCTGCGCCAGCAGCGCGCGCAGCCACGGGTGCTGCGGTTCCCCGTGCGCGTAGCGCTCGGCCTCGATGCGCCACCAGTCGAGCCGCAGATGCGCCACGGAGTGGTCCAGGCCGCGCGCGCCGCCGGCGCTGATCTCATCGGCCAGTGCCAGCAGCGCGCCCAGCACCGGGCGCAGCTGTGCCTGCGTGTAGAGCAGCGCGAAATAGCGCGGTGAGCCGGCTGGTGGCGGTGGCGGCAGTGCCACCGATAGCGATGGCGGCAGGGACGGCGAGGGCATCGGCGGCATAGTGCCTTTTCACGGCGCCGCAGCGTTGTCGGGGGACGGATCGCGCACCAGGCGTTCGATCGGCTCGGGGCCGGCGATCGGCTCACCGGGCGCGGCGCCGAGCTCGGTGAAACGCCGCGCTCCGGGCAACACCTGGCGCTCGAGCGAGCCCACGGCACTGTTGTAGGCATCGACCGCGCCGCTGAGCGCGCGGCCGGTCCTGGCCAGATGGGCGACGAAGCTCGACAGCCGCTTGTGCAAATCCTGTCCGAGGTCGCGGATGACGGCAGCGTTCTCGGCCACCGCGGCCTGCCGCCAGCCGTAGGCGACCGCCTTGAGCAGCGCGATCAGCGTCGACGGCGTAGCAACGATGACGCCGGTGCGCAGCGCATGCTCCAGCAGCTCGGGCCGCTCAGCCAGCGCCGTGCTCAGGAACTGATCGCCCGGCAGGAACAGCACCACGAATTCAGGACTGTGTTCGAACTGCGCCCAATAGGCCTTGGAGGCCAGTTCGCGTACCCGCGCTTCGACCTGCTGCGCGTGGCGGCCGAGCGCCAGTGCGCGCAGCTCCTCGGTCGGGGCATCGATCGCATCGAGGTAGCCTTCCAGCGGGGTCTTGGCGTCCACCACCAGCCGCCGGCCTTCGGGCATGTTCACCACCAGGTCCGGGCGCAGCATGCCGCTGCCGTCGCCTACACTGGGCTGCTCGGTGAAATCGCAGTGCGCGGACAGACCCGCCAGCTCCACCACGCGCCGTAGCGTGAGTTCGCCCCAGCGACCGCGCACCTCCGGGCGCCGCAGCGCGGTCACCAGATTGCGCGTCTCGCGCTGCAGTGCCGACTGTCCCAGCGCCAGCGTCTCGATCTGCGTGCGCAGGCTGATGAAAGCCTCGCGCCGCTCGCGCTCCATCGCCGCCACCTGCGCCTCGCTCTTCTCGAGCGCGTTGCGGATCGGCTCGACCAGCGCCTGGAACGCCTGTTCGCGCTCGCGCCAGGTGCCCTGGATGCTGGCCTGTTCGCGCCCGAAGGCTTCGCGCGCCAACTTGAGGAACACGTCGGCATTGTCGCGCAGCGCCGCAGATGCGAATTCCTGCACGCTGGCGCGCAATCGCGCCTCGCTGTCGGCGAGCGCGCGCGCGCTATGCCGTGACCACAGCCGCAACACCGCCAGCGCCATCACCAGGCCGAGCGACAACCCTGCCAGTACCACCAGCGCAAGCTGCATCGGGGACACCCGCGGCGAGCGAGCGCTCAGGCTCCCGCGTGCGGCGCGTGCAGCGGCGCGGCGCGGCGCAGGCCCACCCAGGCCAGCAGTTCCAGCGGCTCATCGATCCAGGCGGTCACCGGCCACTGGTCCACGTCGTCGTGCGCGCCGATGTAGCCGAAGCTGGCGCCCAGCGCAACCATGTTGGCCGCGCGCGCCGCCTGCACGTCGCGCAGGGCGTCACCGAGGTACAGGCAGCGCGCCGGCTCCACGTTGAGCTGACGCGCAGCGGTCAGCAGCGGCAACGGGTCGGGCTTGCGCACCGGCAGGCTGTCGCCCGACAACACGCAGCCGGCACGTTCGAACAGGCCCAGCTGCTGCAGCAACGGTTCGGTCAGCCAGCGCGGCTTGTTGGTGATCACGCCCCAGGGAATGCGATGTGCTTCCAGCTGCGACAGCACTTCATCGAAACCGGGAAACAGTCGCGTCTCGACCACCAGCCGCGCGCGATATAGCTCCAGGAAGCGCGCACGCAGCAGTTCGAACTGCGGCGCGTCGGCGTCGGGAAAGCCGATGCGCACCACCGCAGTGGCGCCGTTCGAGACCAGCGGGCGGATGCGCTCGAAGGCGAGCGGCGGCAGCTGCTGCTGCTCGCGCAGCGTATTGAGCGCGCGCGCCAGGTCCGGCGCGGTATCGAGCAGTGTGCCATCCAGATCGAGCAGCACGGCTGCCAGCGGTGTGGCGGGGATCACGCCGCTTCGGTCTCATGCCGGAAATGCGCCAGGTAATTCACGCTGGCATCGGCGCTCAGGCGCGCGCTGTGGCTGAACGGGTTGTAGTCGATGCCGCTGACGTCGCACAACGTCAGATGCCCGGAGCGCGCCAGACGCGCAAGCTCCGCCGGACGCAGCAGCCGGGCGTATTCGTGGGTGCCGCGCGGAATGAGGTGCAGCAGGTATTCGGCGCCGACGATCGCCAGCAGGAATGAGCGCAGGTTGCGGTTGATGGTCGACACGAACAGGTCGCCGCCCGGCCGCAGCAGCCGGGAGATGGCGCTCAGCAGCGCGGCCGGACTCGGCACGTGCTCGATCAGTTCCATGCAGGTGATCACATCGAACGGCGCGGCGGCCTGTGCGGCGAACTGGTCCGCCGAGCATTGCTGGTAGTCGATCGGCAGCTGGCTTTGGTGCGCATGCAGGCGCGCCACCTCGATCATCGCCGGCGCCATATCGATGGCGCTGACGTGGGCGCCGTGGCGCGCCAGGGATTCGGCCAGCAGGCCGCCGCCGCAACCGACGTCCAGTACCCGCCGCTGCGCCAGCGAGCAGCGCTGCGCCAGATAGTCGACGCGCACCGGATTGAGCACGTGCAGTGGCCGAAAGGCGCCGCGCGGATCCCAGAATTCATGCGCCAGCGCATCGAACTTGCGTACTTCCGCGTCCATCGCCGGCGCCGTGGCTGTGATGCTCATGGGGCGCAAGTATAGCCGCGCCGGCGCGCAGCGCGATGCTGCCGCACAGCCGCTGCGCGGGACGCGCGGCAGGGGCAGTAACAGCGGCCTTGAGGCGGCCTCTTGTGCTATGATTTCCCGCTTAATATTCAACGCGCGAAGATCAGTAAGAGTGACCGAAATAGCCCGCGAAGTGGTGCCCGTCAGCCTCGAAGAGGAGATGCGCAAGTCCTATCTCGACTATGCTATGAGCGTCATCGTCGGCCGCGCGCTGCCGGACGTGCGCGACGGCCTGAAGCCGGTACACCGGCGCGTGCTGCACGCGATGCGCGAGCTCGGCAACGACTATAACAAGGCCTACAAGAAGTCGGCGCGCGTGGTTGGCGACGTCATCGGCAAGTATCACCCGCACGGCGATGTCGCGGTCTACGACACCATCGTGCGCATGGCGCAGCCGTTCTCGATGCGCTATCTGCTGGTGGACGGCCAGGGTAATTTCGGCTCGGTGGACGGCGACGCGCCGGCCGCCATGCGCTACACCGAAGTGCGCATGTCGAAGCTGGCGCACGAACTGCTGGCCGACATCGACAAGGAAACGGTCGATTTCGTTCCCAATTACGACGAGTCGGAGCACGAGCCGTCGGTCATGCCGACGCGCATTCCGAACCTGCTGGTCAACGGCTCCTCCGGCATCGCGGTGGGCATGGCGACCAACATTCCGCCGCACAACCTGGTGGAGATCACCAGCGCGCTGCTGGCGCTGATCGACGATCCAGCGCTGACACTGGCCGGGCTGATGCAGCACGTGCCGGGTCCGGATTTCCCGACCGCCGGCATCATCAACGGCGCGCAGGAAATCGTCACCGCCTACAAGACCGGCCGCGGGCGGCTGTCGGTGCGGGCGCGCGCGCATTTCGAGGAGTTCAACAACGGCGCCCGCCAGGCGATCATCGTCACCGAGCTGCCCTACCAGGTGAACAAGGCCCGCCTGCTCGAGCGCATCGCCGAGCTGGTGCGCAACAAGCAGATCGACGGCATCTCCGAGCTGCGCGACGAGTCCGACAAGGACGGCATGCGGGTGGTGATCGAACTCAAGCGCGGCGAAGTCGCCGAAATTGTGCTCAACAATCTGTACGCGCAGACGCCGATGGAAACCGTATTCGGCATCAACATGGTGGCGCTGCTCGACGGCCAGCCGAAGCTGATGTCGCTGCGCGAGATGCTCGACGCCTTTCTGCGGCATCGGCGCGAAGTGGTCACGCGCCGCAGCATCTTCGAGCTGCGCCGCGCCCGCGAGCGCGCCCATATCCTGGAAGGCCTGGCGGTGGCGCTGGCCAACATCGACGACATCATCGCGCTCATCAAGGCCTCGCCGACCCCGGCCGAGGCGCGCACGGCGCTGCTGGCGCGCACCTGGCCGCCGGGGGCGGTGTCGGAAATGCTCGAACGCAGCGGCGCGGCATCGACGCGCCCGGACGGCCTGGCGGCCGATCTTGGCCTGACCGGCGACGCCTATCGCCTGAGCGAGACGCAGGCGCAGGCGATCCTCGACATGCGGCTGCACCGACTGACCGGCCTGGAGCAGGGCAAGATCGTCGAAGAATTCCAGACGCTGCTGGCCGAGATCGGCGATCTGTCGGACATCCTGGCGCTGCCGGCGCGCCTGACCGAAGTGGTGCGCTCGGAGATCATTGAGATTCGCGACAACTTCGGCGATGCCCGACGTACCGAGATCAGCCGCGATCACCTGGATCTGAGCACCGAGGACCTGATCGAGCCGCAGGACGTAGCGGTCACGCTGTCGCACGCCGGCTATGCCAAGGCGCAGCCGGTGTCCGACTACCAGGCGCAGCGGCGCGGCGGCCGCGGCAAAGCCGCCACCGCGGTCAAGGACGAGGACTTCATCGAAAAGTTCTTCGTCGCCCATACGCACGACACGCTGCTGTGCTTTTCCAATCGCGGCAAGGTCTACTGGCTGCGGGTGTTCGAGCTGCCGCAGGGCGGCCGCGGCTCGCGCGGCAAGCCGATCGTGAATCTGCTGCCGCTGGAGGAAGGCGAGAAGATCAGCGCAGTACTGCCGGTGAAGCAGTTCGACGAGCAGCATTTCGTGTTCATGGCGACCAGCAGCGGCACGGTGAAGAAGACCCCGCTGGCGGCGTTTTCCCGGCCGCGACCCAGCGGCATCATCGCGCTCGATCTGCGTGGCGACGATCATCTGGTCGGCGTGGCGCTGACCGATGCCACGCGCGAGATCATGCTGGTTACCAGCGGCGGCAAGGCGATCCGCTTCCACGAGGAGCAGGTACGGCCGATGGGTCGCGATGCGGCCGGCGTGCGCGGCGTCAGGCTGGGCGAGGGGCAGCGCGTGATCGCGCTGCTGGTGCTGGGCGAGGGCTACGTGCTGACGGCGTCCGAGAACGGTTACGGCAAGCTCACGTCGCTCGAGGACTTCCCCGGCCACGGTCGCGGTGCCCAGGGCGTGATTGCGCTGCAGACCACATATCGCAACGGCGCCACGGTGGCGGCGCTGCAGGTGCAGCCCGGTGACGAGCTGATGCTGATCAGCTCGACCGGCACCCTGGTGCGCACGCCGGTGGCCGACATCTCGGTGGTCGGGCGCAATACCCAGGGCGTGCGGCTGATCCGACTGGGGGAGGCGGAACGCCTGACCGGCGTCGAGCGCGTGGCCGGACTCGAGGCCGGCGACGATACTTCTGCGATCGACAGCGACGGCAACGACCAGAACCCGGACAGCGCGGCGAGCGGCGGGGGCGGTGCGCTCGGCGACGGCGGCAGCGACGAGGTCAGCCCGTTGTGAGCAGTGCGCTGTGAGGGGTCGTTGAGTGCGCGTATTTAATTTTGCACCCGGTCCGGCGGCGCTGCCGTTCGAGGTGCTGCAACAGGCGCGCGATGAGATGACCGACTGGCGCGGCAGCGGCATGTCGGTGATGGAAATCAGTCATCGCAGCAAGGCCTTCCTGGGCGTTGCCGCCGAGGCCGAGGCGGATCTGCGCGAGCTGCTGGCGATACCGGGTGACTACAAGGTGCTGTTCATGCAGGGCGGCGCGACCGGGCAGTTCTCGGCCATTCCGATGAACCTGACGCGCGCCGACGGCAGCGCCGACTACATCAACACCGGATCGTGGTCGAAGAAGGCGCTGGGCGAGGCCAGCCACTACTGCAAGGTCAACGTCGCGGCCGACAGCGCGGCGTCGAACTACACCAGCGTGCCGCCGCGCGCCGACTGGAAACTCACGCCCGGGGCCGCGTATCTGCACTACACGCCCAATGAAACCATCGGCGGCGTCGAGTTTGCGTTCGTGCCGCAGGTCGACGCACCGCTGGTGGCCGACATGTCCTCGACCATCCTGTCGCGGCCGATCGATGTCAGCCGCTTCGGCCTGATCTACGCCGGCGCGCAGAAAAACATCGGGCCTTCCGGCCTGTGCGTGGTGATCGTGCGCGAGGAGCTGCTTGGCCACGCGCGCGACGGCACGCCCAGTGTGTGGAACTTCAAGGCCATGGCCGATGAAGGCTCGATGCTCAACACGCCGCCGACCTTTGCCTGGTACTTCGCCGGACTGGTGTTCAAGTGGCTCAAGCGCCAGGGCGGACTGGCGGCGATGGCGGAGCGCAATCGCGCCAAGGCCGAGCTGCTGTATTCCACCATCGACAATTCCAGCTTCTATCGCAATCCGGTCGATCCGGCCTGCCGCTCGTGGATGAACGTACCGTTCGTGCTCGCGGCCCCGGCGCTGGATAAGAGCTTTGTGACCCAAGCCGCCCAGGCCGGGCTGATGAACCTTGCCGGCCATCGTTCGGTCGGCGGCATGCGGGCCAGTCTCTACAACGCCACCCCGATCGAGGCGGTCAGGGCGCTGACCGAATTCATGCGCGAGTTCGCGCGCCAGCACGGCTGAGCGGGCAGTGCCATGGGATACCGCATTCTGACCCTGAACAACATCAGCGTGCGCGGGCTGGAGCGCCTGCCGCGCGAGCGTTATGAGTTGGCCTCGGAGATCGGCAATCCGCATGCGGTGCTGGTGCGCTCGGCCGACATGCACGGCATCAATCTCGCGCCCTCGGTGCTGGCGGTGGCCCGCGCCGGCGCCGGCACCAACAACATCCCGGTGGCGGCCCTGAGCAAGCGCGGCGTACCGGTGTTCAATGCGCCCGGGGCCAACGCCAACGCCGTCAAGGAGCTGGTGCTGGCAGGGCTGTTCCTTGCGGCGCGCAACATCTGCCAGGCATGGGCCTACGCGCGCGAGCTGCAGGGCGATGACCGCGCCATCGACGAGGCGGTGGAGCAGGGCAAGAAGAACTTCGTCGGGTTCGAATTACCCGGGCGCACGCTGGGTGTGGTCGGACTGGGCGCGGTCGGCGTCGAAGTCTGCAACAGCGCCGAGGCGCTGGGCATGAAAGTACTCGGCTACGACCCGCAGATCACGGTGGCGCGAGCCTGGCAGCTGTCGTCGTCGGTGCAGCAGGCGCTGTCGCTGGATGATCTGTTCGCGCGCTCCGACATCGTCAGCGTGCACGTGCCGATGCTCGACGAAACGCGCGGCCTGATCAATGGCGCACGCCTGCGCCTGATGCGGCCCGGGGGCGCGGTGCTGAACTTCGCGCGCGCGCCGATCGTCAACGAGGCCGAGCTGGCGGCGGAGCTCGACCGCGGTCAGCTGCACGCCTACATCTGCGACTTCCCGACCAACGCGCTGAAGAAGCATCCGCGCGCGGTGACGCTGCCGCACCTGGGTGCATCCACCATCGAGGCCGAAGACAACTGCGCGGTGATGGTGGCCGATACGCTGCGCGAATTCCTCGAGCAGGGCCACATCCGACACTGCGTGAACTTCCCGGACGCATCCCTGCCGCGCGAGGCGGGCTCGATACGGCTGGCAATCGCCAATGCCAATGTGCCCAACATGGTGGGCCAGATCTCCACCTGCCTGGCCAGCGCCGGGCTCAACATCGCCGAGCTGCTCAATCGCTCGCGCGGCGAGTACGCCTACACCCTGATCGATGCCGAAGGCGTGGCGGACGAGGCGCTGCTGCGGCGCATTCGCGCCATTGACGGCGTATTGTCCGCGCGGCTGGTGCGGGCTCCGGACTGAACACCCATGGCGACACGTAAAACCAGTTCCAGGAAGGCGCCGCCCGCCGGCTCACCGAATAAGGCGCGTACCCCGAAAGCGGCGCCAACCCCCAGGCCTGCGGCCGCCGATCTGGGCTCGCTGCGCGCCGACATCGACGCCGTGGATGAGCAGCTGCACGCGCTGCTGAACCAGCGGGCACGGCTGGCGCAGCGCGCCGGCATCTCCAAGCATGAGGACGGCCACACGGTGGATTTCTACCGCCCGGAACGCGAAGCCGAGGTGCTGCGCCGGGTGCTCGAGCGCAATTCCGGGCCGCTGCGCAACGAGGAGGTGGTGCGCCTGTTCCGCGAGATCATGTCGGCCTGCCTGGCGCAGGAGGAGCCGCTGAAAGTCGGGTTCCTCGGCCCCGAAGGCACATTCACCCAGCAGGCCGTGTTGCGGCATTTTGGTCACTCGGTGCGCGCCCTGGCGCTGCCGACCGTGGATGAGGTGTTCCAGGAAGTGGAGGCCGGCAACGCCGATTTCGGCATCGTCGCGATCGAGAACTCGAGTGAAGGCACGATCACCAATACCCTGGATCGCTTCCTCACCAGCCCGTTGCACATCTGCGGCGAGGTCGAGCTGCGCATTCATCATTGCCTGATGGGCAAGATGGATGCGCTGGCACACGTGCTGCGCGTGTGCTCGCACGGCCAGGCGCTGGCGCAATGCCGCGGCTGGCTCGACCAGCACCTGCCGGATGTCGAACGCGTGCCGGTGGCCAGCAACGCCGAAGGCGCGCGGCGCGCGCGCGATGAGCAGGGCACGGCGGCGATCGCCGGCGAGATCGCCGCCGAGGTCTACGGGCTCAATATCCTGGTGCGCGAGATCGAGGACCGCGCCGACAATGCCACGCGCTTCCTGGTACTGGGGCGCAAGCTGCTGCGCGCCAGCGGCGCCGATCGCACCACGCTGCTGCTGTCGATTGGCGACACGCGCTCACCCGGAGCGCTGCATCGGCTGCTCGAGCCGCTGGCGCGCTACGGCATCAGCATGAGCCGCATCGAATCGCGGCCGTCACGCCGGCGCAAATGGGACTATGTGTTCTTCATCGACATCGAAGGTCACGCCGAGGACGCGCGCGTGCGCAAGGCGCTGGCGGCGCTGAAGAAGCGCGCCTCGCTGTTCCGTGTGCTGGGCTCCTATCCGCGCGCGGTGCTCTAGGCGCATGACGGGCGACCGCCAGAGCACCGACCGCCATCCTGGCCGGCTCGCGGTACCGGCGGTGCGCGAACTGTCGCCGTACGTGCCCGGCAAGCCGATCGCGGAACTGCAGCGCGAGCTCGGCATCCACGACATCGTCAAGCTGGCGTCGAACGAGAATCCCTACGGTCCGAGTCCGCGCACGCTGGCGGCGATGCGTGCCGCGCTGGATGATGTATGGCTGTATCCGGATGGCAGCTGTCACGAGCTCAAGCAGGGGCTGGCGCGGCATCTGGGCGTCGATGCCGCGTACCTGACGCTCGGCAACGGCTCGAACGACCTGCTGGTGCTGCTGGCCGAGGCCTTCCTGACGCCCAGCCACAGCGCGGTGTATTCGCAGTATGGCTTTGCGATCTACGGTCTGGTGATTCGCGAGACCGGCGCGCAGCCGATCGAGGTGCCGGCGCTCGGCAACGGCAGCGACATGCCGCTCGGCCATGATCTTGGCGCCATGACGGCCGCGATCGCGCCCGACACGCGACTGGTATTCATCGCCAACCCGAATAATCCCACCGGTACCTGGGCACCTCCGGCGGCGGTCAAGCGGTTGCTCGAGCGCGGCGCGCGCAGCACGCTGGTGGTGCTCGATGAAGCCTATTTCGAATACGGCCACGCGCTCGGAACCCAGGATGGGGTCGCGTGGCTGGCCGAGCATCCGAATCTGGTGATCCTGCGCACCTTCTCCAAAGCCTATGGGCTTGCCGGTGCCCGCGTCGGCTACGCCATCTCGCATCCGGAGGTCGCCGAGGTGCTCAATCGGCTGCGGCCGGCCTTCAACGTCAATTCGCCGGCGCAGGCCGGTGCGCTTGCCGCGCTCGCCGACCAGACCCATATGCGCCATGCGGTGGATCGTACGATGCGCGAGCTCACCCGGGTCGAGGCCGAATGCAAGCGGCTAGGGCTGTGGACCGCACCGTCGGCCGCCAATTTTGTGCTGCTGCGGCTGGATACTCCGGCGGCGCCGGTGTTCGAACAGCTGCTGCGGCGCGGCCTGATCGTGCGCCCGCTGGCGGGTTACGGGCTGAAGAACTATCTGCGCATTTCGATCGGCCTCCCCGAGCACAACGACCGACTGCTGGCGGCGCTGCCGCAGGTGCTCGCCGCCGGCCCCGCACCGGCGCTATGAGCAACGCCTCCGCCGGCCAACGCTACATCGTCCGACCGGCTGCGAGCGTGCAGGGCGAGCTGCGGGTTCCGGGGGACAAATCCATCTCGCATCGCGCCTTGATGCTCGGCGGCATTGCCGCGGGCCAGACCTCGATCAGCGGTTTCCTGGCGAGCGAGGACTGCCTGGCGACGCTCGCGGCGCTGGCTGTGCTCGGGGTGCGCATCGAGCGGCCGCAGGAAACGCTGGTGCGCGTGCACGGCGTCGGGCGCGAGGGCCTTGCGGGCGCCGCCGCCGCCCTGGACATGGGCAACGCCGGCACGGCGATCCGGCTGCTGATGGGGCTGCTGGCCGGTCAGCGCTTCGACAGCACCCTCATCGGCGATGCGTCGCTGATGCGCCGGCCAATGGAGCGCGTCGCCGCGCCGCTGCGTGCCATGGGAGCACGCATAGACACCCAGGGTGGCACCCCGCCGGTGCGAATCCACGGCGGGGCCGTGCTGCATGGCATCGACTATGCGCTGCCGATGGCCAGTGCACAGGTGAAGTCCGCGGTGCTGCTGGCGGCGCTGTATTCCCAGGGCGTCACGACCGTCACCGAGCCGGCGCCGACCCGCGATCACACCGAGCGCATGCTGCGCGGCTTTGGCGTGCAGCTCGAGTGCGCCGCCGGCCGCGTGCGACTCGCGGGTGGTCAGCAGCTGCGCGGCTGCGATATCCAGGTTCCCGGCGACTTCTCGTCGGCGGCGTTCTTCATCGTGGCCGGCTGCCTGGCGGCCCGGCAGGGCCTCACGATCCGCGGCGTGGGCGTCAACCCGACGCGTACCGGCCTGCTGCAGCTGCTGCGGCTGATGGGCGCGGACATCGAGCTGCAGCCGCAGCCGCAGGCGGCGGCCGAACCGATGGCCGATATCCACGTGCGTGCCGGCCCGCTGCGCGGCATCCGCGTACCGGAGGATCTGGTGGCGCAGGCGATCGATGAGTTTCCGGTGTTTTTCATTGCCGCGGCCGCGGCACAGGGCGAGACGCTCGTGACCGGGGCGGCGGAACTGCGCGTCAAGGAAAGCGATCGCCTCGCCGCCATGGCAGGCGGCCTTACGACACTGGGGATCGAGTGCGAATTGCTGCCCGATGGACTGCGCCTGCAAGGCGGCCGGATGCGCGGCGGGCGCATCGACAGCCATGGCGATCACCGCATCGCCATGGCGTTCGCGGTCGCCAGCCTGATTGCCAGCGGACCGATCCAGATCGAAGATGTTGCCAACGTGGCTACCTCGTTTCCCGGATTTGCCCGCCTGGCGCGCGCTGTGGGGCTCGCGCTCGAGGACTGATCATGGCAGCGCCGGTCGTCACCATCGATGGACCCAGCGGTGCGGGCAAGGGCACCGTGAGCCGTTTATTAGCGCACCGCAGCGGCTGGCACCTGCTCGATAGCGGTGCGTTGTATCGCCTGGTGGCCCATGCCGGGACGCTTGCCGGGCTGGCGCCCGACGACATCGAGGGCCATGCCAGGCTGGCCGCGCAGATGAACGTGGTGTTTGCAGCCGACACCCAGGGGCAGGAGCGCATTATGCTCGACGGGCGCGAGGCGTCGGCGGCGCTGCGCTCGGAAGGCGCCGGGGCCGGGGCGTCGCGGGTTGCCGCCTGGCCTGCGGTGCGCGCGGCGCTGCTGGATCGGCAGCGCGGCTTCGCGCTGCCCCCGGGTCTGGTCGCGGACGGGCGCGACATGGGTACCGTGGTGTTCCCGCACGCTGCGCTCAAAATCTTCCTCACCGCAAGTCCTGCGGAGAGGGCCCGGCGACGCTATAACCAGTTGAAAGAAAAGGATTCTGGTGTTAGCCTTGCCGCCCTTTCGCTTGAGATCGCGGAACGCGATCAGCGCGATTCGACGCGGTCCGTGGCACCGCTGCTGCCGGCAGCCGACGCGATCGTCCTGGACTCGACGGCCATGAATGCCGCCGAAGTGGCGGACGATATATACGCGCACGGGCGCGCTCGCTCGCTCTGGCGGTAGGTTGCCGATCGCAGCAATAGCGTGGGCGCGAGGGGTCTCGTTCGGAGAAGTGAATTGAAGGTTGACGCCGCATGGATGCGGCGTCCGTCATGTCCAACCCGCTGTGCCGGATGCGAAAGCGGAGCGATAAGCACGGTAACGTGCGAGAGAGTCTATGAACGAAGTTGCGACTGAAAGTTTTAGCGAGATGTTCGAGCAGAGCCTGGCGAATCAACGCATTCGCCCCGGCATGATCCTGACCGGCCTGGTGATCGATGTCGGCCCCGATGTCGTCATCGTCAACGTGGGGTTGAAGTCGGAAGCGGTCATCCCACTCGAGCAGTTCAAGAACGAGCGCGGGGAAGTCGAGGTCAAGGCCGGCGATCAGGTCGAAGTCGCGCTCGATTCGGTCGAAGACGGTACCGGCGAGACGCGGCTGTCGCGCGAGAAGGCCAAACGCGCGCGCACCTGGACCCGGCTGGAAGAAGCATTCAACAACGCCGAGATCGTGACTGGAATCATTTCCGGCCGCGTCAAGGGCGGATTTACCGTCGAGATCGATCACGTACGCGCGTTCCTGCCCGGCTCGCTGGTGGACGTGCGCCCGGTGCGCGACACCGGCTATCTGGAAGGCAAGCCGCTCGAGTTCAAAGTGATCAAGCTCGACCAGAAGCGCAACAACGTCGTGGTGTCTCGCCGCGCGGTGGTGGAGCAGGAATTCTCGGCCGAACGCAGTGCGCTGATGGACAACCTGCAGGAAGGCGCGGTGGTGCGCGGCACGGTCAAGAACCTCACCGACTACGGTGCGTTCGTCGACCTGGGCGGCATCGACGGCCTGCTGCATATCACCGATATGGCCTGGAAGCGCGTCAAGCATCCGTCCGAAGTGGTCAAGGTCGGCGATGAGATCGAAGTGCGGATCCTGAAATTCGACCGCGAACGCTCGCGTGTGTCGCTCGGCTTGAAGCAGCTCGGCGCCGATCCGTGGGAGAACATAGCGCGGCGCTATCCGCCCAACACCCGTGTGTTCGGCAAGGTCACCAACATCGCCGATTACGGCGCGTTCGTCGAGATCGAGGATGGCGTCGAAGGCCTGGTGCACGTCTCGGAGATGGACTGGACCAACAAGAACGTCAACCCGGCCAAGGTGGTGCATACCGGCCAGGAAGTGGAAGTCATGGTGCTCGACGTGGACGAGGAGCGGCGGCGCATTTCACTCGGTCTGAAGCAGTGCAAGGCCAACCCGTGGAAGGAATTTGCCGAGAACCACAATCGCGGCGATCGGGTCTCGGGTCAGATCAAGTCGATCACCGACTTCGGTATCTTCATCGGCCTGCCGGGCAACATCGACGGGCTGGTACACCTGTCGGATATCTCCTGGGATCAGCCCGGCGAGGAGGCGGTGCGCAACTACCAGAAGGCACAGCAGGTCGAGGCCATGGTGCTGTCGATCGATCCGGAGCGCGAGCGCATCTCGCTCGGCATCAAGCAGCTCGCCAAGGATCCATTCTCGGCCTTCGTTGCCGAGAATCCCAAGGGCAGCATCGTCAAGGGCACGGTCAAGGACGTGGATCCGCGCGGTGCCGTGATCGATCTGGGCAACGGCATCGAGGGCCAGCTGCGCGCCTCGGAACTCGGACGCGACCGGGTGGACGATGCGCGCGCGGTGCTGAAGATCGGCGACGAAGTGGAGGCCAAATTCATCGGTGTGGATCGCAAGACCCGCACCATCTCACTGTCGATCAAGGCAAAAGAGGTTTACGAAGAAGCGGAGGCGGTGCAGAGCTATCGCTCCGAAGTACCGACCTCGGGTACCAGTCTGGGCGATCTGCTCAAGGAACAGATCAATGGGCCGGATCGCGGCTGAGCGCGTCCGCCATTTGTATCGTCATAAAAATTGCAGCGTCATTAAATAATCGACCGGGGTCACCGTCTCGGGGCGACAGCAGCCCGTGAGGCGGTGAACTTCAGAATCTGGAAACGCCATGACGAAGTCGGAACTGATTGAGATCATTACGGCAAAGCAGAAGCATCTGCCGGCGAAGGATGTCGAGCTGGCACTCAAGCAGATGCTCGAGATCATGAGCGATTCACTGGCCCAGGGCGATCGGATCGAAATCCGCGGCTTTGGCAGTTTTTCGCTGCATTTCCGGCCGCCGCGCCAGGGACGCAATCCAAAGACCGGCGAGGCGGTGGCGCTCGCCGGCAAGTACGTGCCGCATTTCAAGCCGGGCAAAGACCTGCGCGAGCGCGTCAACAGCGGTGCCGATCGCCCGATCCGCGATTGAGTAGTCCTGGTCCGCCGACCGGATTGGTGATCGGCGCATCGCCAGCGCCGTTGCGCTGGTCTAACATCTGTGCACTGATCAATCACGCGCGAGGATCGACGGCATGGCTGTAGCAGAGGTTCGGACCGCGGTGTTTCCGGTAGCAGGACGCGGCACACGCTTCCTGCCGGCGACCAAGGCCAGTCCGAAGGAGATGTTGCCGATTGTCGACAAGCCGCTGATCCAGTACGCGGTCGACGAGGCGCTGGCGGCCGGTGCCCGGCGCCTGGTGTTCATCACCGGCTCCTCCAAGCGTGCGATCGAGGACCACTTCGATACCGACGATGCACTGGAGAAGCTGCTCGATTCGCAGGGCAAGCACGAACTGGCGGAACAGGTGCGCAGCGTGCTGCCGAGCTACGCATCGTGCATTTACATCCGCCAGCCGGCGCCCTTAGGGCTGGGACACGCGGTGCTGTGCGCGCGCCCGGCGGTGGGAGATGTTCCCTTCTTCGTGCATCTGGCGGACGATCTGATTGACGCCGAGGTGCCGTGCCTGAAGCAGATGGCGGACACCTTCAGCAGCCGTGGCGGCAGCGTGCTCGGAGTCGAGGAAGTGCCGAAACGCGATACCGACAAATACGGCATCGTCGAGGTCGAGCCCGGCGATGGCATCGTCAGCCGCATCAAGAGCATCGTCGAGAAGCCCAAGCCGGCGGTGGCGCCGTCGACGCTGGCGGTGGTCGGCCGCTACGTGCTCACGCCGACGATTTTCGAAGAGCTGGAGCGCGTCGGGCAGGGTGCGGGCGGTGAGATCCAGCTGACCGATGGCATCGCCCGGCTGCTGCAGCGTGAGCCGGTCTACGCCCACCGTTTCACCGGCCGGCGCTTCGACTGCGGCAGCAAGCTCGGCTACCTGCAGGCGACGGTCGAGCTGTCGCTGGCCCATCCGTCGCTGGGCAAGGATTTTCGCGCCTACCTGAAGCACCTGGCGGCAACCCTGGACGATTGAGCAACCCCGCCGGCGCTAAGCCGGTGGCGGCCGGCGCGCCGGTTTAGGCTGCGAACCAAGTCACAGTTCGCACCCGCTGTAACGCAAAAACAACCTACTGTATCAGCTACATAGCTGTTTTTCGGGCTTCAAGAAAGCGCGCGCGCGGCCGATAGCTTTAGCTGGGACCGCTTCGGGCTACCGGTAGTTGCATCGCGCATGTTTACGCTCATCGGCTCGGTCATCGTTCTGCTGTGCGTTTGCGGCAGCTTTCTGATGGAGGGCGGCAGCCTGCTGCTGCTGTGGCATCCGGGCGAAGTCATCATCATCGTCGGCTCCGCGTTCGGAGCGTTCGTTACCAGCAATCCGATCAAGGTGGTCAAAGGATCGTTCGCGGCCGCCCTTGGCCTGGTCAAGGGTCCGCGCTACAAGCGCGAGGACTACGTCGATCTGCTCAAGCTGCTCTATGACATCCTGGTGAAGATCCGCAAGTCCGGCATGCTGGCGATCGAGGCGGACATCGAGCAGCCGCAGAAGAGCAAGATGTTCACCGACTATCCGCGCATCCTCGCGGACCATCACATGATCGAATTCATCACCGACTGCCTGCGCCTGATCGTGGGCGGCAACCTCGATCCGCATGAGCTCGAGAGCCTGCTGGAGTACGAGCTCGAGACGCATCACCAGGAAGCGCAGCAGCCGGCGCATGCGGTACAGCGCGTCGCCGATGCGCTGCCGGGCTTCGGCATCGTGGCGGCGGTGCTAGGTATCGTGGACACCATGGCCTCGATCGACGGTGCCGATACCGGCACCATCGGTCGCAAGGTCGGCGCCGCGCTGGTCGGCACCTTTCTGGGTATCCTGGTTGCCTACGGCTTCATCGGTCCGATCGCGGCCGCGATCGAGCACCGCGTGCACGAGGAAGGCAAGGCGTTCGAGGTGGTGAAGATGGCGCTGGTGGCGAGCGTGCGCGGCTATGCGCCGCCGGTGGCGGTGGAATTCGCGCGCAAGCTGCTGTGGTCGGATGTGCGGCCGACCTTTGCCGATCTCGAGAATCATCTCAAGGGCAAGAAGAAGGAACCGCAGAAACAGGGCGCGCCGGCGTGAACGCACCCCAGGGCGAGCGGCCGATCCTGATCGTCAAGCGGCCCAAGAAGGCCGGCAACGCCCATCACGGCGGCGCCTGGAAGGTCGCCTATGCCGATTTCGTCACCGCGATGATGGCGTTCTTCATGGTGATGTGGCTGATCGCCTCGGTATCGAAGGAGGAGCGCGCGGCGATCTTCGAGTACTTCAAGAATCCGAGCATGCAGCAGGGCAAGTCGCCGCGCGCCTCGATGGGTCAGATGGGTCCCGGCGGCGCCAGCACCAGCGTGATCAATCTGCGTGGCGCACTCGATGCGCGCAAGTCCGCCAGCGCACTGTCCACCGGCCTGGGCACGCCACGCGACACGCCGGTCACGGTGGACAAGGCAGCGCCGGAGGTCGAGGAAGCGAAGAAGATTGCCAGCGAGGCCGACCGCAAGAAACTCGAGTCGCTGATGGCGCAACTGCGCGAGGCCATCGATCACAGCCAGGCGCTCAAGCCGTTCAAGGATCAGCTGCTGCTCGACATCACGCCCGAGGGGCTGCGCATCCAAATCGTCGATTCGCAGAACCGGCCGATGTTCGATCTTGGCAGCGCCAAACTCAAGGACTACACCTACGCCATCCTTCATGAGCTGGCCCCGTACCTGAATTCGGTGCCCAATCGCATCAGCCTTTCCGGCCACACCGACACCACCGCTTACGTAGCGACCGGCGGCTATACCAACTGGGACCTGTCGGCCGATCGCGCCAACGCGGCGCGGCGTGCGCTCGAGGGCGGAGGGCTCGCGCTCGACAAAGTCTCGCGCGTGGTGGGCCTGTCATCGTCGGTGCTGTTCGACAAGGAAAATTCACGCAATCCGATCAACCGACGCATCAGCATCATCGTGATGACGAAGGAAGCCGACGAGAGCGCGCTCAAGACCGACGCGATGCCCGAGAGCAGCGCGGCGCGGGCGGCAACCACGGCGATCCCCGCCGGTGCGAACATCGATGCGCCGGCCACCGCCGCCGGCTTGCCTGAGTCCGCGCCCGCGCCGCCGTCCGCTGCAGCGGGCGCGGCCGTCGGTGCAGATGCGCCGCCAGGCGCGCCCAAGTAGAATCCCGCCGCGGCCGATCATAAGCCGCGTGACCCAAGTCAACCACGGCAGGGGTCGCGCGCTGGTGCGCTGGCAGGAGGAGATCATGTGCAATCGAATGATTCGCTACGCCGCGCGCCTGCTGATCGTCCTGGGAGCGCTGGTGGCCGCGGCCTGCGCCACAACCGGGGCCGCATCGCATCCGGCCGCCGCGCCGTTGCCGGGCACCGACGCCTGCGTGTTCATGAGCGAGGTATCCGACTGGGTGGTGGTCGATCCGGCGACGCTGATTGTCTACGCGCCGCTGCACAAGGACCCTTATCTGCTCAAATTGTTCGAGCCCGTGCCGGAGCTGAATTTTAAAGAGCGGGTGGGTTTCGAGGACTCCGATCACAACGGCATGCTGTGCGGCTACGGCGATTATCTGGTGGTGCGCGATGAGGTTGCTCCATGGCGGGTACCGATAGTGGCATTTCGCAAGCTGACCCCTGAGCAGGCCAAGCAGCTGTTGCCGGCGGCCAAGACACAGGCCGGCCAGCCAGCGAACAGCCAGCCGCCGCCATCCGCGCCGCAGAGCGGCAACAACTGAGGATTCCCGCCTGGCTGATGCGCGGCGTTCCACCACCGGCAGCGCGTGCTACGCTTCCGCTGCTTACTTACAGTCCGGAGAACGTATGCCGCGAGAGGGGTCGGTGCTGGGCACCATCGGCAACACGCCGCTGCTGGAGCTGCGCAATCTCGATACGGGCTGCTGCCGCCTGTTCGTCAAGCTCGAGAATCAGAATCCGACCGGATCCATCAAGGACCGCATCGGCCTGTCGATGATCGAAGCGGCCGAGCGTGATGGCCAGCTGCGGCCCGGCAGCGATCCACCGAGCACTATCATCGAAGCCACCGCGGGCAACACCGGCCTGGGGCTGGCGCTGGTAGCGTCGCAGAAGGGCTATCGGCTGATCCTGGTGATTCCGGACAAGATGTCGCAGGAGAAGATCCTGCACCTGCGCGCGCTCGGCGCGCACATACACCTGACGCGCAGCGATGTCGCAAAAGGTCATCCGGAACACTACCAGGACCGAGCCGCGCGGCTGGCGCGCGAGACACCCAACAGTTTCTACGTCAATCAGTTCGCCAATCCCGCCAACCCGCTGGCGCACGAGGCGACCACCGGACCGGAGATCTGGGCGCAGACCGGGCAGATGCTCGATGCGGTGGTGGTGGGGGTGGGCAGCGGCGGCACGCTCACC
>DATAJH010000112.1:0-2704 GCA_036262215.1 Steroidobacteraceae bacterium
AAACGACGTGCGCGCGATCCAGTTGGCGAAGGCCGCGCTGTATGCCGGAATCCGGCTACTGATGGAGCGCCTGGGCGTGGAACAGGTCGATCGGATCCGGCTTGCCGGCGCGTTCGGCAGCCACATCGACGTCAAGTACGCCATGGTGCTCGGCATGATCCCCGACTGCGAGCTGTCGCAGGTCGCCTCCGCCGGCAACGCCGCCGGCACTGGCGCGCGCATCGCACTGCTCGACTCGCGCTCGCGCCCGACCATCGAAGCCATCGTAAGGCAGGTGGAGAAGATCGAGACCGCATTGGAGCCGCGCTTTCAGACCCACTTCGTCGAGGCCATGGCGATTCCGCACAAGACCGCGCCATACACCCATCTGCGCTCAGCGGTGCAGCTGCCGGCGCCCAAGGCCGTGGTGCAGACCGATGGCCGTGAGCGGCGCAAGCGGCGCGTGATTCATCAGGGCTAGCCGCGGCTCGGCGCGCGCGCTATCAGACGTTCGAGTCTGGGAACGAGGCCTTGCGGCGCTGCATGAAGTCGAGCAGCGCCTCGTCGATCGCGGCATCCAGCGGCGGTGCCTGGTACTCGGCCAGCTGTTTTTTCCACAGCACGTTGGCGCGCTTGGCCATATCGCTCGCGCCCTCGGCCTCCCACTGCTCGTAACTGTTGTTGTCGGCCAGCGCCGAGCGGTAGAACGCGGTCTCGAAGTTCGCCTGCGTATGCGCACAGCCGAGAAAGTGCTTGCCGGGGCCGACCTCGCGAATTGCATCCATCGCCTGGCCGTTGTCGGACATGTCCACGCCCAGCAGGAAGGTCTGCATCATGCCCGCCTGGTCCACGTCCATGACGAATTTCTCGTAGCCCATCGCCAGCCCACCCTCGAGCCAGCCCGCTACATGCAGCACGAAGTTGACCCCCGCCAGGCAGGTCGGCAGCAGTGTATTCGCCGATTCAAACGCTGCCTGCGCATCCGGAATCTTCGACGCACACAGGCCGCCGCCGGAACGGAACGGTACCCCAAGCCGGCGCGCCAGTGCGGCCATGATGTACAGCACCAGTGCCGGTTCCGGGGTGCCAAACGTGGGCGCGCCGGATTGCATCGAGATCGAGGAGGCAAAGCTGCCGAAGATCACCGGCGCGCCCGGATTCACCAGTTGCGTCAGCGCCATGCCGGCCAGCGCTTCGGCCAGTGTCTGCGCCGCGGTGCCGGCCACCGTCACCGGCGACATCGCGCCGGCCAGGATGAAGGGCGTCACGATCGTGGCCTGGTTGGCACGCGCGTAGACCTTGAGGGCGCCGAGCATGGTGGAGTCGAAGGTCATCGGCGAGTTGGCATTGATGAGGCTGACGAGCACAGTCCGGGGGCGCCCGCTGACCGGATCGATGAACTCCGGTCCGAACAGGATCCTCGCCATCTCGACCGTGTCGGCAGCGCGTTCGGGGTGCGTGACCGAGCCCATGAACGGCTTGTCGCTGTACTTGATATGGCTGTAGATCATGTCGAAATGCCGCTTGTTGACCGGCAGATCGACCGGTTCGCAGATGGTGCCGCCCGAGTGATGCAGCGAGGGCGCCATGTAGGCGAGCTTGACGAAATTCCTGAAATCCTCGATACGCGCGTAGCGCCGGCCCTCGTCCAGATTACGGATGAACGGCGAGCCGTAGGCCGGCGCAAACACGGTGTGCTTGCCGCCGATGGCAACGTTGTGCGCGGGATTGCGCGCGTATTGTATGAACTCGCGCGGCGCGGTATTGCGGATCAGCGAACGGCACAGGCCGTGCGGGAAGTGCACGCGTTCGCCTTTGACGTCGGCCCCGGCCCCCTTCCACAGCGCGAGCGATTCGGCGTCGTCACGGAAGTCGATGCCAATCTCCTCCAGAATCGTGTCGGCATTGCGCTCGATGGTGAGCAGGCCCTGTTCATCCAGGACTTCGTAGTACGGCAGGGCGCGCGTGATGTAGGGAATGGTGACGGCCGAGCGTGCCGCGCGCGCAGCGCGCTTGGCCTCGCGTCCGCCACCGCGGTTGCGACGGGTCGTTAGCGCTTGCTGGTCATCCATCGGGGCTCGACCTCCTGCCGCAATATACAAGTATGGTCAGGCGTCGGGCGCGCGGCCGCTCATTTTGCGGCATCGACTTGTTCCGGGGCGACATTCCAGGCGCTAATTCCGCGGTGATCGGCGGCGGCCGGCGTGCCGGCACGGTGTCCGGGCTTACGCTGGCGTTGCGCGCGCGAAACAGCCGAACCGCACCTGGCAGCCTGGTGTTCGACCTTCGGCGTAGGACAAACACCTACAGAAAATTTTTCATGGTCCGACAACATCATAGTCCGGGGCTGGTGCAGCCAAGCGGCGCCAGTGGTTACAAGTAGCGCAACGATTCAATCCGATCGTCGGCCGACGATTTGCTGGAGATCCGCATGAATGAGATGGCAAATTGGATGGTTGGTGGCTCGGCCGCCATGCAGGCGATCCGCGATCTGGTGGATAAGGTGGCGCCTACCGACGCCACAGTGCTGATATCCGGCGAGAGCGGCTCCGGCAAGGAACTGGTCGCACAGGCGATCCACGCGCGCAGCGCCCGCGGCTCCGGCCCGTTTCTTGGGATCAATTGCGGCGCTCTGCCGCCAACGCTGATCGAGTCGGAGCTGTTTGGCTTTGAGCGCGGCAGCTTCACCGGGGCCGGACGCAGTCACGCCGGCATGGTCGAGCGA
>DATAJH010000113.1:0-6219 GCA_036262215.1 Steroidobacteraceae bacterium
CCAACGCCGCATCACATCCGGCTGCCGGACCGCCTGTGGCGTCCGCGCCGGGCGGCAGCTTTTACATTCAGGTCGGCGCCTATTCCAGGACCGAGAACGCCAGCGCTGCGGTCCGAAAACTACGCGCCGCCGGTATCGACAACGTCGTCACGCTGGCGCCCGATGCGCATCGGCCACTGCAGCGGGTGCGCGTGGGCCCGATCGCCAGCGTGCAGCAGTTCGATGCCACCATTGAGCGTCTGAGCGCGCTCGGATTTTCGAATGCGCGACTCGCACAGGATTGACATCAGCCGCTACACTTGGCGTTTAGCCCCCCGAGGGACCTCCAGCGCATGAAATTCCCCGCCCCGTTCGCCGTCGTATGCCTGCCACTGCTGTTGCTGCCGCTGGCGGCGCCAGCCGCGTCTCACAAGCACCAAGCAACGGCGCCTGCGGCCACGACCCCGGCGAGCACACCGGCGGCCGCCGCCCAGGCGATGACGCCCGGAGGGATTCCCAGCCCGCCCCAGGTCGATGCGCGCGCCTATATCCTGACCGACTACACCAGCGGCCAGGCGCTGGCTCAGCACGACGCCGATGCCCGCATGGAACCGGCGAGCCTGACCAAGCTGATGACCTGCTACCTGGTGTTCCAGGCGCTGAAGGCCGGCACGCTCAAACTCGCCGATCAGGTCACCATCAGCGAGCACGCCTGGAAAGCCGAGGGCTCGCGCACCTTCGTTCAGGTCGGCAGCCAGGTGCCGGCCGAAGTGCTCATCAAAGGCATGATCGTGCAGTCCGGCAACGACGCCACCATCGCGCTCGCCGAGCGCGTGGGCGGCACGGAAGGTGCATTCGTCCAGCTCATGAACGATACCGCCAGGCGGCTGGGCATGGCCAATACGCACTTCGACGACAGCAGCGGACTGCCCTCGCCGACGCACTACACCACCGCACATGACATGGCGCTGCTCGCGAGCGCGTTGGTGCGCGATTATCCCGAGTACTATCCGTGGTTTTCGATCCGCGAATTCGTCTGGAACAACATCAAGCAGCAGAACCGCAACGGCCTGCTGGAGCGCGATCCGTCGGTGGACGGCATGAAGACCG
Organism: Steroidobacteraceae bacterium; assembly: GCA_036262215.1. GTDB lineage: Bacteria > Pseudomonadota > Gammaproteobacteria > Steroidobacterales > Steroidobacteraceae > FEN-1191. The sequence continues at coordinate 1,090 of DATAJH010000113.1, forward strand.
GGCACACCGACAGTGCCGGCTTCTGCCTGGTAACCTCGGCGCGGCGGCAGGACATGCGCCTGATCGCGGTGGTGCTAGGTTCCGGCAGCATCAAGGCGCGCGAGGACGCGAGCGCGGCGCTGGTCAATTACGGATTTACCTTCTATGAGACGGTCAACGTCAAGCGGCGCGGGACACCGGTGCTCAAGCCGCGCGTGTATAAGGCGGCCGAGGAGTTTTATAGCGTCGGACCGGCGACCGACGTCAACATCGTGGTGCCGCGCGGCCAGGCCGGCAGCATCATGACCACGGCCACGGTGCAACGGCGGCTGATCGCCCCGCTCAGCAGCAGCACCCAGGTCGGCGAACTGCAGGTGGTCGTCGACGGCAAGCCGTTCACCTCGGTCCCGCTCTACCCGATCGCCGATGTGCCGCCAGGCGGCATGTGGAGCCGGCTGAGCGACACCGTGCTGCTCTGGTTCCAGAAGTAACCGCGCGCGTGGCCGAACCGCTGCCAACCTGCTATCTGAACGGCAGCCTGATGCCGCTGCGCGAGGCGCGCATCTCGCCGCTGGATCGCTGCTTTCTGTTCGGCGACGGCGTCTATGAGGTCATCCCGGCGCGTCGCGGCCAGGCGCGGCGACTGGCGGCGAATCTGGCGCGCCTGTCGCACAGCCTGCGTGAACTGCGCATCAGGAACCCGCTCAGCGATGCGCAATGGAGCGCCATCGTCGGGCAGCTGATCAGCGCCAACGGCGGCGGCGATGTCTATGTGTATCTGCAGGTATCGCGCGGCGCCGAGTTCGGCCGCAACCACGCACCGCTGCCGGATATCGAGCCGACGGTATTCGGATTCTGCGCGCCGCTGCCGCTGCCGGGCCCGGAGGTGCTCGAGCACGGTGTGGCATGCATTACCGGCGTCGACACGCGCTGGGCGCGCTGCGATATCAAGTCGGTGGCACTGCTGGCCAACGTGCTGCTGCGCCAGCGGGCGGTGGAAGCCGGCGCCGGCGAGATCATACTGCTGCGCGACGGTAACCTGACCGAGGCCAGCGCTTCCAGCGTCGAAGTCATCATCGATGGTGAGATCCGCACGCCGCCGAACTCGGCGCGCTTGCTTCCCGGCACCACCCGCAGCCTGGTCGAGGAACTCGCCGATCGTCATGGCATCGCGCGGCGGGTCAGCGCCGTGTCCGAAGCGCAGCTGCGGGCGGCGGACGAGATCTGGCTGACGGCGGCGACCCGGGGCGTCATCGCGGTGACGACACTCGATGGCCGCACCGTGGGCAACGGCAAGCCCGGCCCGCTATGGCGCCGGATGCACCAGCTGATCGAGGCCTACTGGACCGACTGAAGTCGCCGGCGTCGCGCGGCCGTCGCTTCGGCGATCACTTCATGGTCGGCATGATGAATTCCGCACGCACCGCGTTGGCATCCGGCCAGCGCTGCGTGACGGTCTTGAGGCGCGTATAGAAGCGAAAGCCCTCGGTGCCGTAGGCGTGGTGATCGCCGAACATCGAATTGCGCCAGCCGCCGAAACTGTGGAACGCCATCGGTACCGGAATCGGCACGTTCACCCCGACCATGCCCACCTCGACCTCGGCTGCGAAGGCACGTGCGATCGCGCCGCTTTGGGTGAAGACCGCGGTGCCGTTGGCAAACTCATGCCGGTTGATCAGCTCGACTGCGGACCGATAATCCGCAACCCGCACGATGCCGAGCACCGGACCGAAAATCTCCTCGCGGTAGATGCGCATCTCGGGGCGCACCGCATCGAACAGCGACGGCCCGAGGAAGAAGCCGTCGGTCAGCGCTGCCGCGCTGTGCGCGCGGCCGTCCAATACCAGTCTGGCGCCCTCGCGCACGCCGAGTTCGATGTAGTCGCGCACCCGCGCCAGATGCGCCGGCGTGACCAGTGGACCCATCTCCACACCGGCGGCGTCGGCGGCGCCGATGCGCAGGTGCGCCAGCCGGTGTCTGAGTTTTTCGATCAGGGCATCGGCGAGCCCATCGCCCACGGCGACCGCGACCGAGATCGCCATGCAGCGCTCACCGGCCGAGCCATAGGCGGCTCCTATCAGCGCCTCGGTGGCTGCACCCAGGTCGGCATCCGGCATCACCACCATGTGATTCTTGGCACCGCCCAGGGCCTGCACGCGCTTGCCGCTGGCGATGCCGCGCGCCTGGATGTGACGCGCTACCGGGGTCGAACCCACAAAACTCAGCGCCGCGACCTGCGGATGATCCAGCAGCGCATCCACGGCTTCCCTGTCGCCGTGAATGACGTTCAGTACGCCGTCCGGCAGACCGGCCTCCGCCAGCAGTTCGGCCAGCAGCAATGAGGCCGACGGATCGCGCTCCGAGGGCTTGAGCACGAAACTGTTGCCGCAAGCCAGCGCGATCGGAAACATCCACATCGGTACCATCACCGGAAAATTGAACGGCGTTACGCCCGCGACCACCCCCAGCGGCTGGCGCAGGCTGTAGCTGTCCACGCCGCGGCCGACATTGTCGCTGAACTCACCTTTCAGCAGATGCGGCGCACCGCAGGCGAATTCCACCACTTCGATGCCGCGGGTGACTTCCCCCAGCGCGTCATCCAGTGTCTTGCCATGTTCTTCCGATATGGTGCGGGCGATGCGCCTGGCATCGCGATCCAGCAGTTCCTTGAAGCGAAACAGCACGCGCGCCCGGCGCAATGCGGTCTGGTGCGACCACTCGGGAAATGCCCGCGCGGCACTAGCTACCGCCAGATCCACTTCAGCCTGGGTCGCCAGGCTCACCTGGCGCACCACGCGCCCGAGCGAAGGGTTGTAGACCGGCGCAGTGCGACCGCTGCCCGCCACCGCCTTGCCGTCGATCCAGTGGGATATGGTGCCCGGCGCCGTGGTCGGCTGGTGTTCCACAGACGCGTTCATGCCATCCCCTGCTGTCAGTCGGCGGCGACCGCCCGCAGCGTGCGCCGCAGGCTCTCGATCATGGCGCGCACTTCATCCTCGGTGGAAATGAACGGCGGCGCCAGCGCGATGATCTCGCCCGACACGCGCAGCAGTATGCCTTCATCCAGCCCGCGCGCGAACACGCGCTGACCGCGCGCGCCCGGCTGGCCGGCGAGCGGCTCGAGTTCGACTGCGGCGGCCAGACCGACGTTGCGTATATCCACCACGTGCGGCTCATCGCGCAGCGTATGCACCGCATCTTCCAGCACGCCCGCCAGTTGGGCCGCGCGCTCGATCAGGCGCTCGTCGATCATCGCATCCAGCGAGGCGTGTGCGGCGGCCACCGCCAGCGGATGGCCGGAGTAGGTGTAACCATGGAAAAATTCAATCACATGTTCCGGCCCGCTCATGAAGGCGTCGTAGATCTCGCCCCGCGCCATCACGCCGCCCATCGGCACCACACCATTGGTGACCGCTTTGGCGAACGTGGTCAGATCCGGCTGCACGCCGAAGTATTGCGAGGCAAACGGCTTGCCCAGGCGCCCGAAGCCCGTGATCACTTCGTCGAAGATCAGCAGGATGCCGTGTTTGGTGCAGATCTCGCGCAGCCGCTCGAGATAGCCGCGCGGCGGAACGATCACGCCGGTGGACCCCTGTACCGGTTCGACGATCACCGCGGCGATGGTGGAGGCGTCGTGCAGCGCCACCAGCCGCTCCAGATCCTCGGCCAGGTGCACGCCCCACTGCGGCAGGCCGCGGCTGTATCGCATGTGCTGGGGCGAATAGGTATGAGGCAGGTGATCGACCCCCGGCATCATCATCGAGGCGAACATTTTGCGGTTGACACCGATGCCGCCAACCGAGGTGCCGCCCAGGCCGACCCCGTGATAGCCGCGCTCGCGGCCGATCACCCGGGTGCGCGTCGCCTCGCCACGCACGCGGTGATAGCCGATGGCTATCTTGAGCGCGGTATCCACCGCCTCGGAGCCGGAGTTGACGAAGAACACTCGATCAGCTGGCCGCCCCGCGAGCGCGGTGATCCGCGCCGCGAGATCGAACGCCGGCTTATGGCCCAGCTGAAAGCCCGGACTGTAGTCCAGCCGCTGCACCTGGTCGGTTACCGCACGTACGATCCCGGGATGCGCATGCCCGAGCGGGGTGCACCACATGCCGGACAGGCAGTCGAATACGCGGCTGTTGCCCTGCAGCGTGTAATAAGCGCCGGATGCGCTCTCGATCAGGCGCGGTTTGGTCTTGAAGCGCCGGTTGTGGGTGAACGGCATCCACCACGATTGCAGTGGATCGGGCGCGCCTGAAGGTTCGCCGGCGCCGGCGAGTGCGAGTTTCGGGTTCATGGCGCAAAGCGTGGCACGTAGCGGCGCCGCGGGCCAGACACGGGGCTGGCTCAAACCGGCTATACTGTACTGTAAGTAATAGCAGTACGGTAAATGGGCTCACGTCGTCCGCCATCGCTGCGCAGCCTGGTAGCGCGCATCGCCGAAGAGCTGAAGCTGCAGATCCAGTCCGGCGTGCTGCCCGCCGGCGCGCGCCTGCCCTCGGTGCGCCAGCTCGCCCGCGAGCGCCGCATCAGTCCGTTCAGCGCCGCCGAGATCTACAACGCGCTGGTCGCGGCTGCGATGGTGGAGGCGCGCGCCGGCGCGGGCTATTTCGTCCCGCGTCATGTTCGCAGCAGCGCCGAAACCGCACCGGGACCTGAGTTTCCGAGCGACTCGGTGTGGGAACGGCGGCGCGAGGCCAGCGCCCGTCCGATCGAGGTCGATGCCGGCTGCGGCTGGCTGCCCGATGGCTGGCTGCACACCGACGGCGTCAGAGCGGCCATGCGCGCGGTGGCACGGCAACCGGGCCTGCGACTGCAGGGTTATGGCAATCCGCTCGGCCTGGGCGAGCTGCGCACCCATATCGCACGACTGCTGGAAATGCGCGGCATCAGCGCACGCGAGGATCGGATCGTGCTGACGCAGGGCGCGAGCCAGGCGCTCGACCTGCTGGTGCGCGAGTGCCTCAAGCCGGGCGATGCCGCGGTGGTGGAGGATCCGGGCTATCCGCCGCTGTTTGAGCTGCTGCGCTATCGCGGCGTGCAGATGCTGGCGGTCGCCCGTACCGACAACGGCCCGGACGCGGAAGCTCTGGCGCGGCTGCTCAAGCGCCGTCGGGTACGCTGCCTGTTCACCAACACCACGTTCCACAATCC
>DATAJH010000114.1:0-41772 GCA_036262215.1 Steroidobacteraceae bacterium
GCGCGTGGGCGGGCTTGCCTGGCGTACCTCCGGAATGCGCTCGCGCAGCAGCTGGTGAAACTCGTACATGCAGTTCTCCAGGCGCGACAGCGGACCGGGTTCATAACTGCCCGAGGCCAGGCCCAGCTGTACCCGTCGGCACAGAAACTCGTCCTCGCGCTGCACCTGGCGGTTTATGCGGGCGGCGAGGTAGCGCACCACGCGCATCTCGCGCCGCTCATCCGCCAGCGCGAACGAGGCGCCGCGGATGGTGCACTTGCCCGGGCCGCGCGGCAGCACCTGGAAAAAGTCCATCTGGTCCGGAAACACATCGATGCCCAGGTTCGGCAGCATGCTGTAGAAACTCCAGCGCTTGCGGTGGGCTTCCGGCAGCTGCTGGCTGACGCCTTCGACCATGCGCTTGTACATGCGCTCGCTCCATTGCGAGGACTCACGCTCACGCAGCCAGCTGATGCCGCGCGCCACGCCGGTTGGCAGATTGACCTGGTCGTCGTAGTCAGGCGTGAACATGCGGTTCAACCCGGGATGCCCGATGGGCACGTGGTAGGACTCCAGATAGTTGTCCATCGCGATCTTCCAATCGCAATCCCAGTGCTCGATGTAGGGCGAGCCGAGCGGGACCATGTCCTCGAAACGATGCGGTGCAAACTCGGCGAGAAAACTGCCCCAGATCTGCTCCAGCGGCGGCGGATTGCCGGCTACGCAGACGAATACCAAGCCCATCATGACCTGCGAGCGCACCGGCTTCAGGCTGTATTGCGCGCGATCGAGACCTGGGAAAGTCTCGCGCGCGGGCACGCCGACCAACTCCCCGGACAGCCGGTACGACCAGCCGTGATAGGGGCAGGTGATGTGGGCGCGGCAATTGCCGCCGCCTTCCAGCAGCCGCGAACCACGATGGCGGCAGACGTTATGAAAGGTCTGGATCGTGCCGTCGGCGCTGCGCACGGCCACCACGCTGTCGGCGCCCAGGTCGAGCGTCATGTAGTCGCCCGGCTTGGGGATCGAGCTGATGTGACACACGATCTGCCAGCTCGGCTTGAGGATCCGCTCATATTCCAGGCGGGTCATTTCCGGATGGCTGTAGGCCCATGCCGGCAGCGCCCGCGGCAGCGCGGCGAGCGTCGGTTCGACCGATGGGGCGGCTGAGGAATTCATCGCAAGGCCTCCGGCGGATCGGGCGGTTTTATATGACCGTTCAATATTACACGAAAACTATATGTTCATATAGACGCGCCGCATGACTGGTGCTACCGTGCCGTACAGGCACCTTCTAGTACCGCGGAGCGCCACCATGCCCCGAACCCTGACCAAAAACCACGAGCATTTCCGGCGCGCCGTGCAGCGCATGCCGCTCGGCGTGGCGTCTAATTTCCGCTTCTGGGGAGAAGACCGCACGATTTATGTTAAATCGGGCCGTGGCGCCCGGATAACCGACCTGGACGACAACGTCTACGTCGACTATCGCATGGGCTATGGGCCGGCCATCCTCGGCTATGCCGATCCGCGGGTCGATCAGGCGGCGCGCGACGGCATGCAGATCGGCGGTGTGTTCGCACTGTCCACCGAATGCGAGTATCGCGTCGCGCAACGGATCGCGAAGATGGTCCCGGCCGCGCAGCTGGTGCGCTTCTCCAATTCCGGCACCGAGGCGGTGATGGCGGCGCTGCGGCTGGCGCGTGCCTATACCGGCAAGGATGATTACGTGATTCTCGAAGGCAGTTATCACGGGCTGTTCGATGCCGCCATGTGGTACACGCCGATGGACAAGTGGTCGCAGGTCGGCGAACCGGAAGTCTATCCGTACAGCGAGGGAGTACCGCTCAGCACGCGCAACTTCGCGCATTTTGTTCAGGCCAACGACGCCAACCAGCTCGAAGACGTACTGAAGCGGCATGCCGGATCCATTGCCTGCCTGCTGATCGAGCCGATCATGGGCAACTGCCTGGGGATAGCCACCGACCCGGCCTACATTCGTGCGGCACGTGAACTGTGCGACCGCCACGGCGTGGTGCTGATCATCGACGAGGTGAAGAGCGGCTTTCGCGTCGCCCGCGGCGGCGTGCAGGAGCTGTACGGCGTGCAGGCGGACCTGTGCACCTTCGCCAAGGCGATCGCCAATGGCTATCCGATCTCGGTGCTGGCCGGCCGCGAGGACATCATGCGCAAGATCGGCCGCGGTGTCGCGCACGGCGGCACTTATACCGCGCACCCGGTGTCGCTGGCAGCGGCGGAACGGACGCTGCAGATTCTCGATGAAACCGACGCGCTCGAGCGCATCGCCGCCTACGGCACCCGGCTGCGCGCTGGCATGAGCACCATCCTGAAGGCACGCGGCGTCGCGCACAGCTTTGTCGGCCACCCGTCGATGGGCGGGCTGTACTTCGCGCACGAGCCGCCGCGCACCTACCGCGACTGGAAGGGCAGCGACTACACGTTCTACGATGCGGCTGCCAGGGTGCTGCACGATGAACGCATCCTGTGCGAGCCGGATTCGCGCGAGCCGTGGTTCATCTCCGCGGCGCACGATGACTCGTGCCTGCGCGATACGCTGGTGGGGTTCGAAGTAGCGATCGACACCACGCTTGAAACGCTCGGCAAATCGCGCAGGATGCCGGCCTGAATCCGCGGCACTGAATTTTCGCGACCGAGAGAGGGGCTTAGGGAATGGTCAGCGGCGGCAGCGGGCGCCATGATGCGATCATCGTGGGTGCCGGCCACAACGGCCTGGTGGCCGCGTGCTACCTGGCGCGCGCGGGCCTGGACGTGCTGGTACTGGAGCGCAACCCCTACATCGGCGGCGCCGCGGTGAGCCGCCGGCTGTACGACGGCTTTACCTACTCGAATTGCTCCTACGTCTGCAGTCTGCTGCGCACCGAGATCATCCGCGAGCTGGACCTGCCAGGCTACGGGCTGCAGATCATCCCGTACGAGGGCGGCTGCACCATGATGCGCGACGGCGGCCACCTGGCGCTGTACGACAATCACGATGCGCTGCGGCGCGAGATTGCGCGCCACTCAAAGCGCGACGCCGAGAGCTACGAGCGCTACCTGCGCGACATGCTGCGCCAGTGCCGCTTCATCAAGCCGTTGCTGCTGCGCGAGCCCCCCGATCCGACCTCGTTCAAGCCGCGCGACATCATGGAGCTGCTGTACCTGGGAAAGCATTTCCACCGGCTCGGCGAGCAGCGCATGTACGACACGGTGCGCTTCTGGACCATGAGCTGCGCCGATTTTCTGGATGAGTATTTCGAGAGCGAGATCGTCAAGGCGCATCTGGCCGGCAGCTCGATCATCGGCACCGCGCTCGGACCGCGCTCCCCGGGTACCGCCTACGTGCTGCTGCATCACTATATGGGCAACATCGACGGTGCGGTCGGCGCCTGGGGTTTCGCCCGCGGCGGAATGGGGGCGGTCACCCAGGCTCTCGCGGCGTCGTTCCAGGCCAGCGGCGGCAGCATCCGCAGCGGCGCGCCGGTGGATCGGATCCTGGTGCGCAATGGCCGGGCCAGCGGTGTGGTACTCGACAACGGCGAGGAGCTGCAGGCGCGCATCGTGGTGTCCAACCTCGACGTGCGGCGTACCTTCCTCGAGATCATGGACGCGAACGATCTGCCGCCGGAGTTCGTCTCGCAGGTGCGCAATTTCAAGATCCGCGGCTCATCGGGCAAGCTCAACATCGCGCTCGATGGCCTGCCGCACTTTCCCGCCATCCCGCATGGCTCGCCGAGCATTCGCGGTGATCTGCATGTGACCGACAGCATCGAGATGCTGGAGCGCGCCTACGACGACTGGAAGGAGGGCCGCTGGTCGCGCGCGCCGTACATCGATATGCTGATGCCCTCGCAGATCGATCCGACCCTGGCACCCGCGGGAAAGCACTATATGTCGGTGTTCGTGCAGTACTGTCCCTACAAGCTCGCCGACGGCGCGTGGGATGCGGCCAAGCGCCAGGCCTTCGGGCGCACGGTCATCGATACCATCGCCGAGCACAGTCCGGACTTCAAGGACCTGATCCTGCACGCGGAAATCCGCACCCCGTGGGATCTGGAGAACGAGGTCGGCCTGACGGAGGGCAACATCTTCCAGGGCGAACTCACCTTCGATCAACTGCTGTTCAACCGGCCGATCCCGGGCTACGCGCAGTACCGTGCGCCGGTGCGCGGCATGTACATGTGCGGCTCGAGCACGCATCCCGGCGGTGGCGTGATGGGGGCCCCGGGCGCCAACGCTGCCGGCGCGATTCTGCGCGACCTCGGCCGGGCGCACTGACCATGACCAGGGCTTGCACCGGCGCGCCCAGCTACGACTGCATCGTCATCGGCGGCGGTCACAACGGGCTGGTGTGCGCGGCCTATCTGGCCCGCAGCGGCCGCTCGGTACTGGTGCTGGAAGCCGCCAGCCAGGTCGGGGGCGCAGCCATCACGCGCGAATTTGCGCCCGGCTTCAAGGTCTCGGCCTGCGCCCATCTGCTGCATCTGATGCCGGGGTCGCTGATCAGGGACCTGGACCTCGAGGCACGCGGCCTGCGGCTGGCCGCGACCCACATGCCGAGCACTGCGATCGCGCCCGACTCGCCACCGCTGCCGATCGACGCGCGCGATGCGGCGCTGCTCGCGGCGCGCTCGGCTGCCGACGCCGCCGCGTTGCCCGCCTATCGTGCGCGCCTGCGGCGCCTGGCCGAAGCGCTATACCCGGTGCTCGACACCGCCCCGCCGCGGCTGGGCACCGATTCCTGGCAGGATCGCAGCGCCTGGCTGCGCATCGGCTGGCGCATTCGCCGGCTCGGACGCAGGGACATGCGCGAACTGCTGCGCATCGGCGGCATGTGCGTGCAGGATCTGCTCGATGAACATTTCGAGACGCCGCTGCTCAAGGGCGCGCTCGGATTCGACGCCGTGCTGGGCACCAGTGCCGGCCCGCGATCCCCTGGCAGCGTATTTCCGCTGTTGTACCGCATGGCCGCCGAAGTGCAGGGCGGCAGCGCGCTGGCACAGCCGGTGGGCGGGCTGGGCGCACTGTCGGATTCACTGGCCCGCGCTGCGCTGGCGGCCGGTGCCGCCATCCGCACCGGCGCGACGGTAGAGCGCATCATGGTGCGCGACGACCGTGCTGCCGGCGTGATACTCACGGACGGCGAGCAGATCAGCGCCGCCAATGTCATTTCCAATGCCGATCCGAAGACGACGTTTCTGCAGCTGCTCGGCGGCGAGTATCTCGACACTGGCTTCGTGCGCCGCATCGCGCATCTGCGCGCCCGCGGCGTGACCGCCAAGCTGCATCTGGCATTGAACAGACTGCCGCAGTTCACCGGCCTCGCGCCCGACGCCCTGGTCGGGCGGCTGCTGCTGGCGCCGTCACTGGACTACGTCGAGCGTGCCTTCAATCACGCCAAGTACGGTGAGTTCTCGCCGGCGCCGATCGTTGAGATCACCGTGCCGACCGTGAATGATGCGAGTCTGGCGCCGGCCGGCCGGCACGTGCTGTCGGCGGTGGTCCAATATGCACCCTATGAGCTCGCCGGCGGCTGGCAGCACGAGCGCGCGCGCTTCGCCGAGCTGGTGATCGATGCGCTCGAGCGCTGTGCACCGGGCCTGCGCCACAGTGTCGAGGCCCTCGAGCTGCTCAGTCCGCCGGATATCGAACGCGAGTTTCGCATCAGCGGCGGACATTGGCATCACGCCGAGCTGGCGCTGGATCAGTTTTTCATCGTGCGTCCGGTGCCCGGCGCGGCCCAATATTGCACCCCGATCGGCGGCCTGTATCTGTGCGGAGCAGGTTCTCATCCCGGTGGTGGCGTCATGGGTATTGCCGGCCGCAACGCAGCGCGAGCGCTGATGCGCGAGGCGGCCTGAAGATGCTCACCGAGAGCGAGCCGCACTATCGCCAGCCGCTGCTGAAGACCCCGTTCCACGAGCGCGCGCGTGCACTCAGCCAGGTGGATAGCTTCATTCCATGGGCCGGATACACCACGGTGGACGTGTTCAGTTTCGTGGAGCAGGAGTACTTCGCGATTCGCAACGCCAGCACACTGTACGACCTCACGCCGATGGTGAAATACCGGATTGCCGGCCGGGATGCGCTGCGCTTCCTCAATCGCCTGATGACGCGCGACATCGGCAAGCTCAAGACCGGACGCGTGGTCTACAGCGTATGGTGCAACGATGCCGGTCACATGATCGACGACGGCACGGTGTTTCGGCTCAGCGACAGCGAGTACCGGCTGTGCACCGGCGAACGACAGCTCGACTGGCTGCTCGACTCCGCCCTGGGCTTCGAGGTGCAGATCGGCGAAGTCACGGAAGAGACCGCGGCACTGGCGCTGCAGGGTCCGACCTCCTGTGCCGTGCTTAGGAACCTGGGTCTGGACGCAATCGAGCGCCTCAGGCCATTCGAACTTGCACAGTTTGCGCTGCCGCCGGAGGTGGTCCCCGACGGCCAGATCATGGTCTCGCGCACCGGCTTCACCGGCGATCTGGGCTACGAATTGTGGATGCGCCCGGAGGATGCCGAGGCGGTATGGGATGCGCTGATGGAAGCAGGGCGCTACTGCGCCATCCGGCCGATCGGATCGCGCGCGTTGAACATGGCGCGCATCGAGGCCGGATTCGTGCTGCCAAACGTCGATTTCGTTTCCGGCGAGCGCACCCTGCGGGCCGGCACCGAGCGCTCTCCGATCGAACTCGGACTGGGCTGGCTGGTCGACTTCGACAAGGGCCACTTTACCGGGCGGCGTGCGCTGCTCGAAGAGCAGCGTCGGGGAGCGCGGCGGCGACTGGTCGGGCTCGACATCGAGGGCAATAAGCCGGCGCATAACGCGCTGCTGTACGCTGACAAGTCCGGCAAGCGCCAGGTCGGCAGCGTCAGCTCCGCCACCTGGTCGCCGACCTGCAAGCGCAATATTGCATTGGCCATGATCGACGTGCCGCATATCGAGACTGGCAGCACGCTGTGGGCCGAGATCTACCTCAACCGCGAACTGGTGTGGGAGCGCCGCATGGCGCGCGCGCAGGTGGTGGAGCGGCCGTTCTTCGCACCGGAGCGACGGCGCGCATCCCCGCCGGCGGATTACTGAGGACCGCGCCCGGCATGATCGCAAACCAACTCAAACCGGTGGTCGATCGTCCCTGGCTGGATCCCAACGCCACACCGCAGATCGTCATCGACGGGGTCAGCAAGACCTACGGCAGCTACACCGCTGTCGACAATGTTCAGCTGACGATCTACAAAGGCGAAATGTTTGCGCTGGTCGGTGCCTCGGGCTGCGGCAAGACGACGCTGCTGCGGATGCTGGCGGGCTTCGCGCGCCAGAGCACTGGCAGAATCGCGATCGATGGCGTGGAGATGAGCGACGTGCCGCCGCACGAACGGCCGGTCAACATGATGTTCCAGTCGTATGCGCTGTTTCCGCACATGACCGTGGAGGCCAACGTCGGCTACGGCATCAAGCGCCTGCCGCTCGAGAGCGCCACGCGCCGCAAGCGCGTGCAGGAAGCCCTCGACATGGTGCAGCTCGGCGCACTGGCGCAGCGCAAACCGCACCAGCTCTCGGGCGGCCAGAGGCAGCGCGTCGCGCTGGCGCGTGCGCTGATCCGCAGGCCCAAGCTGCTGCTGCTGGATGAGCCGCTATCGGCGCTCGACAAGAAACTGCGCGAACAGACCCAGTTCGAACTGATGGATCTGCAGTATCAGCTCGGCATCACCTTCATCGTGGTCACGCACGATCAGGACGAAGCGATGGCGCTGGCCACGCGCATCGCGGTGATGGAGCGCGGTAAAGTGCTGCAGGTCGGCACGCCGTCGCAGATCTACGAGTTTCCCAGCACGCGGTTCGTGGCCGATTTCGTCGGCACCACCAATCTGTTCGAAGGCACGGTGAGCGCTTGTGAGCCGGGCCTGATCACCGTGCAATGCGCCGAGACCGGATGCGATCTGCTGGTGGACGACGTGGGGCGATTCACCATCGGCCAGCGCGTCTGGGTGGCACTACGGCCGGAGAAAATACGCCTCAGCAAGCTGCCCGCCGGCGCCGCGCGCATCAATCAGCTGCGCGGCACGGTGTGGGAGCTGGGCTACCTGGGCAATCGCTCGACCTACCGGATCAAGACCGCGAGCGGGAAAGTGGTTACAGTGTTTTCCCAGAATGAGCGGCGCACGTCGGAGTGGTCGATCGACTGGAGCGACGAGGTATTCGTCAGCTGGGGCGCCGATGCGGCGGTGCTGCTGCATTCATAAGCGCAACAATCATAAGCGCAGGTATGAGCGGGGATAGCGACACAGGGGCCGGGCGCTGCGCCCGGGAAGAAAAACCGGAAGATTTTTATGGGAGAGAGCCAGTCATGACACCGAATAATTTCGCAGCCACGCGCACTCTGGAGCGAGTCCTGCTGGGGGTGGCGATCGCGCTGTGTGCTTCCGGGACCGCACTGGGTCAGAACGCGCCCACCGCGGATGAAGGTGCGTCCACCGACCTGTCCGGCGGCCTGAAGGAGATCGTGGTCACGGCCACGCGCCACGAGGAGTCGCTGAGCAAGGTTCCTGTGAGCGTCAGTGCCTTCACCCAGGAAGACATGGATCAGAAAGGCATGAAGGATTTCACCGATATCGTGCGCTTTACCCCCGGCGTGTCGATCGATCAGACCGGCACCAACGCAATTTCGATTCGCGGCATCTCGTCTTCCGGCGGCGCCGGCACCACCGGTATCTACATCGACGACACGCCGATCCAGATGCGCTCGCTCGGCTTCAACCCGGACGACACGCTGCCCAAGACTTTCGATCTGGACCGTGTCGAGGTGCTGCGAGGACCGCAAGGCACGCTGTTTGGCGCCGGCTCCGAGGGTGGCACGGTGCGCTATATCCTCACGCAGCCGAGCCTGACCAAGGACAGCACCTACGCGCGCAGCGAGGTCTCCTATACGCAGTATGGCGAGCCTAGCTATGAGGCCGGCGTTGCCCACGGCGGTCCGATCATCGACGGTACGCTGGGCTTTCGCGCCAGCGTCTGGTTCCGGCGCGATGGCGGGTGGATCGATCGGGTGGACCCGACCAGCGGTGCGGTGGTGGACAGCGATGCCAATCACCAGCAGACGCTGGTGCTGCGCCTGGCAGGTATCTGGAAGCCGCTCGACGCCATTACCGTCACCCCGAGTATCTTCTATCAGAACCGCCAGGAACACGACGTGTCGACCTACTGGCCGTCGGCCTCGAATCCGTCCGCCGGCGTTTTCAATAACGCCAACCCCGATCGGATACCGGCTCCCGACCGCTTCTATCTGCCGGCATTGAAGATTGACGTCGATCTGGGCGGCTCGCGGCTGGTGTCGGACACCTCGTACTACGTGCGCGACGAGCTCACCGGCTATGAGGGCACGGACTACAACCTGAGCTACTACCAGGGCATCGGCTGGCCGAACTCGCCGGAGGCGATTGATGTCCCCCCGGCGTACTACCCCCTGATCGACTCAGCGGGCGTGCATCTGCCGCCCGGCCTGACCAACTATCGCTCCCCGGCCACCGTCAAGAATCAGCAGCGCAACTTCACCGAGGAACTGCGCCTGCAGTCCGACGACCCGAGCAGTCGCTGGACCTGGACCGTCGGCACCTTCTTTCAGGTCAGCCGCGAGCTCAGCCTCGAGCAGATCAACGACCCGATGGCCGATTCGCTGCTGATGACGGAATATGGTCTGGGTGTCGCCGACATCTACGGCTTCCCGCTGCTGCCGAATGGCGATTCCTACTACAACCTCAATATATCGCACGACCACCAGATCGCCGGCTTCGGCGAGGTCACCTACGCGTTCACCGACCAGTGGAAACTAACGCTCGGCGCTCGCGTGGCCAAGACGTCGTTCGATATCTACAACTTCAGCAACGGCCCGCAGAATTACGGTCCGGTCGGCCCGAACAGCGCCTACCATAGCGAAACCCCTTTCACGCCGAAGGCGAGCGTGTCCTATCAGCTCGATCAGAGTAACCTGTTCTATGCGACCTATGCGAAGGGGTTCCGGGTCGGTGGCGCCAACGCGCCACTGCTGCCGACCTGCGCTCCGCAGCTGATGTTGGACGGTTATACCAGTGGGCAGGCGCCACTGACCTACAAGTCGGACTCGACGCAAAGCTTTGAGATTGGTGCCAAGGACAACTTCAACAACGTCCTGAAGCTCGCCAGCAGCGTCTACTACATCCGCTGGAATCATATCCAGCAGAACGTCTACGTGGCGGGCTCCTGCGGCCTGCAGTTCATCGACAATCTCGGCACGGCCGTGGCCAAGGGATTTGACCTGCAGGCGGATGCCGCGCTGGGTCCGGTCACGCTCGAGGCGGCGGTGGGCTTTACGTCTGCGCGCTACGTCGCGGACTCCGCGCACAACCTGGCGTTCGATGGCGATGCCATCTCCGGACAGGCCGCCATCAACGCCAGCCCCGGCACCAACCCGCCATGGAATGTTTCCCTCGGCGCGCAGTACAACTTCGTGCTCGCCGAGCATAAGAGCTACGCGCGCTTCGATTATGAATTCGAAAGCCGCAACCCGTGGCTCGCCGCGGTTCAGGATCCGCGTTCGAATGAATACGCGGGGGGCGTTGGAGGGGGAACGAGCCCGCTGTCCTACACACTGCCGTCGACAACATTCGTGCAGTTTCGCACTGGCACGGCGTTCGGCGCCTGGGAGACGTCGTTCTTTATCGATAACCTGCTGAACTCGCATACCACCACGAATTACGAGAGCACTTTCATCGACAGCAATAATCCCAACACCCCACCGGGGCCGCAATACAACAACTACACCTTCCGGCCGCGCACTTTTGGCATCACGGCGACCCTCAGGATGTAGCCGGTAGCGGCGGCGCAGCAGGCGGATGCGGCGGCAGCCGATGCGCTGCCGTCGGCGCCTACCGGTGGTTGCCGATCAGTGCGCTAGCGCTGCTGGCGCTGCCGCGTTCTGCTTGCGGCACACCAGCAGGATCTCATCCACCGCCGAGGCGTCGATCATGCCCGGGGCGAGCGTGAGCTTTTTCTGAAATCGCACGCCGAGCGGCATCAGCGCGCGGTTGTACCACCACATCGCCCGTTCGCGATGGTGAGTCAGCCACCACATGCCGAAATCAAGCAGCCTGGAGGAGCGCGGCTGCATGCCGTAGACGCCGCTGCGCTCGACGGAGAGGCCATGGTGCGCGAGCTTGTCCAGCAGCTGTTGCGGCTCATAGCGGCGGCGATGGCCGACGAAGTCATCGAACGATGTCCAGCGCGACGGATGCAGCGGCGCCGACAACAGCAGCACCGCTCCCGGGGCCGCTACGCGGGCGATCTCCGCCAGTGCCGCATCGTCGTCGTCCACGTGCTCGACGATGTCGAGCGTGCATACCAGGTCAAACGCGCCGGCCGCGAACGGCAGCGACGACACCAGCCCCAGCATCACACTCGCGCCGCGGGCCCGCAGGGTCGCCAGAGCCGGCACGCTGATATCGACAAACTGCGTGGCCTCGAGCGGCAAGCGCGGCCGCAGGCCCGGTGCCACCTCGAGCTGGCGCCGCGATTGCGGCAGCACCGAACTCACGAGCGGCCAGGTGTTGAAGCGCTGCGGTTCCACCAGACGGGCGCCAGACCACAGCAGGTCATAGAAGCGGCGGTTGACGTCGAGCAGTTCGCGCTCGGCGTGATTCTGCGCAGCTGGCGCGGGCACTACGATCTCACTTTCACGCGCGCACCCGGGCTTTCAGCATTCCGGCACGTTCACTGCCAGGCCGCCGCGGGATGTTTCGCGATATTTGGATTGCATGTCGGTGCCGGTCTGGCGCAGGGTTTCGATGGCCTGGTCGAGCGACACCCGATGAGTGCCATCGCCGTGCAGCGCCATCGAGGCGGCGTTGATCGCCTTGATGGCGCCGAACGCATTACGTTCGATGCACGGAATCTGCACCAGGCCGCCGATCGGATCGCAGGTCATTCCCAGATGATGCTCCAGCGCGATCTCGGCAGCATTCTCGATCTGTTCATTGCTGCCGCCCAGCGCCGCAGCGAGGCCCGCGGCCGCCATCGCCGCCGCGGAGGCGACCTCGCCCTGGCAACCCATCTCGGCACCCGAGATCGAGGCGTTGCGCTTGATGATTCCGCCGATGGCAGTGGCGGCCAGAAAGTAATTCGCCACCCCCTGCCGGTCGCACGGGGTGCAGAAATCGCGGTAGTAGCGCAGCACCGCCGGCACGACGCCCGCCGCGCCGTTGGTCGGCGCCGTCACGACGCGGCCACCACAGGCGTTCTCCTCGTTCACGGCGATCGCGAACGCCGATACGTAGTTCATCGCGTCCAGTCCGGCGCGATTGCTGCTGCTGCGCGCCGCTTCGGCCTTTTCATACAGACCCTTGGCGCGCCGCTTGATCTTCAAGCCGCCCGGCAGCGGCCCTTCGCGCGACAGACCGCGCTCGATGCAGGCGTGCATTGCGCCTGCAATGCGGTCAATGGCATCCAGCGTCTCGGCCGCGGAGCGTTGCGTAGTCTCGTTGGCGAGCACCAGCGCCGCGATCGACAGGCCGTTCGAGCGACCCAGCGCCAGCAATGTTTCCGCATTATCGTATGGATACGGCACCGTCGCCTGGCAGCTGGCGGAGTTGCCGGCCGCGTCCTGTTCTACGAAGCCGCCCCCGATCGAGAACCACAGTTCGCGCAGTACGCTGCGTCCGGCGGCGTCGAATGCTTCGAAGGTCATCGCATTCGGATGACGCTGGAAGCTGTGTACGGTATCGAACACAATGTCGGACTTTGGGTCGAACTGGATCGATCTGCCGTCCGGCAGAGTCAATTTGCGACTGGCGAGCATCGCCAGCAGTTTCTGCTCCACCAGCTCCGGATCGATGGTGTCGACTCGTTCGCCGGCCAGCCCCAGCATCAGCGCCTTGTCGGTCGCGTGTCCCTTGCCGGTCCAGGCCAGTGAACCGTACACCGTCGCGAGCAGGCGCTGGACCTCGTCCCAGCGGCCTGCCAGATGCTGCACGAACAATCCGGCCGCTTTCATCGGCCCGACGGTGTGGGACGAGGAGGGCCCGATGCCGATCTTGAACAGATCGCCGAGCGCCACCGGCGGGTCGCGGCGGGTGCCCGGCGGCGTCATCGGCGCCGGGGGCGGATGATTCAGGACTGTATTCAGACTCATCAGGGCGTTTCCTTCGGCTCGCCGGGCAACTGCAGCGCTGGTCACCCTATCGGTCATCGAGCCTTGAAAGCGCTCGCGGCAAGATAGGTTACCCATAGTGTGCGGTCAATATTGCGACCGGTGCCGCCATTACACGTTCTGGTGCACTGATGCGCGCGTCGAAATACGACATCGAGCCAGATCAAAAACGACCTGAACGGCGGCGTCAGGCGGTCGCCAGATCTCACATCACCAGTTACTATGCGCACAGCCACTCCCGCATGACCTCACTCAATGAGGAATGAACATGTGTGACAAGGACTCCATTGACGATATCAACGAGTATGCGCGTCGTTCGGACGAGCTGACGCGGCGACGCTTTGGGACATGGGCCATCGCCAGCGGCGCTACGATGATGCTGCCTGCCATCGCCGATGCCGCCGAAGTGACCGAGACCGAGGTTGAGATCAAGACCCCCGACGGTGTCGCGGACGCCTACTTCGTACACCCGTCCAGCGGCGCCCACCCCGGCGTGCTGATGTGGCCGGACATCTTAGGTCTGCGGCCGGCGTTCCGGTCGATGGGCAAGCGACTCGCCCAATCGGGATATTCCGTGCTGGTACCTAACCCTTTCTACCGCTCGGGCAGAGCACCGGTGGTGCCTGAAGGGGCGAGCTTCGATGACGACGCGACGCGCCAGAAGCTGATGGCGCTGATGGGCAGCCTGACCCCGGAAGTGCAGGTCACGGATGCCAAGGCCCACGTGGGCTATCTGACCAGCCAGGCAGCGGTGGACCGCCGGCGCAAGCTTGGGACCGCGGGCTATTGCATGGGCGGCCCCATGACCATGCGCACCGCGGCGACGTTTCCCGATCGCATCGGCGCCGGTGCCTCCTTCCACGGCGCCAACCTCGCCACGGACAAACCCGACAGCCCGCACCTGCTGGTGCCGAAGATGAAGGCCCGGTATCTGATCGCCATCGCCGAGAACGACGACCAGCGCGATCCGGCCGCAAAGAATCTGCTGCGCGAGGCGTTCGCGAAGGCCGGCCTGAAAGCGGAGATCGAGGTCTACGCCGGAACCATGCACGGCTGGTGTGTACTGGACTCCAAAGTCTACAACCAGCCGCAGGCGGAGAAGGCCTGGGATCGCATGCTGGCGTTGTTCAAAACGGCGCTGGCGTAACCGGGTCTGCCAGCGCGGCCGATCAGGCGGCCGCCGACGACAGTGTCGCGGCCGTCCCGATCCGGCGGCTGATGAAATACATCATGACGAGTGTCGCCAGCGTGGATCCCACCAGCACATAGCCGACAATGTCGAAATGCAGCAGCGCGCCGCTGCTGGTCTCGGTCACGATCAGTCCACCCACAACCGCCGCGATGCCGCCGGATATCTGCTGAATCGAACTGCTGATCGACATGTACGAGCCGCGATCGGCCGGCTGCGGTATGGCCGAGATCATGGCCGAGGCAGAGATCATCCTTGAGGTCACGCCGACAAACAGCAGGCAGTTGATCAGGATCACGATGCTGAGCGGCGTCACGCCAAGATGGGTGTAGATCATCACCATGATGATGGTCGCGGCACAGCCGAAGCTGAACACGAGGAATTTCCCGACCGCATCGCTGGCGCGACCGATCAGCGGACCTGCGATCATGGCGCAGGCGCCGGTGATCAGGTACACCAGCGGCAGGCGGCTGAATGCGATGCCCAGATTGTGAACGCTGAAAGCGCTCATGTACGGCATGAGGAGGAAGCCGCCGGTCGACAGCAGCGCGGTGGTGGCGAAACCCTGCAGATAGCGCGGTGTCGACAGCGTGTGGAACAGGTGGTGCAGGGGGCTGCGGTCCGGACGCAAGCGCAGATGGGCATCGATCGGGCGCAGGTAGCGCCATGCTACCGCGCCGACCAGCACGCTGATGGCAACGATCAGCAAAAATGGTGCGTTCCAACCCCAGCGACTCGAAAGGTACAAGCCCAGTGGAATTCCCACGACGCTGCTGGCACCGAAGGCGGCCTGGATGACACCCATGACGCGGCCGCGCAGCTGATAGGCGAACAGGTCGGTGGTGATGGCGAATACGGTTGACCCGATCACTCCGGCGAACACTCCGGTAATCATCCGGGAAAACAGCAGGAACTGGTAACTGCGCGCGATGCCGCACAGCAAAGTGCCCAGGATGAAACCGCAATAAAAGAACAGCAACAGCTTCTTGCGATCGAAGCGATCGGCAAAGCCGGCGGCCAGCAGACCGGCTGCTCCGGCGCTGAACGCATAGCTGGACACCACCACGCCGAACTGCGCCGGCGTGATCTTCAGTGTCGGCATCAGAATCGCGCCCAGCGGCGAGATGACCATGAAATCCAGAATGACGGTGAACTGCAGAAAAGCGAGCAGGCCGACCACCCATTTCTGGTAGCCGGATAGGCCCGGCACCGCCGGGGTGGTGGTCGTCATGGCTGGCACACCCGGACTCATCGACTACGGATTTCCTGGATGGTTCGCCGCAGAATCTCGAGCACGCGCTGTTTTTCTTCCATCGAAGCGTGCAGCTTCTCAAACAGCGCCGCTTTGAACTGATGCTTCAGCTCGTGGAATTCCGCCTTGAGCTGCCGCCATTCCTTCTTTTCCTGATCGCGCGGGCTGCCACCCCATTCCTCGCCGGCCACCTCGTCCTCGACGAACTGGCGCTGGAATTGCGCCATCTTCTTGCCGAAGCGACCGAGCTGTTCCAGCATTTCGTCGGCTTCGGCACGGTGCTGGGCCAGATGCTCCACGCCGGGCGCGGCAATCCGGTAGAGCTTCTTGCTGCCCTCGGTCTCCGAGACCGCGAAGCCGGTCTCCTCCAGATAAGTGAGCGCCGGGTACACCACGCCGGGACTTGGGGTGTAGATGCCACTGCTGTGCTCTTCGAGGCCCTTGATGATCTCGTAGCCGTGGCGGGGTTTTTCATTCAGCAGCGCAAGAATAATGAGTTGCAGATCCCCGGAGGCCAGCATCCTGCCGGCGCGCATACCGCGCCCGCCAAACCCTTCAGAAAAAGCGCCGAGGAAGCCGCGCCTGCGTCCGAAGTGGCCATGGCCGCCGTGGTCGCCGAAATGCGGAGCTTCGTAATGATGTCGTCTCATAGATCACCTATCGCAACTACTATCGAGAACTATATCGTAAGATATGTCTCAAGACAACATTCAGATTGCGGTTGATCCGGCAGTTGCCGTCTATCATGAAAAACAGCCACTTAACTAGGATGCGCCAGGCGGTCTGCCGGCGTCTTTAAGGGTAGTCGACCGGCGAACTGCGCAGCGCCGGTGTCGCCGGCAGCGGGATGAATTCCGCGTCTCCCGGCACCCGGCCGAGCCGCCCCTCGCGCCAATCCTCTTTGGCCTGCCCGATGCGCTCGGTGGAGCTGGAGACAAAATTCCACCACACGTGCCGCGGGCCATCCATTGCAGCGCCACCGAGCAGCAGCAGCTGCGCCGGCTCGAGCGCACGCACGGTGATGTGCTGGCCGGGACGAAGGACTACCAGCTGACTGCCCTCAAAGCTGCCGCCATCGATGTCGATACGACCGCGGATCACGTAGACGGCCCGTTGTTCGTAATCGGCAGCGATCGGCAAGCGCGCGTTCGCTGCCAGCGTGACGTCGGCGTAGAACATGTCCGACAGCGTGGCCACCGGAGCTCGTGCGCCGAACAGCGCACCCGCGATCAGTCGCAGCGATGTGCCATCGCCATCAATCACCGGCAGCTCGCTGGCGGCATGATGACTGAAGCTCGGAGCGCGCTCTTCCTCTGCCTTTGGCAGCGCGATCCAGGTCTGGATACCGAACAGCGATGAGCCGGTGCTGCGCTTGTCCGCCGCAGTGCGTTCGGAATGCACGATACCGCGACCGGCGATCATCCAGTTGACCGCGCCTGGGCGAATCGGTTGTACGTTGCCGAGACTGTCGCGGTGAATGATCTCGCCATCGAACAGGTAGGTGACGGTTGCCAGTCCGATGTGAGGATGCGGACGTACGTCGAGGCCGCTGCCGGCGCGCAGCACCGTCGGACCCATCTGATCGAAGAAAACAAAGGGGCCCACCATGCGCCGCTGGCTGCTGGGCAGAGCGCGGCGCACATGAAAGCCATCGCCAAGGTCGTGCGTCGGCGGCACGATGACGACCTCGACGCCGGGATTCGCACTCATCGATTGTGTCCAGGGTGTTGAGCGGGCGAGGACGGCATTTTGCGATGCCGGTATCGATTTGACAAACGGCCGTACAGTTGCGGCCGCAGGCGCCTATAGCCCCACGGCGCCGACGGCTTCCTGCTCGAGTGTCGCGACGAACTCGCGCACGTCCTCGCGGCTGCAGAGCTGGTCGTCCATCATCGCGCGCAGCAGGGCGCCCAGATGGATCCTAAGCGCCATCGCGATCACCGATTCGGGATAGCGCTCGAGCGTCTCGATGAAATCATCCATCTCGTCCACGCACTGTTCAATCGCCGCCGTAGCGGGAACTCCGGTTTCATCTGGCATCAGCGCTCTCCTGGGGATCGATGTGCGGACGATACATCATAGAGCCGTCGCAGGCTGCCGTCGGCTGAGAAAATCGAGTGCGAATTCTGGCGCAAATGTAGCGTTTTGTCCGCGCCGGTTCACCCTGGCGGCGAGCTCGCGTTTCTGCACAAACACGCGCAAAAGCGTTGCAGGCGCGATGAAGCTCAATCGCTAGACTCGTCCCCGCCCGGTGAATCAGGCGACATCGAACATGAAAGGAGTATGAGCATGAACAGTTTCCAACTCACTGCGATAGGAAATCTTGCGAAGAATCCGGAGCTGGTGGCCAAGGGCGACGTTAGTTACACGCGCTTCTGTGTAATCGGCAACGACTTTGCCGGCAAGGACGAGGACGGCAGTGCACGGGAGATCGTCACCAGCGTTTGGTTCGTCGCCTTCGGTGCGCTCGGGGAGGCGATCGCCAGTAACGCCCGCAAAGGCGATCAGCTGATTCTGGAGGCCAGGATTCGTTCCAACAACTGGACCGACCAGCAGGGCGAGAAGCAATACGACTATTCGTTCGTGGTCGAGGGATTCCGGTTCGGGGCGCCGGGAAAAGCCAAGCGCGAGGAGTTCGACCTGCGGCGCGACGGTGACGCTTCGCGCAGCGCGCTGTCGAGCGTGGGCTGAATTGCGCTGGCGCAGCCACCCTACACCGCGACCCGCAACCGAACGAGTGCGGCCTTACGCCGCATGAAGGCAAAGACATGCTGTTGAATCAGGCTGATCGGACGCTGCAAGATGACGACCATCTCAGCCGCAGCCGGCGCGCGACGCTGGTAGTGCTGGCGCTGATGCTGCCGGCCATTGCTGCGGCGCAGGCGTCGCCATTCCTGACTGGAGCTACGGCACTGCAGAACAACATTCTGGCGTGGCTGACGCCGATCGCGGTGATCCTGATCATGGCACTCGGGGCCATGGCTATGGCAAATCGACTGGCCTGGGGCTGGTGCATTGGCGCGATTTTCGGTATCGCGATCGCTTTCGGCGCACCGCAGATCGTGACCTGGGTGCGCTCCATGTTCGGAGTCTAGGCCATGCAGGGGCGCAACGCAGGACTGACCGCGGAGCCGCTGTTCGTAGCCGCGACCCGACCGGCGATGCGCTGGGGCGTGACCTATTCGGCACTGCTGTGCAACCTCATATTCACGATGGAGGCATTCTTGCTGACGAGGAATCTGCTGACACTGCTGATGTGCCTGCCGATTCACGGGCTTTGTGTGCTGCTGTGCGGGCGGGATGCCAGATACTTCGATCTGCTGCTGCTCTGGTGGCGCACGCGCATCCCCGCGCTATGCGGCAATCTGTACTACTGGAGGGCGAGCAGCTACAGCCCACTCGATCTGGACCCGCCGGACGCCCGCGGGCGGCGGCGCAACGCCGATCTGGTCCCCAGGCTGTGGAACGGCGGCGGGTGGCCATCATGTTAGCCGCGGCCCTGCGGCGCGAGCAATCGGTCGCCGACCGCGTGCCGTACAGCGCCCAGGTAAGCGAGCACGTCGTGCGCACGACGTGCGGCGACTACATACAGGTGTTTCGGCTGGGCGGGGCGAGCTTCGAGAGCGCTGATGACGAGCAGCTGAACAACTGGCACGAGCGACTCAACATTCTGTGGCGAAACATTGCCAGCCCCAACGTCGCCTTGTGGACACATGTGATCCGCCGTCGCGAGACCACCACATGCGAGGGCGGCGCGGTTCACGGCTTCGCCGATGCGCTGCACGAGCAGTATTGCCGGCGCTTGAGCCAAAAGACCCTGATGCTCAATGAGCTCTATCTCACCACTGTTTACCGTCCGGTTGCCGGCGTCGCTACTGGTCTGGCGTCAAGGTTGCTGCGCACGACGCACACCGACACCAGCCGTCAGCAAAGTGCGGAGGCAATCGAGCAATGCGAAAAGTTGGCACAGACGCTCTGCGCATCGCTGGCACGATACGAGCCGCAACGGCTGGGCAGCTACCGCAGCGCAGCTGTCTGGCACTCGTCGCTGCTGGAGTTTCTCTCGGTCCTGATCAATGGCGAATGGCGTCGCGTGCCGTTGCCGCGCGGCCCGCTTTCCCAGGCGCTCGCGACCTCGCGTTTGTTCTTCGGTGTCGAGGCGATCGAGTACCGTATGCCGACGGCGACCCGCGTGGCGGCGGTGCTCGGCATCAAGGAGTATGCGACGCCGAACACGGTCGGCATGTACAACCGTTTGTTGTCGGCCCCGTTCGCCTTCGTGCTGACGCAGTCGTTTTCGTTCCTGTCCAAGAGTGCCGGCCAGGGATTGCTGCAGCGGCAGATCAATCGCATGGCCAATGCCGGCGACTTCGGCATTTCACAGGCGGCGCAGCTCAACGAGGCGCTGGATGCATTGACCGGCAACGAGTTCGTAATCGGAGAGCATCACTGCTCGCTTCAGGTGCTGGCGGATGTTGCGGCCGATGAGGCCGAACGATCCGGCGGCTGGAGGCTCAAGCTGCTGAACGACAACGTGGCGCTGGCCCGCAGCCTGCTGGCTGACACCGGGATGACGATTGCGCGTGAAGACCTGGCGCTGGAGGCCGCGTTCTGGGCGCAGTTGCCGGGACAGTTTCCGATGCGGCCGCGCAAGGCGCCTATCACCTCTCGAAACTTTGCCGCCATGTCGGCGTTCCACAATTATCCCACCGGCCGTGCGAGCGGCAATCACTGGGGCGATGCGCTGACCATGCTCGTGACCAGCGCACATTCGCCCTATCACTTCTCGCTGCACGCTAGCGACCCGACCGCCGCCGACGGCGGCAGCCGTCGGGATACCGGACATACATTTATCTGCGGACCGACCGGGTCGGGCAAGACGGTGTTCATCGGTTTCCTGATCGCGATGCTGAACCGCAGCGGTGTCACGCAGGTGGTGATCGACAAGGATCGGGGTCTGGAGATTCTGGTCCGGGCTCTCGGCGGCGAATATCTTGAGCTCAGAAGCGGTGTGCCGACCGGTTTCAATCCGCTGCAACTGCCACCGTCCGCTGCCAATGTCGAATTCCTCAAAAGCTGGCTTCGCATGCTGGCGCGACCGGACGGCGGCCTTCCTCTGAGTGTCCGGCAGCAGGCGGACCTGGATCAGGCGTTGCGCGGAACGCTGGCATTGCAGCCGGCCGCGCGGCGCCTGTCGCGGCTGATTGAGTTTCTCGATCCCACGGATCCGGAAGGCATTCATGCCAGGCTTGCGCGTTGGTGCGCCTCGATGCAGGGCGACTACGCCTGGGTATTCGACAACGCCGAGGATTGCGTGGTGCCGCGATTGGCTGCGCAGCCGATCATCGGTGTCGACGTCACTGAATTTCTCGATCACGAACTGGCGCGCTCGCCGGTGACGCTGTACCTGTTCCATCTGGTGCGCCAGCTGCTGGATGGACGGCGCCTGGTCTGCTGGATGGATGAATTCTGGCGTCTGCTGGCCGATGCGGCATTTGAGAACTTCGCCAAGGAAGGTCCGAAGACTTGGCGCAAACTCAACGGCGTCATGTGTCTGGCAACCCAGAGCGCCAGCGACGTGCTCGACAGCCCGATCAGCCGCACGATTATCGAACAGACGCCAACCAAGGTGTTGTTCCCGAATGCGGACGCCAGTTTTGAGGAATACACCACTGGCTTCGGGTTGAGCGAGCGCGAATTTCGGCTCATCAAAGAGCGCCTGGAGCCCGGTTCGCGCATGTTTCTGATCAAGCAGGGACACCACAGCATCGTTTGCCAGCTCGATCTGCAGGGCTTCGACGCCCAGCTTCGGGTCATTTCCGGACGCGCCACCGAGGTCGAGCGCATGCATCGACTGATCGGCAGCAACGGAGCTCTGGCGGAACGGTGGTTGCCGCAGTTCATGCGCGGGCAGGGCGATGCCTGAGCGGATACGGTCACAGGGCGAATCGATAGGAGAACGCCGTGATGTCTTCACAGAAGATCGGGCTGCGCGCCGGACTGATGTCGGCCCTGATGCTCGCGGCGCCGGGCGCGCAGGCGCAGCTGGCCGTGTTCGACGTGGCTTCGGTCACGCAGCTCATTCAGCAGGCACGGACCATGGCGCAACAGCTTGAGGCGGCCCGACAGCAGATCGTGCAGGCGCAGGCGCTGTATCAATCAACCACCGGCGCTCGGGGGATGCAGCAGCTGCTGACCGGTGTCCCGCGAAATTATCTGCCTGTGGACTGGTCGCAGCTCAGTGCCGCCATGCAAGACGTCAACGGCGCCCCCGGTTCGCTGGCGCTGGACATGAGCGAGGTAATGGCGGCGAACGCCGTGCTCTCGACGCCGCAGATCGCTTCCTTGCCGCCCGACCAGCAGGCGCAAATCGGCAGCGGCCGGCGCTCGGGGGCGCTGTTACAGGCCGTGGCGCAGGAGGCGCTGGCCAACAGCAGCGGCCGCTTCGCATCGATTCAGCAGTTGATCGCTGCCATTGCGGTCGCCACCGATCAGAAGGCCGTCCTGGAACTACAGGCCAGGATCGGCGCGGAACAGGGGATGCTGCAGAATGAACAGACCAAGCTTCAGGTGCTGTATCAGGTCGCACAGTCGCAGGCGGCGCTCGCTGCGCAGCGCGAACGCGAGCAGGTCATTGCCGGTCAGGGCAGTTTCTCAACCCGCTTCGAACCCTCGCCGCCGCCGCAGTCGTGATGAGCGCCGCGATGGGGTTCTTTCAGACTTTCTGGTCGTGGCTCAACGCACAACTCGCAGCCTATATCGGTGACAACACCGCGCGTGTTTCGGCCGCCCTGGAACCGGCAGTCGTGACGCTGGCGGTGCTGTACGTCATGGGCTGGGGCTATCTTCATTTGATCGGGCGCATCGAGGAGCCTTTCATCAGCGGCGTGAAGCGCATCGTGCTGCTGGCGGTGATCCTCGCCGTGGCGCTGCGGTTATGGCTCTACAACGCCGTGATTGTGGACACCTTCTATCAGGCCCCGGCGCAGCTCGCCGCCGCAGTGATCGGCGGATCGGATCCGATCGGCACCATCGACGCAATCTGGGATCGTGGTGGCGCCGTGGCCGGGCAGCTTTGGTCCAAGGCTAGTGCGCTTAGCGGCTGGGGCTACGCCCTCATGGGCGCGGCGGTCTGGCTGCTCATCGGCATGCTGTGCGTCTACGCGATGTTTCTGATCGCGCTGTCGAGCATTGCGTCGTCCCTGTTGCTGGCGATCGGTCCGGTGTTCATCGTTATGATTCTGTTTGACGGCACGCGACGGTTTTTCGACGCCTGGGTGGCGCAACTGGCGAACTACGCGCTTATCACGATTCTCACGGTACTGTCGGCGGCCCTGTTGTTGCGCGTAGTCGAGTCATATGCCGCCCAGACGGCCGCGCGGGGAGCGGCACTACTTACCGTCGATGCACTGGATATGCTGCTGATGGCGGTGCTGGTATTTCTGCTGCTGCGCCAGATCATGCCAATCGCCTCAAGTCTGGCCGGCGGCCTGTCGCTGAGCAGCATGGGCATGCTGAGCCATTCCATCGGCCGCAGCGCCGCGTACAGCCGAGCCGCCGGGCGCGCCGCGACCAGGACGGCGGCCAGCTTTGCCGTCAGCAAATGGCGCCAGCGCCAGGAGCGCGTGCAAAACGCACACAGCAACCTGCCTGCGCCAGTGCCGTCCTGGCGCGACTCCTGACGGGCGAATCGGCCACGCACCTAACACTCAGCTGCGGGTGAATGATGAAATGGACTGCAATTACCGGCCTGCTGCTGCTGCTGGCGGCCTGTGCCGTCCACGATCGGCGATGCGACGGAGCACTGCGGCCCGTCAACGCGTCGGCCGCCCAGCCGCCGAAAACCCTCGCCGTAGCGCCATGATGAGCCCCGCAGACCGCCGTCCTGAGCTTGACGCTTACTTCAGCGAAGCGGCCAGTTGGGATTTGGACCGAGTCGAACAGGCCCGGCGCAGTACCCGCGCCGCGTGGCGTATTGCGGGGGCGACGGCGGTCTGCGCGCTGGCGGCAAACCTGGCTCTGGCACTGTTGCTGCCCCTGAAGCGTGTCGATCCGTATCTCATCCGCGTGGACAGCAGCACCGGCGTAGTGGACGTGGTGCCCGTGTATGCCGGCCAGGCGCCGGCGGATGAAGCAGTAACGCGTTATTTCCTGACGCACTACATAAGCATCTGCGAGCGCTTCACCCTGGCCACCGCCGAGAGCGACTACGAGGAATGCGGTGCATTTCATGGCGCGCAGCTCAACCAGAGCTGGTATGCATTGTGGAATCCTAACAACCCGCGATCACCGCTGAATGTGCACAAGGATGGCAGCACGGTGTCGGCGCAGGTGGAATCGGTCAGTTTCTTCAAACGCGCCAGCGGCGTTGCGGATATGGCGCAGGTGCGTTACCTCAAAGCCGAGCGGTCCGGCATAGGTGCGCAGGAGCGTGTCAATCATTGGATCGCTACCATCGAGTATGCCTACGCCACGCCCTCTGCGGACCCGAGGATTCGTCGCTGGAATCCGCTCGGCTTCAAGCTGCTGGACTTCGTCGCCGAACCCGAGGTGTTACGCGAGCCGACGGCCACAGCCGGAGCAGCGGCGGCTGCAGCAGCGCCCGCGACGGCGAAAGGGACAGGACCGTGAGCCGCGCAATGCACCAGATGGCGCGCTGGTGGCTGCCGGGGGCAGGCCTGCTTATGACGCTGGTCCGCTCCAGCCTGGTGTCGGCAGCGGGTGCGGTCTCGGCTGATCCCGCGTCGGACAATCGGCTGCGATCGGTTGTCTATAGCGCCGATGAGGTGTATCGGCTGCGCGGCTATGCCGGATATCAGATCGATCTCGAATTCGAGCCGGGTGAAGGCTTTGTAGGACTGGGCGCCGGCGACGTCGAGGCGCTGGCGTTCGTGGCTCAGGATAATCACCTGTTCGTCAAGCCCAAGGCGATCAACGTTCACACCAATCTGACAGTGTTGACCACGCGCCGCAGCTACCACTTCGATTACAGCGTCGACGCAACGCCTCCGGACCCAGGTCACCGCGATGTCATCTATGTGCTGCGCTTCGTCTATGTGAGAGTCCCGGCGCCAGATCCGAGTGCCGTCGTATCGTCAGACGTTGCGCTGGCGCAGGCAGCGGCCGCGCGTTCGCACAATACCGACTACTGGTACTGCGGGCGTGCGGCGCTGCAGCCCATCGCTGCGTGGGACGACGGTGTGCATACGCATCTGCAATTCAATGCGCGAGCCGAATTGCCGGCGCTGTTCGTCCGCAACGATGATGGCAGTGAGTCGCTGGTCAACTTCAGCGTTGAGCAAAGCGAGATTGTGATCCATCGCATCGCGCGACAGTTCGTGCTGCGCCGCGGCGCCCTGACCGGTTGTATTGTCAACAGGGGGTTCAGGGGTGGCGGCGAGGCGCTCAACAGCGGCACGGTCGCTCCCGACGTGCAGCGGACGACACGCGAGGTGCACGATGGCGCTGTTCGCTAGGACGCCCGCCGCCCGCGGCCAGCCGCCCGAGGAGCATGCGGTGCTGGGTGAGCGCGGCGCACCGTTGATTGCGCGCGCGTGGTCGCTGCAGTCGCGAGTCAGCAATCTGCTGGCCATGGCCCTGATGCTGGCGATCGGCGTCGCGTTTCTGGCCTGGTATTACACCCACGCGGCAGCCCGCCCGGCGCTGATGCGCCAGAGCGCACAGGCTAAGCTGGCGAGCCGGGCGCAGGCCGAGATGCCCTTGCCCTCGTTGGGCCCATTACCGTCGCCGCCGAGTGCCCTCGCTGGCACCGAGGTTGCGCCGAGTGCGGTAGTCGATTCAGCTTCGCCCGCCGCGGCATCTGCGCTACCGCCCATGCCCGCGTCAACCGCGGCGTCCACGGTTCGGCCATCGGCACTTGAACGGCGGCTCTCCGGTGCGGCGTTCGCGACGGTTACCGGGCCAGCCATCGCGGCTGACACAGGATTGGCGGCCGTCACCGCTGTCGATCAGCCGAGCGTACCTCAGGCGATGCCGACCATCTCGCCGCGGCGACTGGTCGCGCTGCCGGGCAACGGGCCAGACGGGTTGTCCACGCTGCTCAACACCGAAACCGCCGCGGCAGCGCGCGCCCGTGTACTACCGGCTCAGCGGCTGCTATTGCCGAAGGGCGCATTCATCGACTGTACGCTGGAGACGGCCATCGACTCTTCGCTGCCGGGCCTGACCACCTGCGTGACCGCCACCGATACTTTCGGTGCCGATGGTGCGGTGGTGTTACTGGATCGCGGAACCAAGCTGACAGGCGAGACGCGAGGTCAGGTACAGCAGGGGATGGCGCGCTTGTTCGTTCTCTGGACCGAGGCGCGCACGCCGGGCGGCGTCGTGGTGCCGCTTGATTCGCCGGGGGCCGATGAGTTGGGCCGCTCCGGATTGCCGGGCGAGGTCAATCGGCACTTCTGGCAGCGCTTTGGCGCCGCGATTCTGATCTCGACCATCGACGGCGCGGTGCAGGCCGGCGTGCAGTCCGCCAGCAAGGGCAGCGGCACAGTCATCTACAACCCCTCGGCCTCGCAGGACGTCACGACCGAAGTGCTAAAGAGCACCCTGAGCATTGCGCCTACAGTGGCCAAGAACAACGGCGATCGCATTCAGGTGCTGGTGGCCCGCGATGTCGATTTCAGCAGCGTGTACGAGCTTCGCCGTGCTGTCAGCAGCCCGTGACACGGCGGCGCTGCAGCCGCCGGCAGCCGATGCCGCAGCGGAGCCGCGGCGCGCCGGCGGCGTCGAGCTCACCGCACTGGCATTGACGCTGAGATCGCTGAGCCGATTCCTGCAGGATTCGCAGATCACGGAAATCTGCATCAATCGCCCCGGAGCGCTGTTCCTCGAGACAGGCTCGGGCTGGCAATACGAGTCGGCGCCCGAGATCGATTTCGACTGGTGCTGCCGGTTCTCCAAACTGGTGGCCAATTTCACCCGGCAGCGCGTCGATGCAACAACGCCGTTGCTATCCGCGTCGCTGCCCGGTGGTGAGCGGGTGCAACTGGTGTTGCCGCCCGCCACCAGCGCCGGCTGCATCGCGATCAGCATACGACGTCCGGCACCACAGCTCTGGTCGCTCGAGGAATTGGCGGGACGCGGCATATTCCGCAGCACCCGGCGATCGGATGCGGCGTGCGACCGGCTTGAGACGCAACTGCTGCGGCTGCTGGCGGCGAACCAGTTCGAGGCCTTCATGCGCCTGGCGGTGCGCAGCCGCAAGAATATCCTCGTGTCCGGACCGACTGGCTCCGGCAAGACCACCTGGACCAAGGCGCTGATCCGGGAGATTCCGTCCGACGAGCGCCTGATCACCATCGAAGACGCTCAGGAACTGGTATTGGATCGGCACCCGAACCACGTGCGCCTGTTCTACTCCAAAGACGATCAGGGCGAGGCGCGCGTCAGCCCCAGGCAGCTGATCGAATGCTGCCTGCGCATGAAACCGGATCGCATACTGCTGGCGGAACTGCGTGCCGAGGAGGCGTTTGATTACCTGCGCAGCGTCAACTCAGGTCACCCGGGCTCAATCACCAGCGTGCATGCAACCAGCGCCGAGCTGGCATTCGAGCAGCTGGTACTTTTGGTGAAGCAGAGTGCAGCGGGACGAGATCTGTCGCGCGCCGACATCAAGGATCTTCTCTACCTGCTGATCGACATCGTAATTCAGTTTGACACCCAGCGGCACCAGCGCTTCATCAAGGAGATCTGGTACGAGCCGGCGCGCAAGCGGCGCGACTTGGCTAGCGCAGTCTGAGGCTTACACCAGTGCTTGCTGTGGTCCCCATCACTGCGCTGACTCATGGCTGGTTTGGTGTAGCGCTCGCCTATGCGAGTGTACAGGCGCCGATGCTGGCGGGGATGCTGCGCTCGCGTGCGGCCGTCTCGCGGCTGCTGCTGTCGCCAGTAATTGCTGCCCCGGTCACGGCCTTCGCGGGCCTGGGCATGGCGCTGGCTGGTTCGGCACTGCAGGCTCTGGGGCTGGCGCCCTCGGGCCTATTACATCTGGCGGCTGGCGGCGCGTTGTACGGCGGCATCGGTTACCTGGCGGGGCGTTCGATCGGACGGGCGCCGGCGGCGGCAGCGACGGCGTGGCATCAGCGCGGTGCGATGGTGGCTCGAGCCGACGAGCGCGCCACGCCGCGCAACCCCGGCATCGGGGCGCAGCGCACGCAGGAGCTGAGGCTTGCGGGCCTGCCAGTTGCGGCGGCCGATGAGACCAAGCACTTCAAATTCATCGGCACCACCGGCACCGGCAAGAGCACCGCGATTGCGCAGTTGATCGGCGGCGCGCTGGCGCGCGGGGATAGCGCGGTGATCGCCGATCCCGAGGGCGGCTATCTGCGTCGCTTCTACGACGCAGGCCGCGGCGACGTGATCCTCAATCCGTTCGATCAACGCTCGGTGAAGTGGGATCTGTTTGCCGAAATACGCCACGGCTACGATGTGGAACAGATCGCTCGCTCGCTGCTGCCGGACCACGAGGGCGCCGATCGCAGCTGGCGCGGTTATGCCCGCACGTTCTTTACCGCCGTCACGCGCCAGGCGCACGTCGCGGGAGTGCGTGACGTCATGGAGCTCTATCGCCTGCTGGTCGTGGCCGATACCCACGAGCTGCGCACCCTCACACGCGGAACACCAGCGCAGCCGTTTCTCGACGAGCACAACGGCCGCATGTTCGACTCCATCCGATCGGTGACCAGCTCCGCCGCGGGGGCACTGGAATATGTCGCCGCCCAGCGTTCGCCACCGTTTTCACTGCGGAAGTGGGTGGAGCGCGACCGTGGCAGCCGCGGCGCAGTCCTGTTCATCCCGTACCGTGCCGGGCAGATCGCGGCCTTGCGATCAGCAATTTCTGCCTGGATGCGCATCGCCATCTTTGCGGCTATGGATCGCGCCGAGCACGATCAACGCCTGTGGTTCGTGGTCGATGAACTCGATGCGCTCGGCCAGATCGACGGACTGAAGGACGCACTGGCACGGCTTCGCAAGTTTGGTGGCCGCTGCATCCTGGGCTTCCAATCAATTTCGCAGGTGGCTACGACCTATGGCGAAGGCGATGCCCACACCATTGTCGAAAATTGCGGCAACAGCATGATCCTTCGCTGCTCCGCCAGTGAAGGTGGAGGCACCTCACGTTTTGCCTCCACGCTGATCGGGCAGCGTGAGGTGCGGCGGGCGACGGTTTCGCACAGTCGTCGTCCGACAGAGCTGTTCGGTACTACCACACGCAGCGAGCATTTCAGCATCGAGCCGGCGGTAATGGACTCGGAGATCGAACAGTTGCCGGATCTATGCGGCTATCTGAAGTTTGCCTCACGCCCGGAATGGCTGGGCGTACGCCTGCAGACTGCAGCCCGACCGGGTGCGGCGGCTGTCGAAAGTCCTGCGCATCTGCCGATCGAGCTGCCAACCGGCGCCGCCATGTCGGCCGTCGCCGCCGCGCCGGCGCGCCCCTACACGCCTGACGCTGCGGCCTTGCCGCGGCCCTTCCCCGGCCGGCGCCGCAGTACCACTACGCGCGCTGGCGCGCAGCCACCAGCCGCGCACCACGGCGTGCACGATCGCCGCGGCGCGCGTGGGAGGGGCGCCGACGCCGGTGCGGCGCCCGACGTGCGAGGCCCTGAGCCATGAGCGGCGCTGCGCTGGCGGCGGACAACGACACAGTGAGACTCGGATTGCTGATGGAGGCCGCGCAATCCCACCAGGAATTGGTCGACGGCAGCCTGAGGCAGCTGCAGGCGCACACCCGCGGACTGGACGAGGTGGTCCGGGATGAAATCCGGCGCGTCATGAGCGCGGAACTGGCCGAACTCATGGAAGAAGCTACCAGGGCAGCCGAGGTTCTGCGAGCCCTGGCGCGCGCGGCCAGACTCAGGGCGGCGTTGTGGAGCACGCTCGCCGCCGTCGTGCCTGGTGCCGTGGTGGCGATTTTTCTGTGGTGGTGGCTGCCGTCACCGGCACAGATGGCGGCGCTGCGGTCGCAGCACGCGCATCTCGCGGCGGCGGTGGCGCGACTGTCGAGCGGTGGTGGGCGCATCGATCTGCGCCGTTGCGGCGATACCTCGCGTCTGTGCGTCAGGATTGACCGGCACGCGCCCGCTTACGGCGAGCAGGCGGACTATCTGGTCGTCCGGGGCTACTGAGCCATGATCTGGTGGTTGACGCCCTGGCCGCATCTGGTGCCATCCGATCAGATCCGCACGGTGCTGGCACTCGCGCTGGGAATGCTGGCGGTGATCGCCATACGGCTAGCCCGGCGGACTGCGCTAAGAGTGATTCATCGGCGCGGGGCGCTCATCGAACCACAACGGGCCTGGTATCGGCTGCGGCGGCCGCCCAAATATGCGCCCTACGGCCGGCTGACCCTGGCAGGTATACCGATCGCGCCGGCCGATGAACTCAAGCACTTCAAGTTCATCGGCACTACCGGCACCGGTAAGTCCACCGCCATCGGCGAGCTGCTGGCGTCGGCCCTGCGGCGTGGCGACCGCGCTGTCGTCAGCGATCCGAACGGGGCGTATGCCGCGCGCTTCGCCAACCGCTATCGCGGCGACGTGATTCTCAATCCGTTTGAACCCGACTCGGTGCGTTGGGACCTGTACGGCGAGTTGCATGCCGCGTACGACAGCGAGCAGCTGGCGAGCGCCCTGATCCCGTCGAGCGAGGATCCTGCCTCGCAGGAATGGCGAGGCTATGCACGCACCTTGGTAAGCGCGGTGCTGCGGCGCAGCTGCGCCGAGGGACAGCGCGATCCGGCCGAGCTGTGGCGGCTGCTCGCGATCGCGGGCACCGAGGAGTTGCGCGCCATGGTGGCGGGCACGCCGGCACAGCCGTTCCTGGAGCCGGACAACGCGCGCATGTTCTCCTCGATCCGCTCGGTGGCGGTGTCGGCGATGGCGGCGCTCCAGTACATCCAGGCGCAGCGCGCCGCGGCATTTTCGGTGCGCGGCTGGATCAGGGCCGGGCGCGGGGTGCTGTTTATTCCCTACCGTGCCGGGCAGATTGCCGCGCTGCGCTCGATCATTGCTACCTGGATTCGCCTGGCAATCTTCGAGGTCATGAATCGGCCGGCTCAGTGCGATCAGCGACTCTGGTTCGTGGTGGACGAACTCGACGCCCTGGGCGCAATCGATGGCCTCAAGGATGCCCTGGCGCGGCTGCGCAAATTCGGTGGCCGCTGCGTCCTGGGCTTTCAGTCTGTCGCGCAGGTGTCCAGCACGTATGGGCACGGCGACGCCCAGACCATTGTCGAAAATTGCGGCAACACGTTGATCCTGCGCTGCTCGGGCAGCGAGCAGGGCGGTACCTCGCAGTTTGCTTCGCGTCTGATCGGTGAACGCGAAGTGATCAGGCGCCAGACCTCGCATGGACGTGACCGTGACGGGTCGTTTCTGGCACGCGGGACACGTCGTTCGACGCAGGTCAACGAGCAGCAGATCGTCGAAAGTGCGGTGCTCGCCTCCGAGCTGGAACAGCTGCCGGATCTCGGCGGCTACCTGAAGACCGCCTCCTGCAGGAGTTGGCGGCGCGTGGTCCTCCGTCGAGCCGCGCCGGGCTAGCGATGGCGATCTTTTACCTGCAGATCAAGTCGATCTCCCGCGGCGCCGGGCGCAGCTCTACGGCCGCGGCTGCCTATCGCGCTGGCGAGTGCATCCGCGACGAGCGCACCGGCGTGTTGCACAACCATTCGCACCGCACCGATGTCAGCCACAAGGAGATCCTGCTGCCGTCCAGGCTGCAGGGCGCGGGCTGTGCATGGGCCGCGGACCGGGCGAGCCTGTGGAACGCGGCCGAACGCGCGGAACCCCGGCGCGATGCGCGGGTCGCGCGCGAATATCAGATCGCGCTGCCGTTTGAATTGAACGCCGCCGAGCGTCTGCTGCTGGCGCGCTCACTCGCACAAGAACTCGCCGAGCGCCACAATGTCGCCGTCGACCTGGCGGTGCACGCGCCGCGTGTCGCCGGCGATCCGCGCAACCACCACGCGCACCTGCTCGCAACCTCCAGGGAAGTCACACCGGCGGGCTTCGGCGGCAAGGCCGGACTCGATATGGCGGGCGCCGAGCGACAACGGCGCGGCCTGCCGGCCGGCATCGCCGAGATCAAGGCAATCCGCGAACGCTGGGCCACACTGAGCAACCAGGCGCTGGCGGCAGCCGGACTGCAGATGCGGATCGACCATCGCAGCCTTCGGGCTCAGGGCATCGACCGCGAACCCCTGCCGCGGATACCCATTGGGCTGATTCACATGGAGCGCCGCGGCCTTCGAAGTGAGATCGCTGAGCGCATTCGGGAGCGTTATCGTGCGCGGGTCCAGGCGCGGCTTGCGCGGGCGGCGGGTCACACGGGCGCACAGCCGTCGCCGCCGGGCCTCGATCTGGAGCAGCTGCGGCAGCAGGCGCGCGAGGCCTGGCTGCAGCTGCGGGGCCGGGCGCCCGAGGGGCTGGACGCCGGGCGGCGGCAGGCCCATATAAAGGAGTCCCCGGCGGGTGGGCAGCTGTTGCCGCAGACTTCTCCAGAGACGCAGGCGCCGCGGCGCGCTTCGCTGACGGCGCTCGAGCGCGATGCCGCGGACCGGGATTTTGCGCTATGAGGTCGGTCTTCGCCGGCACGCGGGCGCTCGATGACAGTGCGCGTATCGATCATGCTTACCTCACGGCGGCCGACCGGTGCTGGTGCCTGGCCGAATACCGCCCTGGCAGCAGCTATCGGGTGAGTGAGGTCAATCAGTTGATCGTCAACCTGAAGTGCCGGCCGTCGATTGCGTTGGCGCACCCGCGGCGCATGCACTATAAGAATCGAGCCATCGACGAGGTCGCGTGTGCGCTGCGCGCTGCCCTGAGCCGATCGTCGGTAGAGTCCGCCACCTGGATTCCGATTCCGCCGTCGCGGCCGGCGCGCGACGCCGACTATGACGATCGCCTGCAGCGCATTCTGGCGTTGGCTTTCGGCGGCTATGACCTGGATCTTCGGCGCCTGCTGTATCAGACCGAAGTCACTGCCCCAGACCACACCACAGCACGCCGATTGAACGCCGAGGCGCTGTATCGCGTCATCGGGCTCGACCGGGTACTGCTCGCTCTCAAGCCGCCGCGCGCGCGCATCATCCTGTTCGACGATGTGCTGACCACAGGCAAGCACTACAAGTGCTGCGAGCGCCGGTTGCGTGAAACGGTAGCGGAGATTCCGATCAGCGGGCTGTTCGTAGCCAGACGGGTGTTGCCACGCCGCTGGCGTTGCCCACCGCCGCCGCTTCATGCCGGCGCTGCCACCACGGCGTTGGCTGCCCCGTGGCGGCGGATCAGAAGCGCCAGCGCCGCGGCGATGATGCCGGTCGAGCCGGCAAATACGAAAGCATCGACGTAGTCACCCTGCAGCGTGCGCAAATAGCCGGCCAGGAAAGCCGCACAGGCGGCGCCGATCTGATGGCCAACGATGACCCAGCCGAACACCATGGCTGCAGCGGTCTCGCCGAAGGCCTCGGTGGTGAGACGCAGCGTGGGCGGGACCGTGGCGATCCAGTCCAGGCCATAGAACACCGCAAACACCGACAGGCTGCCGAAGGAGAAATTGGAGTAGGGCAGGTAGACCAGAGAGGCGCCGCGCAGGCCGTAGTAGATGAACAGCAGCTTGCGCGGATCGTAGCGGTCCGTCAGCCAGCCGGACGCGGTGGTGCCTACAAGATCGAACACACCCATCACGGCCAGCAGCCCCGCGGCTTGGACCTCGGCGATGCCGTGATCGCCGCAAAGCGCAATCAGATGGGTACCGACCAGGCCGTTGGTGGTGAATCCGCAGATGAAGAAGGTAGCGAACAGATACCAGAAATCGCGATTGCGGGCCGCTTGCCCTAAGGCCCCGAGGGCGGCGCTCACCGGGTTACCCGTATGCTCGGCGGGCGGCGCGGCATCCACTGCGCCGTAGCGGGTCAGGCCGATATCGCCCGGCCGTTCCGGCAGCAGCCACCACACCAGCGGGATCAGTGCCAGCGCACAGGCCGCGACCGTCAGCACCACCGCGCGCCAGCCATGAGTCTGGGCGATGGCTGCGAGCCCGGGAAGGAAAATGAGAGTTCCGGTGGCGGTACTGGCGGTCATCACTCCCATGACCGTGCCACGATGTTTCACGAACCAGCGATTGACGATGGTGGCTCCCAGCACCATCGCCACGCAGCCGGTGCCCAGCCCCGACAGTACGCCCCAGAACAACACCAGCTGCCAGCGGCTGGTCATCAGTGCGCTGGCGCCGCTCGAGGCCGCCATGAGCGCCAGCGCGCACAGCACCATACGGCGGATGCCGAATCGCAGCATCAGCGCGGCCGCGAACGGTCCCACCAGCCCGTACAGAAAGATGCCGATCGCCGCGGCCAGCGAGATCGAGGCGCGATCCCAGCCGAACGCGGCCTCCAACGGCAGGATCAACACGCCCGGCGTAGCGCGCAGCCCGGCGCTCACCATCAGCGCAAGGAACACCACCGCCACTACCACGAAGACGTAATTCTGGCCAGGTTGCCGCCGCAATGCTAAAGTCATGTTACTGACCGGTACGTATCAAGGTAACCATGCTACGTACCGATCGGTAACATAGTCAAGGGGTGTGATGCGTGCAGCCGAAACCAGTCAGGGCGATGCCCGGCGCGAAAGCCGGCGATCGGATCCGCGAGACGGCAAAGCAGCTGTTCTACCGCGATGGCATTCGTGCCGTGGGCGTCGATGCGATCGTGCGGCACGCCCGGGCGACGAAGCCGAGCCTGTATCGCAGCTTCCGGTCGAAGGACGAGCTGGCGGCCGCCTACCTGCGCGACTGGGATAGTGCGTTCTGGCAGCGCTTCGAGTCCGCAGTCGCAGCGCATCCGGACGATCCGCGCGCGCAATTGCGACTGTTCCTGGAGCGGCTGACGCAACGCATGCGCAGTCCCGGGTATCGCGGCTGCGCGCTCACCAATGCGGCGGTCGAGTATCCGCAGGCCGGCCACCCGGCGCGGCGCGCGGCGGTGGCCAACAAGCACAGGTTGCGGCGCCGGTTGGCACTGATGACGGCGGCGATGGGAGCGAGGCAACCGCGACTTCTGGCCGACGGGCTGGCGCTGTTGCTCGAGGGCGCCTACGCCAGTAGTCAGCTGTTTCGCCGCAACGGACCGGCGCGCGCGGTGGCGCGGGTCGCCGATCAGCTGATCGAGGCATCGCTGGGCCGGCGCCGGCTCACGCGAGCGAAGCACTAGCGTTCTCGGCGCGGCTTCAGGCCAGCGCCGCCAGCACCGCGGCACCGGCTTCCTGGGTTGTGGCCGGGCGCTGATTGGGCGCGGAAATATCCGCGGTGCGCACCCCGTCGCCGATGGCGCGGTCCACCGCGAGCTCCACAGCCCGTGCCTCGCGCTCCAGCTTGAAGGAATGCCGCAGCAGCAGTGCCACGCTGAGAATCGCGCCATAGGGATTGGCGATGCCCTGGCCGGCGATATCAGGGGCCGAACCGTGGATCGGTTCATACAGTCCGCGTGTGCCATCGCCGAGCGAGGCAGACGGCAACAGGCCCAGGGAACCACACAGCATCGAGGCTTCATCGGTGAGGATGTCGCCGAACATGTTCTCCGTCACCGCGACGTCGATATCGCGCGGCCGGCGGATCAGGTGCATCGCGGCGGAGTCGACCAGCATGTGCTCGAGCTGCAGGTCGGGAAATTCATTACGTACCACCCGCTCGCACACCTCGCGCCACAGGCGCGAGGTCTCCAGCACATTGGCCTTGTCGATCGACAGCAGCCGCCGGCGTCGCGTGCGGGCAATGTTCCCAGCCACCCGCACGATGCGCTCGATCTCCGGCGTGGTGTAGGTGCACAGGTCGGTGGCCTGGTGCGCATCGCGGCTCTTGGCGCCGAAGTAGATGCCGCCGGTCAGCTCGCGCACGAAGATCAGATCCACGCCATCGATGATCTCCGGCTTGAGCGAGGAGGCGTTGCGCAGCTCCGGATGCACGCTGACCGGGCGCAGATTCGCGTACACACCGAGTTCGCGCCGCAAGCGCAGCAGGCCGGACTCGGGCCGCACCTTGGCCTGCGGCGAGGACCACTTCGGGCCGCCGATGGCGCCGAGCAGAATGGCATCGGACGCAAGGCAAGTCGCCAGCGTCGCAGCCGGCAACGGCTCGCCGTGCAGATCGATGGCGACGCCGCCGAAGGCGGCGGCCGACAGCGTGATCTCGTGGCCGAAGCGCGCGCCAATGGCCTGCAGTACCGGCACCGCCTGGCCGATGACTTCCGGCCCGATGCCGTCGCCCGCGAGCACCGCGATGCGCGCCTTCACGGCCGGAGAGCCTGTTCATAGGTCGAAATCTCGCGCTCTGTGGAAATCAGAAAGCCGAGTTCGTCGGTGCCATTGAGCAGGCAATAGCGCGCGAAGCGCTCCACCGGAAATTCGACCGCCGTGCCATCGGGAAGCCGCAGCGTCGTGGTCTGCAGGTCGATGGTGACCTCGGCACCCGGATGCTCGAGCAGCCATTGGCCGGTCGGCGCATCGACCTCGATCGGCAGCAGTCCGTTCTTGAGTGAGTTGCTGCGGAAAATATCGGCGATCGCTGTGCTGATCACCGCGCGAAAACCGTAGTCGAGCAGCGCCCAGGGCGCGTGTTCGCGCGAGGAGCCGCAGCCGAAATTGTGGCCCGCGACCAGCACCGCGCAGCCGGCGGCTTCGGGTCGGTTCAGGGCGAACTCCGGCTTGATCGCGCCGTCGGTGCTGTAGCGCCAGTCGGCGAACAACTGCTTGCCAAGACCCGCGCGCGTGGTGGTGCGCAGGAAGCGCGCCGGGATGATCTGGTCGGTGTCGATATTGGTGAACGGCAATACCACGGTGCGCGAACGAATCTGCTGTATCGGTTGCATGCTGGGCTCTAACCGTTGATGAAATCGCGTGGATCGGTGACCCGGCCACGCACCGCGCTGGCCGCCGCGGTCAGCGGACTTGCCAGCAGCGTGCGCGCGCCCGGGCCCTGGCGCCCCTCGAAGTTGCGATTGCTGGTGCTGATGGAGTACTCGCCGCTGGCGACGGTGTCGCCGTTCATGCCGATGCACATCGAGCAGCCCGACTCGCGCCATTCGGCGCCGGCATCGATGAAGATGCGGTCCAGGCCCTCGGCTTCGGCGGCCTGCTTGACCTGCTGCGAACCGGGCACCACCAGCGCGCGCACGCCGCGCGCAATGTGGTGGCCACGCAGCAGCTGCGCGGCGCTGCGCAGATCCGACAGCCGGCCGTTGGTGCAGCTGCCGATGAACACGACATTGACCGGTTGGCCGCCGATCGGCGCACCGGCCGTAAGTCCCATGTAGGCCAGCGCTTTATCGAACACCGGATCGTCGCGCCGCTCGGGGATCGAGCCGGACACCGCCATCACCATGCCCGGGTTGGTGCCGTAGGTGATCATCGGCTCGAACCGGCCGCCATCGAGGGTGATCTCGCGGTCGAATTTTGCCCCCGGGTCGCTGGCCAGGCTGCGCCAGTGCGCCAGCGCGCGCTCCCAGGAGGCACCCTTGGGTGCGCGCGGCCGCATCCGAAGGTAGCTGTAGGTGGTCTCATCGGGCGCAATCATGCCGGCGCGCGCGCCGCCCTCGATCGACATGTTGCACACCGTCATGCGCTCTTCCATGCTCAGCGAGCGCATCACCGCGCCGCGGTATTCGAGCACGTAACCGGTACCGCCGCCGATACCGATCTCACCGATAATCGACAGAATGAGATCCTTCGCGGTCACACCGGGCGACAGAGCGCCATGCACGTTGATGGCGAAGGTACGCGGCCGGCGCTGCAACAGGCACTGCGTGGCCAGCACCTGGCCGACCTCGGTGGTGCCGATGCCGAAGGCGAGGGCGCCGAATGCACCGTGGGTGCTGGTGTGGCTGTCCCCGCAGACGATGGTCTGTCCGGGCAGCGTGAAGCCTAATTCCGGTCCGATGATGTGCACGATGCCGCGCTGATCACTCTTCAGATCGAGCAGTTCGACGCCGAACTCGGCGCAGTTTTTCTGCAGCTGCGCGATCTGCTTGGCCGCCGACTCAATCGCGATCGGTACGCCGCCGAAGATCTGATCGCTGCGCGTCGGGCTGGAATGATCGATGGTTGCCAGCGTGCGCTCCGGCCGTCGCACCGTCAGGCCG
The DNA here is from genome assembly GCA_036262215.1 of Steroidobacteraceae bacterium. Classification (GTDB taxonomy): domain Bacteria; phylum Pseudomonadota; class Gammaproteobacteria; order Steroidobacterales; family Steroidobacteraceae; genus FEN-1191. The sequence goes on from DATAJH010000114.1 coordinate 37,758, forward strand.
CGCTCGCGCAGGACGGTGAAGGCCTGCGGTGAGGTGACTTCATGGATCAGATGGCGGTCGACGTACAGCACCGCCGGCGTGTCGGGCGTCTCGGCCACGACTTCGTGCTGTTCCCACACCTTCTGAAACATGGTCTTCAAGTTGCCAACCCCGCTAGCCGCGCGAGCGGCCGTAGACAGTGCCGTCAAGTCGTCAATATCTCAATGAGGATGATAGGCACCTTGAGTTTGTTTTCATTATTAAAAACAAACTCAAGGTGCCTATCATCCCCGTTGGGCCTAATGATGCATCGCCGGCGACTGCTCAGCTCGCGGCGGCTACGCGCGGCTTGGCCTGCATGTCCACGTAATCCAGCCAGCCCCACTTGTCCGCCGTCGCCCCGCTGAACAGCCCGTAGAAGGCCTGCTGCAAGCGCTCGGTGATCGGGCCGCGCTTGCCGGAGCCGACGATGATGCGATCCACCGAGCGGATCGGGGTGACTTCGACCGCGGTACCGGTGAAGAACAGTTCGTCGGCCAGGTACAGCAGTTCGCGCGGGATCGAACTCTCGCGCACCTCGATGCCGCATTCGCGCGCAAGTTTGATGACGGTGTCGCGCGTGATGCCGGCGAGCGCCGAGTGCGCCAGCCCCGGCGTCAGCAGCATGCCGTCGCGCACCAGGAACAGATTCTCGCCGGCGCCCTCGCTCACCAGCCCGTCGGGCGACAGGCCGATGCCTTCGGCGAAACCCAGGCGCTTGGCTTCCTGGCTGATCAGCTGGCTCGACAGATAGTTGCCGCCGGCCTTGGCCAGCGCCGGCAGCGTGTTCGGCGCCACGCGCTGCCATGACGACACGCACACATCGACTCCGGCTTCCTCGCTCTCGTGCCCGAGGTACTTGCCCCATTCCCAGGCGGCGATGGCCAGGTCCACCGGCGGGTCGATCTTCGGCGCCACGCCGATCTCGCCGTAACCGCGAAACGCGATCGGTCGGATGTAGGCGCCGTGCGCCAGGCTGTTGACCGCGATCACCTGGCGGCAGGCATCGTTGACCTGATCGGCCGAGAACGGCAGCTGGATGCGGTAGATCTTGGCCGAATCGAACAGCCTGCGGGTGTGGTCGAGCAGACGAAAAATCGCCACGCCCTTGGGGGTCTCGTAGGCGCGTATGCCTTCGAATACCGAAGAGCCGTAGTGCAGCGCGTGCGCGAGCACGTGCACCGTGGCCTTCTCCCAGGCGACCAGTTTGCCGTTGAACCAGATGTAGGGTGTTGCGGGTATCGGCATGGCGATGGCTCCTAGATAACGTTGTGCGCCAGTTGCGTGCTCGGTTCGCGTGCGCCGCCGGGGTGGCGTCCGGTTTTCTGCGACAGCTCGATGCGATTGATCACCTCGAGCAGCGCGCGGCCTGCGGCTTCCACGATGTTGGTGCTGATGCTCGAGCCGCGGTAGCTGCGGCCGTTGTTGTCCACGTACAGGATCGCCTCGCCCTGCGCATCCTCACCGATGGTCACGGCATGCACTTCGAACTTGCGTACCGTGAGAGCCACGCCGGTGGCCAGAACGATCGCCTTGTAGGTCGCATCGACCGGACCGTCGCCGCTGGCCTGGCGCTCCAGCGTCCGGCCGTCGGCATGCTTGAGCCGCACGCTGGCCACGGCGGGCGAGCCGCTGTGTGCTTCCACGTCCAGGTGCTCGAGATTCCACGGACCGGCCGCGGCGCTGCCGGCGCGCAGCACGATCGCCTCGATGTCGCCGTCGAACAGCTCCTTCTTACGGTCCGCCAGCGCCTTGAACTCCTCAAACACGCGGTTGAGCTCCAGCTCGTCCAGTTCGAAACCGAGATCCTTGACCCGTTCGCGAAACGCGTGCCGGCCGCTGTGCTTGCCGAGTACCAGATTGCTGCGCGGCAGGCCGACGTCCTCCGGACGCATGATCTCGTAGGTCGATCGATGCTGCAGCATGCCGTGCTGATGGATCCCGGCCTCGTGCGAGAACGCATTCTCGCCAATCACAGCCTTGTTTCTCGGGATCGGCATGCCGGTGATGCTTGATACCAGGCGGCTGGTCGGATACAGCCGCGAGGTGTTGACGTTGGTCTTCAGATTGAAGAAGGCGGCGCGTGTCACCAGTGCCATCACCACCTCCTCGAGCGAGCAGTTGCCGGCACGCTCGCCGATGCCGTTGATGGTGCACTCGATCTGGCGCACACCGGCCACCACGGCCGTGAGGCTGTTGGCGACCGCCATGCCCAGATCATCGTGGCAGTGTACCGACAAGGTGACCTTGTTGATGCCGCGCACCTGCTGGCGCAGATAGCGGAACAGTTCGCCGAATTCATCCGGCACCGTGTAGCCGACGGTATCCGGAATATTGATGGTGGTGGCGCCGGCCGCGATCACCGCTTCCACCACCTGTGCCAGGTAATCGAGTTCAGTGCGCGAGGCATCCTCGGGGGAGAACTCGACGTCGTCGCAGTACTCGCGCGCGATCGACACCCCCTCGACCGCCAGGCGCAGGATCTCCTCCTGCGCCATGTGCAGCTTGTGCTGGCGATGGATCGCGCTGGTGGCGAGGAACACGTGCAGGCGATGCCGCGGCGCATCAGCCAGCGCACGCGCTGCCAGTTCGATGTCCTCGCGCGAGCAGCGCGCCAGCCCGGCAATCACCGGACCCTGCACCTCGCGCGCCACCGCATTGACCGACTCCCAGTCGCCGCGTGAGGCGGCGGGAAAGCCGGCCTCGATCACATCCACGCCCAGCTCCGCCAGCGCGCGCGCGACCCGCAGTTTCTCCGGCTGCGTCATGCTGCAGCCCGGCGCCTGCTCGCCGTCGCGCAGGGTGGTGTCGAAGATCAGGACGCGGTCAGCTGTCGGTATCATGGCGCTCTCCGTAAATCCTTGAACTCAGCGCATTTCCTTGAGCCATGGCATGCGCTGGCGCAGTTTTGCGCCCACTTTCTCGATCGGGTGGCGCAGGTCCTGCTTCAGCAGGCGCTTGTAGTTCTTGGCGCCGCTCTGGTGTTCGCTGATCCACTGGCGGGCGAATTTTCCGCTCTGGATCTCCTTGAGAATTTTGCGCATCTCCTTGCGCGTACGATCATTGACAATGCGCGGCCCACGCGTCAGATCGCCATACTTGGCGGTGTCGCTGACGTAGCGATGCATTTTCGCCAGCCCGCCTTCGTGCAGCAGATCGACGATCAGCTTCAGCTCGTGCAGACACTCGTAGTAGGCCACCTCGGGTTGATAGCCGGCCTCGACCAGCGTCTCGTAGCCTGCCACCACCAGTTCGGTGGCCCCGCCACAAAGGACTGCCTGCTCGCCGAACAGATCGGTCTCAGTCTCCTCGGCAAAGCTGGTGGCGACCACGCCGCCGCGGGTACCGCCGATGCCATCGGCATAGGCCAGCGCCTTCGCGTGCGCCTTGCCGGTCGCATCCTGCGCCACCGCGATCAGGCACGGCACGCCGCGGCCCTGCTGGTATTGCCGCCGCACCAGACTGCCCGGGCCCTTGGGGGCGATCAGCACCACATCCAGGTCCTTGCGCGGCTTGATCTGCTTGAAGTGCACGTTGAAGCCGTGCGCAAACAGCAGCGTCGCACCCGGCTTGAGCGATGATTTGATGCTGCTGTAAAGCCCCGCCTGGGCCATGTCGGGCACCAGCATCGCGACGAGCCGTGCGCCCTTGACCGCCGCGGCGGGCTCCAGCACCTTGAGCCCGTCTTTCTTGGCCTTGTTCCAGCTCTCGCCCTTGCGTACGCCGACCACCACGTCGTAGCCGCTGTCGCGCAGATTGAGCGCGTGCGCGCGGCCCTGGCTGCCGTAGCCCAAGACCGCGATGCGCGCCCCGCGCAGCGCTTTCTTGTCGACGTCTTTTTGCGAATACAAACGCATGCAATTCTCCTGTAACCCCAAAACCATTCCTGCAAAATGCAAGACCCCGCCTGGAAGACTTTGTTGCCTACGCGGGGTCCGTTAATATTGTGCGATCGCCAAATAAGTAGCCGCAAATAGCAACACAGAATGTCTTATGA